>JBBIOZ010000064.1:7514-9354 GCA_037443105.1 Methanocellales archaeon
ACAAAAGATTATTATATTATTGCTTGTAGAAAGTTTGGAAATAAATCGCGATGCTGTCAACCCATCGACCGACAAGTTATTAACAATTGAGTTGAAAATAATATTCCTTCGAGGCGATGGGATGAAGAAGTTGTTTATCGCTATAAATTTGATATTATTGTCAGTATTAGGTTGCATATCTCAGCCACCTCAAATTGAGGGTGAGCTAGAGCGATATCCCAACAATAGAGCTTCCCAAGAATTTCAAGCTAGCTGGCGTATTGAATGATACATCTGTGGCTGAATTAATAATGGGAGAATTCGAGGTAAAGGTGTTCAGTGCGGTTAAGGGATATTACTCTATTGAATCTGCTCCAGTTGATGGATATATATTAGTGATCAAATGCGCCTCAGCAGCTGATGCTAGCAATGCAACAAAGAATTTCAAGTCCCTCTTCCCGGAGTTCCCCTCAAACTTTCCTTTTGCAAGATTTAGTATTATGACTTTCAATGGTCATACCGCAACTCAAATCTTAGGAGATTACCCAGATCCAAATGCCCAAAAATTCATCTATAAATATATCTGGCAGAAAGAAGAGCTTGTTTTTATTGTGAGCGGGAGCGATGATCAGCAAGCCAGCTTAAAACTAGCGCAGCTAACTAGCGCATGATTTGCGTTTCAAATCAAGGCTTTGATCGCAATATATCTGCGCAAATGGTACATTCTTTGTCTTTAAGGGAAAGGAATGCTTTTTTATGAGCTGTGCAAATTAAATTTTTTGCTCTTATTTCCATGCAATTATCGCAAATTTGGCGAATTATCTCAACTGAGGAAGTTTTACCCTTAGCAAGCTGCTTTGCAATTTGCCTTGCAAATGGCTTCAAGCTCATTTCTTCACTTAATTTCTCTCCTTTTCCTCTTTTTGCATTAAGATAGTAGTTCACCGAGGGTTGAGTTATTCCAAGCAATATAGCAGCGTGATGCTGAGAAAACCCATGGGATTTGACTAAATCAACTGCGATAAGTGCTCGCAGCACTGGTAATATATCTCTAGCAATGATCTCGCACGGAAGTTTCATTTCATTCACTCCTTTTTCTCAAGTAATCTTTTATCGCTGCGTGCAGTGCCTCGGCTGCCAAATTTGAGCAATGCATTTTAATGGGAGGCAAGCCATCTAAGGCGTGAGCAATATCGTGCTTTGTAATTTTCAGCGCTTCCTCAAGGCTCATTCCCTTAGCTAACTCCGTAATCATTGAACTTGTTGCAATTGCAGCACCGCAACCAAATGTCATGAACTTTACATCTTGCAGTTTGTTATCTTTAACTTTTATGTAAATGCTCATGAGATCCCCGCATACTGGATTGCCAACTATGCCAATTCCATCTGCATTTGAAATTTCACCAATATTTCTTGGATTGCGAAAATGCTCCATAACCTTTTCACTATACATCCTATAATAAATAATGCGCAAGGATTATATATAGCTATGTTAATAACACTGTTATTAAAAAAAGGGTGAGTTAAAATGAGTGACGTCTTTGCTGTTAATACGCGGCATAAGCAAATCGAAGACCTACCGCCCAGTGCTAAGCTCGTCTTAAAGGTATTGGAATACAATGGTGCACTTACTCAGCAGCAAATTGTACAAGAGAGTTATCTTCCCTCGAGAACGGCGCGCTATGCCTTAAGACTGCTATTTAACTTGAGAATGATCGAGAAGCGCTTCAATTTCAAGGATGCAAGGCAGAATGTATATAGCATTAGGTAGATTTTGCCGCAATCTAAGGCTTTATGATTTCGAGAGTTGAAGAGGCATGGATGTAAACTACCACGCCTAATGGCGTGGCTTTCGTTCAGG
>JBBIOZ010000065.1:0-3560 GCA_037443105.1 Methanocellales archaeon
TTAGAAAGCGCCTTGAAGCTAAAAACTGGAGCGAGGAGAAGATAAGGGAAAATGTTGAAGCTGAAGCACTTGATGTGATTCTCATCGAAACGCTTCAGCGCCATAATCATGGGAATATACATGAAATAGATACAACGGATAAAACCCCGGAGGAAGTGGCGAGCTGCATCTTGGAGATCATGAAGGGAGAGAAGGCATATCCGCCTGGCAAAATCGACTACAGCCACGAGTTATTTAATGCCGCAAAATATTAATATCTTAAAACAAAGTTGCTGGTGCCGTGGTCAAGGTGGAAGAATTCATACCTGCAGCGATAGAGGAGATAAAGCGGGAGGTAAAAGGCAGAGCAATAATAGCTCTCTCAGGAGGGGTGGATAGTTCTGTTTGCGCGGTTCTCGCATATAAAGCCATAGGCCGAGATTTAATTCCAGTGTTTATTGACACAGGCTTGATGCGGAAGGGTGAAACCGAGAGAATCAAAGAAACCTTCAGCTATATGAACATTAGAATTATAGATGCAAGTGAGCGATTCTTCAAAGCCCTTAAAGGCGTGGCTGATCCTGAGCAGAAGAGGAAAATAGTGGGCGAGCAGTTCATCCGAGTTTTCGAAGAAGTTGCTCGAGGAGAAGGAGCGAGATATTATATACAGGGGACAATCTATCCAGATAGAATTGAATCCGAAGGAGGGATAAAGTCCCATCACAACGTAGGTGGCCTGCCAATTGATATCGACTTTGATGCAATTATCGAGCCTCTGCGCGATCTCTATAAAGACGAGGTGCGCGAGGTAGCAAGGGCACTTGGCCTGCCTGAGAGCATAAGCGAGCGAATGCCATTCCCAGGCCCTGGGTTGGCTGTGCGTGTAATTGGCGAGGTAACGCCTGAGAAAATCAAAGTGGTAAGAGAGGCAAATGCCATTGTGGAAGAAGAACTACAAGAACTCCATCCATGGCAGAGCTTTGCAGCATTGCTTGAAAAAGGCACGGGAGTTAAGGGAGATGTGCGCCTCCATGGTTGGATCATTGCAATAAGAGCAGTTGAATCTCGAGATGGGATGACTGCAAGTCCGCTGCCAATTCCATGGCCAAAGCTGAAGCATATTGCCTCAAGAATTACCAGTGAAATACCAGAGGTAGCAAGAGTTGTATATGATATAACCCCCAAGCCGCCTGCAACAATTGAATTTGAATAAGGGCTATTTTCTCCTCATTTTCTCAGCTATCTCCACCGCTCGGTTAGCCACCTCCCTCGCGCTTCTGCCGAAAAGTGTAATCATGGGTTCTTTCCCCCAGTCTCCCAAGTGGTATATGATGTCTGGAATATTGCCATCTGTTTGCAATAGTGCTTGCTCTACTCCCCATATCGTGCTCATTCCCTCAACGTGTTTTACTTCCTCAGGCTCTTTACTGCGATCGTAGCTTGAGATGAGCAAGCCCATTTTTCTGCATATTTCCAGAGTTTCCTCTGAGAATCTCAGGTTCAAGGCAGCTCTATAGCTGGGATTTCTCTTGGAGATCTCCAGAGCCATGCCAGCAACGTGCTTCGAAGCCCCTGCTCTCGCAAATCCATGGGCTCTTGGTTTACCAGCAGTAATTGTTATCCTTCCCTCCACGCCCACAGCTTCATTTTTATTCGCAGCATATTCAGGCACTGAGACTATGTTCATTCCCACTTCGGGTATAAGAATAGAGAGAGCCTCGCTTTGCTCCACAATTTTTATCGCCTCAAGCACATCATCGATTGCCTTTTGCTTCTCAGCTTCATAGTACAAGTTTGCCATTGGATTCACTGGACCGCTGCCCCTGCCAACGTTGAAGCCAAACATTATTGCTTTTTCCATGAATCGCTTGCTCAATTCAACCGCCTCTTTAACGTTGCATCCCCTCGCTAGGTAAGCTGTTATGCTTGCTGAGAATGTGCATCCAGTACCATGGAGATTCTTGGTTTTAATTCTAGGGGCTTTGAAATAAGTATAGCTCGCGCCATCGTAGAGGATATCTATGACTTCCTCGCCAGCGAGGTGTCCTCCTTTAATCAAAACATTTCGCGCTCCTTTTTTTCCAATTTCTTTCGCTGCTTTTTCCATATCTTCCTTGCTTTCGATCTTCACGTTAGCTATTATCTCTGCCTCGTGTAAATTGGGTGTTGCAATGGTTGCAATTGGAAGCAGCTTGTTGAGAAGCACTTCAACTGCATCCTCTCTCTGAAGCCTCGCTCCTGATGCTGCAACCATCACTGGGTCAACGACCACTGGAACGCCTCTATTTTCTATGGCTTCAGCCACGGTTTCAATTATTTCTCTGGTATTCAGCATACCTGTTTTCAATGCGTCCACGCCTATGTCCTCGAATACCGCGTCAATTTGGGCTTTAATTATCTCCAAGCTCAAATCCTGAATCATTTTCACTCCCAAGGTATTCTGAGCTGTTATGGAAGTCAAAGCCGATGTTCCAAAAACCCCTAGAGCTGCAAATGTTTTTAAATCCGCTTGTATTCCAGCTCCACCGCCTGAATCTGAGCCTGCTATTGTCAGCGCTCTAGCTATTTTTTTCATTTCAAATCCTCCTTTTTCTGCATTTCATGAGTAATATATAAAGCAATCCAGCTGCGATCAAGCTCGGCAGCGAGGAGCCGATCCAGAGTGCATAGCTATAGCAAACCTGATAAATTATAACTCCAGCTAGCCAAGCTATAATTGCTAATATATTCACTCCATTTTTATACCAGTACTTGCTTTCAGTGGTTTTGTAAAGCTCCTCCAACTCGAGCTTTCTTTTTCTCAATGTGAAGTAGTCAAAGAGTACAATTCCAAATAAAGGTGAAAATACCGAGCCGATTGCAAGCAGGAAATATTCATATTGAGCGATTGGGAATACAAGCGCGATTAAAGTACCGGCTATGCCATAGATCAAAATTCCCTTCCTCTCGCCGAGTTTGGGGAGAATATTCAAAGTTGAGATAGCAGCTGAATATATATCCATAAAAGTGGTGGTGAAGGTGGAGAAGAGTACTATGTAGAGCGCAGCTGAGCTGAAACCTAGAGCTAGTATCATTGGCACTATATCTGCATTTCCACTCGCGACAGCTGCGCAGTATCCAGCGGCGTACATCCAGCTGCTTGCAAGGAAATACCCAAGCCATGTGCCAATGGCGCTTTTTTTCACATCCTTGGAAAATCGAGAGTAATCAGAGGCTAATGGGAGCCATGAGAGTGGCATTGCTATGACTATGTCAAGTGCGACTGCAAAGCTTAACTCCCCACTGCCCTCATATGAAAGAAGCTTTGAAACGTAGCCTGCGAATGCAGCATAGGTGATGCAAGCCAGCAATAGGCTGAGCAGTATAACTGCCACCCGCTCCAGCAGCCTCCAGTAGCCCTTGCCTATGAATGACCAAGCTGTGGTAAATGCACCTATGATTATGGTCCAGAGGTAAATATTTGAGAAGCCAAATTGTTGAGATATTGCATTTGCACTGCTAGCGCCTATTATTATCATTATAGCTGTCCAGCCTGCCAGCTGAATTATATTCAATATCGAGGCGAGATATGAACCTCTAAT
>JBBIOZ010000065.1:3574-8690 GCA_037443105.1 Methanocellales archaeon
CCATGGCTGGTATTCCCTGCTCGCTTCCGATTACTTGACCTAGAGCTAGGGGGGTGTTGCCAATTATGTGCCCGAGTAAAATTGCAAGCATTGCAGCGCCAAAGCCCAGAGGTAGCAATATGCCGCCGGCGAGGACTTCTGCCAGGGAAATGGCTGCTCCAGCCCAGATTATGAAGAAGTCCACGCTATTTAGATATCTGGCTGCTTTCTCAACTGGTTTTATTGCCTGCATATTCAGGCTTTCACTCCTAAAGTCTTATCACGATGTCAACTTCTTTCATAAGCTTTTCCACCTGGTGGCGCTCGATCAAGCTGATGTTCGAGCCTCTGTCGTTTGATAGAGTGCTGCCGTAGTAACTGTTAATTATAGCTGTTTCTGCTTTTTTCAAGCAGCTGGAGATCAATTCATAGTCCCCGGCTTGGAGGTAGAGTGAGACATCGTTTATGAAGAGATATTTTGTTGAATGCTCGAGGTAGTGCTTTAAAAGGGGCTCAATGTACATTGCATTCTGCCTCGCAAGTGCAAGCACCTCAGCTCCATCTCTGCCCTCGAGTCTAGGTGCTGCTACTTTCTCTGGAGTGTGGTAATTTCTTGGCACTCTCTGGAGATATTGTTTCAAGCTGAAACCTATTTTTCCATACTCAGGGGCGAAATCAAGTACTGTTATATCTTCTTCTGGATTTTGCTTCAAGATTTCTTCAATTAGCTTCGCTGTATAAGCTGTTTTCCCCCTTCCAACATCGCCAGCTATTAATATCTTTCTCCCTTTTAATTCATTCAAAGCCGGTGAATCCACTTTTTCTAAGCCCCTTCACTATTATAAACCCAAGTATAGCGCCTGGTATGCTGCTCGCTAGAAATGCGATGAGAAATGCAATAATGCTCATCTCCCTGCCTATCATTGGTGCAACTATAGCCCCTGAGATTATAGCGCCAACTGCTGTGCCTGCTGGCTCTGTTAAAGCTGCGTAATCTCTTCTCCAGATGTAGTGATAGACCAGTCCCACAACCAGTGCACCCGGGATTCCTCCTGGGAATGCAAATATTGTGCCTGTGCCAAGCATGTTGCGCAGGATGCCAGCTGCTGTGGCAACTGCAATGGCATACAGCGGGCCGAGATATATCCCGGTGATGGCATTGACCATATGTTGAAAGGGATATACCTTCGTTGGTCCCACTGGGAAAAAGGCATAGGAGAATACAGCTGCGATCGCGGTCAGGACAACTGCTCCGGCAATTTTTTTAGTAGACATAGCAATTTTCTATAAATTGTTTATATAAACTATTTATAGTTTAAAGATGTTAATTCCTGTATATAAAACTTGAGGAATTGAATGAGTATAATTGAGATCAAAAATCTCAGCTATAGATATCCAAACAGCTCCAGAGCAGTGCTTGAAAATATAAATTTAGAAATTTCAAGAGGAGAGTTTATTTTAATTGCCGGTAGAACAGGAAGTGGGAAGAGCTCCCTCTGCAGAGCAATCACTGGCTTGATTCCAAATTTTTATAAAGGCAGCTTCGCAGGAGAGGTAAGGGTCTTTGGAGAGAGCACGCTTAAGCAAAAAATGGCTGGCAAAATAGGCATGGTCTTCCAGAACCCGGAGGATCAAATTTTAACGATGCAGGTGGAAAGTGAAATTGCATTTGGACCTGAAAACTTGGGCTTGCCCAGAGCTGAGATCGCTCAAAGAGTAAAGGAGGCATTTTCACAGCTTCAAATAGAATATCTAAGGGATAGATCGCCGTATGAAATTTCAAGCGGAGAGCTTCAAAAGGTAGCGATTGCTTCAATTCTGGCAATGGAGCCAGAGGTTTTGATACTTGACGAGCCAACTTCTGAACTTGATTCCCAAAGTGCTATAAATCTCTTTAAAATTTTAACATCCCTGCGTGCCCAGGGGAAAACCATCATTTTGGTGGAGCACAGGCTGGAGCAGGCATTGGGAATTGTGAATAGAGTTGCTATCATGGAGCAGGGAAGAATCATAGCTCAAGGTAGCCCTAGAGAGGTCATTCAAAATTTCGAGCTTGAAAAAATTGGGATAAGAATTCCAAGGATATGCAAGCTTGCGAGGCAGCTTGGCATGGGAAAAATTCCCTTGAGCGTGGAGGAATTCGTGGAGGAATGGCGGAATTTATGCAAGCGATTGAGCTAAGGAATGCAAGCTATAGATATGAAGGAAGCGAAAAATATGCTTTAAAGAATATAAATCTCAAAATAAATAAGGGGGAGATACTTGCAATCGCGGGTAAAAATGGCTCAGGTAAAACAACACTTGCCAAGCTAATCCTAGGCTTGCTTGAGCCGGTTTCAGGCGAGGTATATGTAAATGGAAAGAAACCTGAGCCAGGCAGAAGCAAAATTGGCTTGGTATTTCAAAATCCACTTCACCAGCTCTTTTGCGAGAGCGTTAGCGAGGAAATTGCCTTTGGATTAAAAAATTTGACTAAGATGGAGATGGAGCAGAGGATAAATGCTCTGCTGAGGGAGCACGCGCTATTTGACCACAGAGATAAACATCCACTTGCTTTGAGCGAGGGGGAGAGAAAAGCGCTGGCGCTGGCCTCAGTCCTTGCAATGGATCCAGATTTCCTTATTCTTGATGAGCCCACGCTTGGACAGGATCTGCTGCATCAGCAGAGATTGATAGCGCTGCTGAGAACTCTGGCTAAAAATGGAAAAGGAATAATCATAATCTCCCACGACTTGGAATTTATATCAGAGATCGCTCAGAGAGTTATCTTAATGCTGGATGGAGAAATCCTTGCAGATAGCACTAGCGAGGAAATTCTGTTTGATGAAGAATTGCTGGAGAGATGTGGATTAACTATGCCTGTGATTCCCAAGCTGGTGAAATTACTTTCACTTAATCCAACTCTATCCGAGGATGAAATTCTCCTGCAGTTGATTAAGATGAGAGAAGGAGTTTGAAAATGCTTCTGAAGCTTAAATTTGAGAAAAAAGATTCATTCATGCACAAGCTTGACCCCAGAGCTAAATTGCTCCTTGCTCTGGCACTGGCGAGCTTTGCTTTCACAGAACAAATATATATTCATCTTTTAATATTTTTATCAATAATTTTAATTTCTGCGCTTGGAAAAGTGGTCAAAGCGTTTATAAAAATTGCATTCTCCACACTACCTATGTTCATATTCATATTCAGCTTGAACTATCTCTATTCAGGCTTTGAGTATGCTTTCTCAATTTCATTTAGATTTTTAAATCTAATCTTCATATTTTCAGCTATTTTCCTCACAACCACGCCAGATGAACTTGGCCTTGCATTGAATGCCTGCATGATACCCCAGAGCTTCAGCTTCATCCTAGTTTCAGCTGCTAGATTCATGCATCTTATCTCAAGAGAAGCAGATGAAATCACCCAAGCCTACGCTGCCAGAGGTGGAGCTGCAGGCAGGGGTGTTGTTGATAGATTAAAAGTTTATAAAGCGATTTTGATCCCGCTTATAGTGATTTCAATTAGAAGGTCAGTAACCATGGCTGAGGCACTTGAGATGCGCGCCTATGGAGCTGCTAAGAGAACAAGTTTGAGGGAGATTAAAATAGGCAATAGAGATGCTCTGGCTGTGCTAATTTCAATAATTTTAATTATAATTCGAATCGCAAACTCGGGAGGGAGATATTGAATTGAGGCCGCCATGTGAAATTGTAACTAAAAAACTACTGCCAAGCATCCGCGCATTGATTGTTAAAGAGCTTTCAACCAATTATACTCAAGCTGAAGTTGCAAAGCTGCTTTGCATCTCTCAGCCAGCAGTTAATTATTATCTGAAGTTGATCGAGAGGAAGCAGCTTGAGCAAAAATATCCATTGATAGAAGAAGTGAGAAACATAGCAAAGGAAATTGTAAATTCAATTCAAGTTACCGGGAACATGAGTGAGTCAATCGCAATGGTATGCGAGCTATGCAGAGAAATGAGGGTAAATGGCTTGCTCTGCGCTTTGCATAAAGAAGAACTTCCATTGCTATCACGGCTAGAGCGATGCGAACTCTGCTTGAAGAAAAAAAGCATTGAGAGAATAGATAAAAGAGCTGAGATAATCTCTGAGCTAGCACAAATAGCTAGCGTGGTCGAGGATGAGGCAATGGCAGAGTTAATACCTGAGATAGGCATGAATGTTGCATATGCACTTGAGAATCCAGCTTCACCTCGAGATATTGCTTCATTTGCAGGCAGAATTATAAAGGTCAAGGGCAAAGCGAGAGCAACCGCAATTCCAGAGTTCGGCGTAAGTCCAACCCTCGCAGCGATCCTGATCAAGCTGAATGAACTGGGCTCAGATCAAAGATGTGTGATTTACATTAAAAACGATGAAATGGTGAGAGAAGCAGTTAAAAAATTGAATTTCAAATATGTTGAAACAGAATATGCAGATAGAGACTGGAATTCAACTCTTGTTCAAATTGCAGGTAAAATTGATTTAAAGCAGCTTGAAGTAATTCTAGACAGGGGAGGACTTGGACTTGAGCCGCTTGCGTATATATTGGCAAGAACTCCGCGTGAAGCAGTTGAGAAGCTGAAAAAGATCGCTGAAGCAAGCAAGTTTATCCCAGCCTATTAAATTTGAAAGCCGCTGGGCCAGGGATTGAGCATGCACTCCTGGATATATCTACCTAGGAAGGTAAGCATGAATGTTTTAGTCGTAAAAGAAGCCCATACCGCTAACTTGAATATAACTTGGATGTTCTTCGATGATACCCAGTAACTTAAGCATAAGCAAGGTCCACCCATTGCACGTTCCAGTTCAACGCCAAAGTGTTTTTCAAACTCCGCCTTGTCCACTCTAAGTCGATACAGTCCCATCATGAACCATCGCTTCATCGCTTGATTTAAAGACATAATTGTTGTTGCCACAGGCAAGCTTGATTCCACGCTCTTGATATATTCGCTTAGGGAGAAAGTATTGACGTAGAATAAGCGATCAATTTTAGTGTAAGCGCTAAGTCCCACTCCAATATTCTCTCCCGCGTGCAAGTGATATATTGCATTCCAGTTTTATCTCCTTTTATGAAATCCTAGCAGCTAGCTTGCATGTATCCATTAGCTTTGAGGAAATCGCAAACAGCGAGAACATTTCCCTCTCCGAAGTAG
>JBBIOZ010000066.1:0-4282 GCA_037443105.1 Methanocellales archaeon
ATTCTTATCTCCACGTTCTGCATTCCCTCTACAGTATATATTGGTTTGATTGCTTCTTTAGCCATAGTTTTCTCTCCAACGAATAATTTGTGTGGTATAATATAAAGTTATTGAAAAAAATCTATATATTACTACTCACATGAGCAAAAATGCGCCTTAAATTGGTGCATAAATTCAAACTATGCCCCCGCTTCTCAAAATAAAAACTTTATCATATCTACAATTCTTTAGATAAAGCAAATAAATCTCTTATTCCGCTTGCCGTTGTCACTGGGTTATAATAATAGCCCTTTACCCACGTTCTATATACCCCTACAATTTTATATTGCGCTACCCAGAGGTATGGAGCATCTTCCTTCACCAAGTGTTGAAGCTGGCTGTATATTTGAAAGCGAGTTGCTTCATCCAGATGCTTTGCTCCCTCTTCAATCAACTCCGTAACTTTTGGATTGCTGTAGGAGGCATAGTTAACTTCTGAATTTGGATGTAGCAGGGGTGCCACGTTTACATCTGGGTCTGGAAAATCAGGAGCCCAGCCGGCAAAGGCAAGTTGAAAATCCTTATTGAAGATTTTAGTTATATATGCACTGTAAGCTAGGGGCTGAAGTTTTAATTCGATTCCTATTTCCTTTAAGTTATTCTGAAGCAGAATAGCAGTTTTTCTCATTTCATCATTGCCCTCTAGATATATGATCTCAGCTGTGAATCCATCTTCATAGCCTGCTTGTTTAAGCAGTGCTCTTGCCTTTGCAAGATCTCTGGTATACCACTCCAGAGAATCATCATGCCCAAACATCCCCTTTGGAATTGGACCTTGAGCAATCTCAGCGTGGCCATGATAAACATTTTCGATGGCAGCTTTATAGTCAAATGCATAGCAAATAGCTTGCCTGACTAGCTTGTTATCCAAGGGCTTGAAGTTATTATTGAAAACAATATAATCTATCTGCAGCGAGAGACCTCCAGATTCAACAACTATGCCTGATTTATTCTCCAAGTGCTTTAGATTTGCAAGCGGGATGTACGCTAGATCTGCATCTCCTTTCTCTAAGATCATCATTTGAGTTGCTGGCTCAGGCACTATTTTATAGATATAGCGCTTGATCTTAGGCTTGCCTCTCCAGTAATCCTCATTTGCCTCCAAAATAAACTGCTGGCCGCGCTCCCAGGAAACCAATTTGTAGGGTCCTGAGCCGATTGCATTGCTTACCATCCATTCATTTATTTCATTAGCCTTCACTCCACCGTGTGCATTTACCACCTCTGGGTCTACTATTGAAGCTACTGAAAACGCAAGTATTTTTAGAAAAGCAGGGTATGCTTTCTTGAGTTTTATCTCAAGAGTATAGTTATCGATTACCCTAGTGCTATTGAGATCCATAAGTTCAATTAGCTTCCAAGCAGGAGGGCGGTTCATTATTATTGCTCTATCTAAGGAGAATTTAACCGCGTGAGCATCCAAAGGATTGCCATTCGTGAACTTAACCCCTTTACGAATTTTAAATGTATACTTTAATCCATCCTCAGATATATTCCAAGATTCAGCAAGCATGGGTGTAACTTTTGAGATATCTGAGCCATTGTATGTTACAAGGCGGTCGTAAATATTCTGAATAAGATTTATGGATGAAGCCTCATATGCATCGGCTGGGTCGAGGGTGATTGCATCAGCTATGGAGAGGTCGATCAATACATCTGGATTTTTAATCTGAGATTTTTCTACCAAGCAGCTTGAGGTAAATAGTGAAATTAAAAGCAAGATACAGCTTAGCTTTAAAATTCTATTTTTCTTAGTTGCGGTAAATGATTTGCAATTTCTAATCAAATTTTAACTCCTCGCCATCGATGAATATTTTAGGGGACTTGATTATTCCATCCCAGTGAATTGCAGCTTTAACAGTGCCGCCGAAAGTTGAGTTATCACCAAGAGCAATATGAACTGTTCCAGCTACCTTTTCATCCTCAAGCACAATGCCTCTGAGCTTTGCCTTTGGATTCACACCTATACCTAGTTCTGCAAGATTTCTAGCTTCCCTTCCAAAGGCATCAAGTTTTCTAAGCAACTGCTCTGCATTTCTACCTTGAATTTCGACTACATAATTGTTGCGGATGTAAAATTCAAGCGGAGATTTCAACATACCTATATCGCCAAATGAACCATCGACCACTACTTTGCCATTTGAGTTAGCTGGAGCTATAAATACCTCACCGCTTGGGAGGTTTATGAAGCTCCCTGGCTCTATGCATATTCCAGCATCCAACTGCCATTCTCTTCCGCTAAGCTCAAAGGTTGCATCAGTGCCGAGATCAGACTTTATTCTAACTATGCTTTTATGCCTCAGCTTTTGAATTAATTTCTTAGCTTTAGCCTCAACCTCGCAATAGTCAGCGGTTATTCCACCGCTGGTGAACATCTCCCTCAGGAGCTTCCTATTGCTTGTTTGAAGAGGTATGGTAGCAATTCTAGCTCCAGCAGCACAGGCATCTTTTCTTGCTTGAGTGTGGGTAATTGAATAAGTTGTGGGAGCAATAACTACATTGACATTTTTCATAGCTTGAGCAACCGACGGAGGTGGCTCTTCACCGCTTCTGCTGCGAGGTTTCATCATCATAAGCATTGCCTCGCAATTTAGCTCTAGCGCTGCTTCAAAAAAAGCTCTGCCGATGAAAAATTTCTTTGTGTCGGTTACCACCAAAACACTCTCCCCTTGTTTAACTCTCAAGCAATTTTTTAATGCATTTTGAGCACTTTGCTTGAATGGCATATTCAAGAATTTAATGTGAAAATGCTTAAAGCAATCGATCAAAAGAATTTGCCCTTGGGTACGATCTTTATTTGAAGGAAGCGCTGATCAAGTGTAAGTTCGCCTTTCAAAGTATCGTTATATATCAATGCAACATTAGCCTTGGTTTCACCGTAAGGAGGATTCTCATTGATTTTGAAAGTGATTTCACAGGGATATTCACCGTTTGGATTCAGCCCTACGTCGATTTCTTTTGAGATATTCGCTGCAGCTTCAAAGTCGTTCATGAATCCCACTATCTTTATGGAGCTAGGCCAGAGCTTGGTGATTCCTTTGTTTATTACTTTCAATCTCAGTGTTAAATTTTCTCCAGGCTCAAGCTGATCCGGGAAGATGAAATTGTGGGCTTCGCGCTTTATCTCAAGCTCTTTAATCTCTGCATTTGGAACTGGATAAATCGAGGTTTCTATGGACTTTGAGTATCTAATGCCGTTGGAAGTGTAATATAAAGTTATATTCATATTTTTATGGGAGGTAAAACTTTTAACAAGTGTGTTTACTATTAACATAGTAGTACTATTTGGTGGAATCGCGATGCTTTCACTCTGTCCTTCAAAATGCACCTCTTGAATTGCCGCATTACCATTATTAGTGATTTTTACTTTTATTGGCACGGCTGAGTTCTCCTTTCCATATACCGCTGGGGAATTCACCTCAACTAAGACTTGTTCTGGATGAGTCCCAGTTAAAATTTCAGATGCTGGGCCTGAATTTGAATTTATGAAGTTATTGCTTAAGATTGCTGCGGATATTGCAAAAAGAATTGAAGCACCGTAGAGTAAGCTCTTTTTGCCGATGATGGGTTTAGATATAGGCTGGCTATCGCTTGTCTGATTAGGTATGCTATATTTTATTTTAAACAGCAGATACGCTCCAACTGCGAGGATTAAAAAAGCTCCTAGCACTGTAGCCCAAAGATCTTGCAAATCATCCATCCCCAAATTTTATTTAAAATATAAATATAAGAAGTATTTAAATGTAACGTGCGTAGAAATAAATGGGTCTGAGATGAACCAAGAAAGTGCAAAGGAGGAGCGATCGATTCGAAAAAGGATTTTTTATCTATCGATCATGCTCATAGGGGTATTTATTTTCTTGATACTCACACCCCTCGGAGCGATAGCTCTTGAGCTTTCGAGGTATATTTATCCACAGCTGGAGGAGTTTATCATAGCGATGCTTAAACAGCTGCAGCTTGATCCAAAAATCGCTGGTTTTATATTCGCACTGGCTTTGATATACATTGGATATCGAGGACTTAAGTCCTAGCTAGCAGAGGTGAAAGAATAAATCCACTAACTTAACTTCGCCGATTGACCTCTTCATAACCTTTTATCCTTCATACATTATTGACCATTGCCCTTAGAGTGGTTTGGAGGCTAGAGCAAATTCAAAATGGAAGGGAATCTCACCTCTTTCTTTTCTTCAGCATCTCCTTTCTGCTTTTGCCTCTCGATTTTTTTATTTTCTCCTGAACT
>JBBIOZ010000066.1:4310-8563 GCA_037443105.1 Methanocellales archaeon
AGGATGAATTCTTTTCTATTTATCTGCGTAGTATTGTATCTGTTTGAGATAGGGGCCTAATTTCTTTGCAATTAGGGTGAGATATGGTACTTCAACTCACGGATTCTCCCCGATTCTTTTTGTTGTCCCCAGTGAAAATAACTAAGGTAGATGGGGTAGGAGAAATTAGAAGCAATGGAATTTATAATATTTTATCTTAAGATTGCCTTGTTTTTTTAAGAGCAGCTAGAAATCTCTCAATAACCAGTTCATCCGCAAGTTTAAGTAGCTTCCTATCATCGGTTTGCTTAGGGAAAACACTCAGCGGAATCAAAGCAGCTGCTACATTATGATGCCCCCCGGCTGAGCCAATGCCGGCGAAAGCTTCTTTCAGCATTTTACCTAGATAGATCCTGCGATCCCTAGATCTAGCGCAAATGTGCAAGTTATTTTTAATAATACCATAAATCGCAGTCATAGTTATTCCCTCTAAATAAAGGAGGAAGTCCGCAGCCTGTGGAAGTACATCTCTTTCATTAATAAAGCCCACGTTTGAAAACAAGCAGGAGTTAATTATTCGCTTGTTGCGAATTGCATCTCCAAGAGCGTCCGCAAACTCGAGCGAAATAGAAGTTGCCTCTATCTTTTCCAGCAGCTCGTGATCTGCAATTGGATATAGAAAACTAGCTGCAGCTAGATCAGCTGGATGGGTATCTCTCCTGAAATCCAAAGTATCAATTCGAATGCCATGAAGCAATGCGGTAGCAAGCTCCTTGTCGATTTGAATATCGAGTTCCTGCAGATATTTTGTCATAATTGTTGAAGTTGAACCAATATTTGACCTAACGTCTATGAAGCTAGCGCGCACTTCTCCAGCTTCAGCTGGATGGTGGTCGATCACTATATCAACTTTATATCCCTCGGGAAGAGCATTGTAAATGGAGGGTATCGAATTGTCAACGAGTGCAATTTTACCATATTGCTTTAACTTAGATTTGTTCAATCTACTCAGCTTTATTTTCAGCAGATCCACAAAGGCTCTATTCTCCCTTTGATCGATCTCGCCATTATAAAGCACTTCAGAATCAACACCTATGCTTGCGGCAATTGCTTTTAAAGCCATGGCACTAGCGAGTGCATCTGGATCAGGGTTATCATGCAGAACTATGGCAAGTTTTTTACTGCCTGTTTCACCAATTATACTCAGCAGTTCCTTAGCTCGTTTCATAGAATCGATCTTCTCCAGATGCCATAAAATCGTATTTTCCACAAGCGAAGGAGTATGTACTACCAAATCTGCCCCCAATCTCTCAAGCGCCTCCTTTTGCTTCACAGTTGAGGCTCTAGCAACTATGTGAATCAATGGATATCGCCTTTTGAAATACTTCACCGCTTTCCTATTCAACTTAAAATCTCTATCTAGAATAAGCGCGCAATCCACGCCAAGTTTGCCGACAGCTTCTAGAGCAGCTGTGCTTGCCATACTTCCTTTGATTACCTCGAAATTAATTGCTCTCAATGCTTCAATGCGCTTTTCATCTTCCTCCAAGAGCACAACAGATTTACCCTGTGCCTTGAGTTCTCTTGCAATTGCAGAGACGATGTCAGCCGCACCTAATAGCGCGCAAGCTATCCTTGCTCTGTTTTTCATAGGCAATTTTTATCGCAACATATATACCAAGGATGTGATATATATTCCTACCTCAAGAATGGGCCGGTGGCTTAGTCAGGTAGAGCGATGGGCTCTTAAGCAAGGGGATACCCATTGGTCAAGGGTTCAAATCCCTTCCGGCCCGTATTTATTAAACTACGTCTTTTTGATTTAGGCTCGGAACATTTTTTCCATGTTGCGAACTCTTTGGCTTTTAAGCTAGAGGATGAAAGTTCGCTTGCTGTATTCATGCCTGCTGGGTGTCACGCTATGAGTTTGAACAGATCACGTGCATCTATTCATCAGAAACTGGAAATTGCAGGACAGTTAGCGCATTCTGAGAATAGAGAATGTGAGCTTCTTATTTATGGTGATTGGAGTCAGATAAAAAATACTGCCTGCAAATTGCACCTGCTTTATTTCATTGTTTGAA
The DNA here is from genome assembly GCA_037443105.1 of Methanocellales archaeon. Taxonomy (GTDB): domain Archaea; phylum Halobacteriota; class JAWCLZ01; order JAWCLZ01; family JAWCLZ01; genus JAWCLZ01. Next base: position 6,374 of record JBBIOZ010000066.1, read on the forward strand.
ATATTTCATTGAATTATTATCTCAATATCCAGCTCTTCCGCGAGCTCTTTATAGCGATTGCGAATTGTAACCTCTGTAACCCCAGCTATCTCTGCTACTTCGCGCTGAGTCCTGCGCTCTCCACATATAATTGTGGAGATGTAGATCGCAGCTGCTGCTAAGCCAGTTGGACCTCTACCGCTTGTTAATTCCTTTTCCGTGGCTTGCCTAAGGATCTCAACTGCTTTGAACTGCACTCTCCCTCTTAGATTCAAGCCTGAGCAAAACCTCGGGATGTAATCTATGGGCGAAGTTGGCACAAGCATAAGTCCAAGTTCCCTTGAAATGAATCTATATGTCCTGCCAATTTCTTTTCTGCTCACTCTTGAAACCTGTGCTATTTCATCGAGCGTTCTTGGCACATTACTCTGTCTGCATGCTGCATATAGCGCACCAGCCGTGACTCCCTCTATACTTCTACCCCTAATGAGATTTCTACCCACTGCCTTGCGATAGATGATGGCAGCGCTCTCTCTGATATTTCTCGGCAGCCCAACTGCGCTTGCCATTCTATCGATTTCGGAGAGAGCAAAAGCGAGATTGCGATCTGTGGCATTGCTCACCCTTATTCTCCTCTGCCACTTCCTCAAGCGATAGAGCTGTGCTCGATACTTGGAGGAAATTGGCTTGCCATGGGCATCGCGATTCCTCCAGTCAATTGTTGTGGATAAACCTTTATCGTGAATTGTATAGGTCATAGGGGCGCCTACTCTTGAGCGTTTCATTTGCTGATCATGATCAAAAGCGCGCCATTCACGGCCTAGGTCGATAAAAGCTTCATCAATAATCAAGCCGCAGTTGGCACATCCGAGTTCTGCTCTTTCGTAATCATGAACAAGCAATCTGCTACCACACTCAGGACATTTTAATTTGCGTTCCTCCTCCAGTTTTATCCCTTTTTTTCTTGTTTCAGCTTCCTTTTCCACAATTTCACCTGCGCTTTAAAGAAAATAAATGATAAAATAAATAATAAATAATAAATAAAAAATTGGAAGGGGTTGATGCATTACTAGAATCTCCTTCTTGGTTTTCTATGTTTTTCATAACATTCTTTGCAGTATACAGGCCTATTGCCATCAGGCTTGAATGGAACTTTTGTTTCTATGTGGCAATCTGCGCATATGACTTTATGCATCTCTCTTGGTCCTGAAAAACTTCTAAATGCCATTTATTTCACCTTTTTTTGTTTAGTTATACAAGAGATTCTAAACTTATTATAAAAATAAGTTAAAATCCGATGTATACCAAATTTGAATTGGCCTGATTGTATTTAAAGTTATGCTAAGTAGTGAAATTATGTGCTTTATGAGTTATTGTTTTTAAGCATATTCGAGGCAGCGCCTAGCTGTAAGGCAATTATATCTCGATACCTAAAGTGCATAGTTTGTAATGCAGCTTATCTTTAAATTAGTTTGTAGATGCAGCTTATCTTTAAATATTACATATTCACATAACACATAACACATAATAGCACTGCATAACATCTTGGTTGTATGACCTTGCTTCGGTGCAAGTAGCCCTTGGCAATTCATATTCTGCAAGATGTTATTTGAAGTATTAACTTATAAAAGTAAAAAGGAGGAAAGAAATGGCGCAGGCAAAAAGTGGTGATACTGTCATCGTTCACTACACAGGTAAACTAGATGATGGTACTGTATTTGATACCTCTATTGCACGGGAGCCTTTGCAATTTACAATAGGCGAGGAGCAGCTGATACCCGGTTTCGAACAAGCTGTAATTGGAATGAGCGAGGGTGAAACGAAAACCATTAAAATACCCGCGGGTGAAGCATATGGGCCGTATCGCGAAGAATTGATATTAACAGTTGAGAGGAACAAACTTCCCTTGCATTTTCAACCAAGAAAAGGCCAGAGATTGCAAATTCGCCAAGCGAATGGCCGCATAGCTTTTGTATATGTAATTGAGGTAACTGAGTCAACTATCACATTAGATGCCAATCATCCATTAGCAGGGAAAGACTTAACGTTTGATATTCAGCTACTGAAAATTTTATAATCTATGCCGCATAAAGTTGAAATTTATTTTTTTATTTTATAAAATAGTTTAAAAAAAGGAGCGCCCATCGCGGAAATCATCCTTCTTCTACACATATCTTAGTTTCAAACCTAACCTACGCAGCAATGTGCGGA
>JBBIOZ010000067.1:0-8522 GCA_037443105.1 Methanocellales archaeon
CCACTTTTACCTATGATTGCAATTCCAAATACGCCTGCCACGCTTTTTAAATCTTTTATGAATTTTTCCCTTTCCTCAGGGGTTCCAAATTCCATTCATAATAAAATAAAATCATCTTATATTTATTATTTTAGTATATTATCATTTTAGAATATCATTTTAATTTTAGAGAACTTTCAATCGCTTCTCGATCTCAGCGGTGGCTTTTTCAGCTGTATCTCTCTCCCAGAGGTATCTAACTTTTATATTATTTAACAAATTTAGCAATGCAGCCAGCTTTTTCTGAATCTTTTCATCAAATTTTCCCTTCTCAAGTTCTTTTATTTCTTCAGGTAATTTAACTTCCATTTCCGGCTTCAGTTCAGGCTTAACCTCCACCTCCTTCAGCTTAATAGCTCTTGATACTGCCTCCTCGCGTTTTTTACCGAGAATTATATCGATGGCATTTTGCCACTCGTCCTTCCAAGGAGCCTCTGGAATTGGAGTGGTATGTGCTTTATTTCGCTTAACTGCTATTATTTGGTAGGGGCACGCATTGGAGCAGGCATCGCAGTAGATGCAAAGTTTATCCTCAACATCTATCTTTCTATCCTTAGGGATAAACCAAGCTTTAGAGGGACATATATTAAAGCAAGCGTGGCAGCCTATGGGGTCGCACTTAGGCAGGTTTCTTTCCACAAGTTTTATATCGCCCTCGAATGGCTTTATTAAGTCCATGCCATCGTATGGGCATACTAATTTGCACCAGCCTGCACGAGTGCACTTTTGCTGATCAACCTCGATTGTTCCAAATTTCCTAGGAATATCAACTATCGCTTCTCTGCCATCTATAAGTTCAACCTCAATCGCTTTCTCAGGGCATAAAGCAACGCACATTCGACAGTAATCGCAGAGGCTTTCATCCACCAGCAGGCTCTCGAATGGCAGAGGCGAATCTGGCCTGAATTCCTTTTCGATCAATATAAAAGCCTGGCACATCTCAGTGCATACTCCGCAGAGTGTGCATTTTTTGGTATCTATCTTAATCGAACCTCTTGCGCCTTCTTTTTTAAGTGGCGCTATTTCAGCTTTCTTGGGCACGTTTATTTTAACCTTGATCGCTTGATTGGGGCATACCTTTTCACAGAGCTTGCAGGGCAGGCATTTTTCATTTGGCTCGGTTTTTAAAATCAGCTGGGGATATTTATCTTCCTTCAAGATATCCCTGCCATCTATAAACATCTTTGTGGCTCGAATTGGACAGAACACCGCGCACATTCCGCAGAAGGTGCATTTACTCAAGTCCATAATTACTGCAGGTGCATCTAAACCAGTTGCTATTTCTTTCACAGGTCCAAGGGTTAGTGCTTTTGCTGGGCAGATCTCAACGCATATTCCACAGCCGTTGCAGAGCTTGTAGTCATACTCCAGTTTTTTAACCATTTTTTTCTTCTCAGTGGCTGCTTCCTGAATGTAGATAAATTTAGGATGCTGGAAATCTTGAGAAGCTGTGACCTCCATATTAAGCCACCTCCGAGCCAACTGGACCTAATTTTTTAAGCTCTTCGCTGAACTGCTCAATAACTCTTGCAACTTTCTCCCCCTCACTTGCAGCTATCCATTCAACTCTGAGTCTGCGATCATCTATTCCAATTTCCTTTAAAATTCGCTTGAGCACTTCCATTCTACGCTTAGCAGCAAAATTTCCAATGAAATAATGGCACTCGCCAAGTCTACATCCAGCCACCAGAACTCCATCCGCTCCCTCATTAAAGGCATCTAATATGAATTTGGGATTGATTCTACCAGTGCACATTACCCTTAAAATGCGGATATTCGTGGGATATTGAATTCGGGTTACGCCAGCGAGATCTGCACCTGCATATGAGCACCAGTTGCAGAATATACCAAGTATCAATGGATATTCAGTTTTAACTTCAAGCAAGGCTTTAATTTGAGCCTCGATCTGCTCATTTGTAAACTGCCCCATCTCAATAGCCTCCGCTGGGCAAGCTGCGCTGCATACACCACAATTTACGCAGGCTAGCTCGTTTACCTTTGCCTTTCTACTTTGCACCTTCACTGCTTTAAAGCTGCATACATTTTCACAGAGCTTGCACCCAGTGCATTTGTCCTCGATGACCTGCGCGTAATATGGCTCAAGCTCGATCTCTCCTGCAGCGAGTAACCTAAGTACTCTCGATGCAGCAGCGCTGCCCTGCGCAATTGAAACTTGGATCTCCTTGGGACCTGAGGCACAGCCAGCTATGAATATACCCTCAGTATGAGCATCCACAGGTCGCATCTTTGGATGGGCAATTTGAAGAAAGCGATCAGGTCTCTCCAGTAGATTTAAAATTTGAGCCAGCTTCTTGGTACCGACGCTTGGCTCCATGCCAATTGATAATATTGCCATTTCAAATTCTTTTTCCCCAAAGTCGCCGAGCAGCGTGTCCTCATATCTTAAAATCAAATTGCCATTCTCAACCTGCACTATCTCGCTTACCCTTCCCCTTATAAATTCTATACCCAGTTTTCTAGCTTGAAGATAGTATTCCTCATAGCCTTCTCCGCTTGCTCTGATATCAGTGTAATAGATTGCTATCTCAGCATCGTGATATCGCTCCTTTATTATAATCGCGTTTTTTATGGCTGCCATGCAGCAAACCCGCGAGCAGTATGGATTTCCAACGGCTTCATCTCTTGAGCCAACGCAGAGCAGGAAGGCAATTTTCTTAGGAATTCTACCATCTGAAATCCTTCTTAACTCTCCAAAAGTTGGGCCTGAGGCGTTTAGGATCCTTTCAACCTCAAGAGTTGTAATTACATTGGGATATCTTCCATAGCCATATTCTTTTTTTCTCCTAGCATCGAATGGCTGAAAGCCAGTGGCAACTATGATTGCACCAAAATTGAGTTCATATTCCTCTGGCCTTTGCTCATAGTCAATTGCTTCCACACCGCAAGCTTCTTTGCATAATCCGCAGCCCACGCAGTGCTTTACATCTATAACTGCTTTATAAGGAATTGCTTGAGGATATGGCACATATATTGCCTTTCGATTGCTTAGACCAAAGGTATATTCATTTGGCACTTCAATTGGGCAAACCTTGGTGCAGTCTTCAATGCACCCTCTGCATTTAGCTTCATCTACATAGCGTGGGTATTTTTTGATTTTAACACTGAAGTTACCAACCACCCCTTTAGCTTCCATTACCTCTGCGTTGGTTAATAGTCTGATATTCTTGTGATTCGCCACATCTACCATTTTTGGAGCTAAAACACAAATTGAGCAGTCATTGGTTGGAAATACTTCATTAAGCATTGCCATATAACCGCCTATCGTCGGGCTTCGCTCAACCAGTGTAACCTTAATGCCTGCATCTGCAAGGTCAAGTGCAGCTTGAATGCCAGCCACGCCACTTCCTATTACCAGTACATCTCTATTCACCGGTACTTTTTTCTTCTCTAAGGGTTTAAGCAAGCGTGCCTTCGCCACAGCTGCTCTGACTAAGTCTTTTGCCTTTTGCGTTGCTCTTGATTTTTTACCGATATGCACCCAAGAGCATTGCTCTCGGATGTTGGCTATTTCTAGTAAAAATTCATTCAAACCAGCGCTTTCCACTGCTCGGCGAAAAGTCTTTTCATGCAGCCTAGGCGAGCAAGCTGCCACCACTATGCGGTCGAGCTTTTGCTCCTTAATATCCCTTTTAATCTCCTCCTGACCTTGATCAGAGCATGCATAGCGCAAATCCTTTGCGAGTGCAACGCCTTCTAAAGTATTGGCATAGTTTCTGACATTCGCTACATCCACCGTGCCAGCAATATTCAGACCGCAGTGGCATACATACACACCTATCCGCATATCAATTCATTAAAATCCTATTTATGCATATAATTTGCGTTTTTAACCTCGGATTTAGATATATCTATGGAATGAATTCTTTCTCAAAATTGAATAGTAGCCTAGAATAGCCGGCTATATCTATTGCCTATACTCTACCATCAAATAATTTATATAAAATTATTTTTTAATCATCATAATGATTATTAAAATAACAATTTTTATATACTAAGAAAAAGCTTGAATCATTAACGGGGGCTTTATATTGGGACTGAAACGAGGCGCAGTGGATTTTTTAATCTTTTTAAACAGAGTGATGTGGAATGCAAAATGAAGCGGAGAAGCTCAGGAAACTGGAATCTGTAATAATGCAAGCATATAAAAGAATTGAGGATAAGCATAGCATTCGCTTAAAAATTGAAATATTAAAATCCCAGAGCTTAAATAACTCAAATAAGACATTTATCAACAATATTCGAGGACCATAGTAGTTGCGCTGCAAATAACAGAGTTTAAAATTAAAATAAAAAATAAAAAAGCTTTTTTGGTTCTATATGCAAACGAAAATCTTGCTCTTGTGAAGAGTTGATCTTAGCATTTCAAAAGCGCATTTTTTGTATTTATATTGAGCTCTTATAATAGGTTCTCCTTTATTTACAAATTTTTAAATCATTTCGCTGCATATTATTTTAAATATGGGCGAAGTAGCTGGGATATGCAGTTTCTGTAGAAATGTTGGCTCTCTGTATACATGTAGTTTATGCGGAGCTACTGTTTGCAAAATATGCTATGTGCCGCAGCGAAGAATGTGCAAGCGCTGCGCGCGTGAGTTCGGCGTGGGTGAGCTTCGGCGTGGGTGAGCTTAGTTTTTATGGGCTGCAAAGTATTTTATCTCGAAAATTTCAATTTAAATCATACTCTTAGCTGCGGGCAGGTTTTTCGCTGGAGATTCAATGGCGAAAAATGGATTGGAGTGGTTGAGAATTCAATTGTGAAAGCTAAACAGAGAGGTGAAAAGTTAATTGTTGAAGCTAATCTTAGCAGCGAGGCGATTTCGAGTTATTTTCGCCTAGAGGATGACCTTGAAAAAATCTATCGCTGTATAGCTCGAGATAAAAATATGCAAATAATAATTGAGTTATACCGGGGGCTTCATCTAATTCGCCAAGACCCTTGGGAGTGCTTAATTTCCTATATATGCTCGGCTGCAAGTAATATTCCTAGGATTCAAAATGCGATTGAGAATATTTGCAAAAACTTCGGCATTAAAATTGCTCTAGGATATTATGGCTTTCCATCCCCCGAGAAGCTTTCAAGAGTGACTGAGCTTGAGCTGAAGAAGTGTGGACTGGGATTTCGCTCAGCTTCACTGCTTGAGGCAGCGAGGGCAGTTGTGAATGAAGAAATTGATTTGAATCGATTGCGAGAGTTGGATTACTCAACTGCGAAGGAGAAGTTGAAGGCGATCAAAGGAGTGGGCGATAAAATCGCGGATTGTGTTTTGCTTTTTTCCTGCGATAAACTTGAGGCCTTTCCAGTGGATATTCATATTAAAAGATATATGCAGCAAGTTTATTTCAACTCCAGATGTATTTCAAATGAAATAATACGAGGTTTTGCTCGCAATTATTTTGGGGAGTACTGTGGATATGCTCAGCAATATATCTATGCTTATCAGCGTGCGAGGTGGCAGCATGAAGTGCGATAAATGCAGCTCTCAAGCCATAATTTTTCAAAAATATTCTGGAATGCATTTATGCAAGGATCACTTCTGCGAGGATGTGGAGAGGAAGGTTAAGCGGCGAATGCGTATGGAGAGAATGGTGATGAAGCACGATCATGTATTGATAGGACTAAGCGGGGGCAAAGATAGCGTGGTATTGCTATATCTCCTTAAATCGATCTTTGGTGATCGAACTGATTTGAAGTTTACAGCCTTAACGATCGATGAAGGTATTGCTAGCTATCGGCCTAAAACTTTGGAAATTGCAAAGCAAGTTACCCAAGACCTTAACGTTGAGCATAAGATATTGAGCTTTGAAAAGGAATTTGGGGTTACTCTGGATGAAATAATGGAGAAGAAGCGAGATGTGGCAGCATGCACTTATTGCGGGGTTTTTCGAAAGGTCTTGCTCAATAAATTTGCGAATCAAATACACGCAACCAAAGTTGCCACTGGTCACAATCTGGATGATGAAGCTCAAGCTGTATTGATGAACTATCTCAAGGGCGATATCGAGCGGCTTGCTAGACTCAGACCTGCAAAGGTTCAGCCGGAGCTTGTGCCTAGAATTAAACCACTGCAGGATGTGCCAGAGAAAGAGGTGGCTCTTTATGCGATTGTAAGAGGATTGAAGGTAAGTCTAGATGAATGTCCTTATGTGCAGCAATCATTTCGCGCTGAGATTCGCAACATATTGAATGAGTTTGAAGTTAAGCATCCAGGCACCAAATATGGAATAATGGCTGGTTTTGAGAAGATCCAGATGGCTTTAAAAAATATATACAAGCAAATAGAACTTCTTTCCTGCGAGAATTGCGGCGAGCCTACAACTGATAAGCTCTGTCAAGCTTGTAAATTCCTAAAGGAAGTGGGCAAAATAAATTAAATAAATATATATTTAAAAAATAAAAAATATTTATCGAATTATGTCGATAATTGAATCCACACCCTTCTTCTCATCTTTCCTCGAGGTCGAGCTGCTGAATGAAGGAACCCTTCTACTCTCGCTCTTGCCAAGAATCTGAGCAGATTGGATGCCTGTCATTATTGCCATAACACGCACTTTGCCCTCGTAATCCTTTCTAATCCTTGCCCCCCAGATCACATTTGCGTGTGGATCAAGTTCATAAGTCAATGCCTCAGCTATTTCATCTGCTTCCTTCAAAGTCATATCAGGGCCGCCTGTTATATGCACCAGTGCACCCGTGGCACCTCTATAGTCCACATCTAGCAATGGATGATTCAAAGCAGCTCTAACAACATTCTCCGCTTTATCCTGACTCTTAGTTTCACCAACCAGCATGACTGCTACTCCACCGCAGTTCATTATAGCACGAACATCTGCATAATCAAGGTTGATGAGCGATGGCTGAGTTATAGTTTCAGAGATGCCCTTCACAGTTTCCGCTATAAGCTGATCCATAACTGAGAAGGCTTGCTCAATGGGCAGGTTGGGTACATATTCCAGCAGGCGATTGTTATCAAGCACAATCACGGAATCAGCTGCTTGCCTAAGCTCTTCGATTCCCTCCTCTGCCTTGATCAGCCTAGCTCGTTCAACTCTAAATGGCGAAGAAACCATGCCCACAACTATTGCGCCTTGCTCCTTCGCTATCTGCGCTACAACTGGAGCTGACCCAGTGCCAGTTCCACCGCCCATGCCAGCGGTAACAAAAACCAGATCTGCATCTTTCAACACTTCTTCAAGTGTGCCTCTTGCTAGCTCAGCAGCCTTCCTGCCTACCTCTGGGAAGCCACCTGCCCCAAGACCTCTGGTTAGCGATTTACCAATTAAGATCTTTTTATCTGCTTGAATCATGTCCAAGTGCTGCTTGTCAGTGTTTATTGCAATGGTTAGCGCTCCTTCAACGCCAATGTTATACAGCCTGTTTATGGTGTTATTCCCCGCACCTCCGCAACCCACAATTACTATCGAGGGTGTTCCAAATTCCTCGAAGTCTTCATCCTCAAAGTGGATTTTTTCCTTCTCAGCTTCATTAAATTTCATAGCTTCTTGTACTATCGATTCCATATCCATCCCCTCAAGTTCTGAGATTTATTTAATTTAATTTTTAGCTAGAGTATTTTACATCTCTAGATTCCCACTCATTGCCGTCCTATTTGATTTTCTTGGACGGAAGCTCACAGCTAATCGATCAATTTTTATTCTGAGGAAGGACGATCATGCACATTCCATCCCCTAGTGCAGCATATTTATGCATTTAGCTATATAAATTTTTCGAATATAATATAAAGGTACTCTTGGAATAACCATATTATTCAAAAATGCTAAATATTCGAGACAAGAATAAATTATTGCCTTCATATTTAACCCGCCTTAACTCAGACTGGTTAGAGTGCGCGGCTGTAGTTCAAAATCACGCTAGTGATATCGCGCGCTGATACCGCGATGTCCCCGGTTCAAATCCGGGAGGCGGGACTGCCCGGGTAGTGTAGTGGCCTATCATGAAGGCCTGTCGAGCCTTCGACTCGGGTTCAAATCCCGACCCGGGCGTTCTCCAGAGTTGTGGATCTTGTTGGAAAGGCTACTTGCAGAATAGCAAGTGTTTTTCCTTTGAGCATTCCATCTTTGCACAAATTAACTAACCAAGCTGCTAAAAGGGGTTGGGGTTAGAGAGGGGAAAAAAGTTTCTCTAACCCAGATAGGGGGCCATAGTATAGGGAGCCAAATTAATATTATCGTCTAGATATATAAATTTTTTTGCCATAATTACAAATTTTATTTATATTTTTGCTTTTTTTAATAAAGATTTTGAGAATTATAAGAATTTATCATTTTAATATCATTTTAGAAATAGAATATTTGATAGAGATTGCAAGCGGCCCAGAAACAATGTAGGGCATTTGGATTACTTTCGCGATACGTATAGAGTTCCACGGGAAAATGGGTGAAGAGATAATAACTGAACTTTTGCGATTTTGAGAAAAATATATAGGTCGATTAGATAATAATAA
>JBBIOZ010000068.1:0-8411 GCA_037443105.1 Methanocellales archaeon
CTTTATGGGAGGCAAAATACTGGATGAAAAATACTGGATTGGCTATTGCACGCTGCATTCAAATCACATTGAAAATTATAAGAAATGCTCATACTTCAGCTCCATAAGTGCAAATTAACGTCCTAGAACAAGAAATCCAGACTTGTAAGTCTGGAATGGCTAGTTTTTTCTCGAAACCTTTTTCATTCTATCCTGCGAAAGACGAAAATAAAAACTTTTCCGAAGAAATCAAGAAGGGTGCAGTCTCATATTGAACCATATTCCCGAGTTGATCATATGCTGGGAAAGGTCAAGCTTGGAAATGAGGGAAAATGGTACTGGGCATTTCTGCCGCAGCAGGCTGCGAATGGCATGCTAGACCCAATTCTGCCAATTTATGCTATGGAATTGGGGGCAAATTTTGTGCAGATTGGCCTGCTTGGCTCCATCTTCTCCCTATTCTCCACATGTGGCTCTATCTTCTGGGGCAAACTTTCAGATCTACTGCAGAAGCGCTGCATCTACCCTCGCTCAAGGGGGTGAAAAGGGATTTCTATCTCTATTTCACTGGTGCTTTCTTTATCTTCATGGCTGGCTCGATCATTTACACCCCATTTCCAGTCTATCTCTCCAGAGAACTTAAGATTGCAAATGAGGCAATTTTCCTGCTTTATATCTTAAACTCTTTCGCCTCTGCCCTTGCCTATCTGCGAATTGGCGCACTTTCAGATAAACTTGGGCATAAAAGGATGCTTACTCTGGCGCTTTTGATTCGAGGCATAGCTTTTTTCTCTTACATATTTTTACCCTTCTTGCTCGGCGTCGGCTTGCTATATATCATAAGCGGCTTAACCTGGTCAGTCTTGGCTATTTCCGGCTCAGTAGTGGTAGCAATGCTTGCTTCCGGAGAAAATGAAGGTGAGGCTATGGGGGCATACAATGCAGTGATAGGAATTTCAGCAATAGTTGGAAGCCTAGTTGGCGGGTTGATAGTTTTTCATTTGAATTATAATGCTTGCTTCATAGCAGGCGCCATAGCAACATTTCTAGGTGCCTTCATAATAAAATACCTTCAAAGTGACTTTAAATTGAGGCTATAGAGCTTATTTATGAGAAACTTGGAAAGAAGAAAAAAGGAAAAAAATAAAAAATAAAAATATCAGAAAGCATAGTGGATGAAAAATAAGATTTCCTTTGAAAAAACTGCTGCGGGCATCGCTGGACTTGAATATAGAAGGGATCCTTTAACAGGGAGGATATGCACAGTCGCGCTAGGCCTCAAGGATAAGATCAAATTATTCTTAGGCGAGACCGATGAGAATTTGATTGAAAAAATTGCTGAGGAAACAAAGAGAAACTGCCCTTTCTGTCCTGAAGCCATAGATAAATCAACTCCAAAGCTTCCAAGAGATATTTTCGAGAGCGACAGACTTGTTTTTGGTGAAGCAATAGCATTCCCAAATTTATTTCCAAGATCAGAATTTGAAGCAGTGGTGGTTTTATCCAAAAAACATTACCTCAGGCTCGATGAATTCAGCCCTGAGATCATAGCAAATGGTTTGAGGGCTTCTCTGGGTTATATCAAAAGGGTTTATGCTAAAACCAAAATTGAAAATGCAGTGATAGGCTGCAACTACCTTTTCCCAGCTGGCGCAAGTTCTATCCACCCTCACATCCAAGCATGCGTGCGCAAACTTGGATTTTCTTTTTTAGAATATAGCAAGAGATTCCACGAGCGCACTTCATCAAATTACTGGGAAGGATTAGTAAATGCTGAGAGAGAAAATAGGGAGAGATACATTGCAAGCATTGGAAATGTGGAATTTTTAGTGCCCTTTGCACCTTTACATCGCAATGAGGTACTGGCGATAGTGAGGGAAAAATCTAATTTTATTGAATACAGCGAGCAAGATATTAAGGATCTAGCGCTTGGCATTGCCAAAGTACTGGCTTGCTATAGATTAAAAGGCTTATCCAGCTTCAACTTCGTTTTGAACTCTGCACCTCTAGGTTCAAAAGCAGAATATTTCTGGTCAAATCTCACGATTATTTCAAGACCAAATGTCCGCCCCAATTATTTAAGCGATGATTCATGGTTCGGCTCGAAACTGCTGCTCGAAAACGTCACTGCCGAACCGCCTGAGGTATTTGCAGCGGATTTGAGGAAAATATTCCAGTCAGCAACCTTTTGCCTATCTGTTTTCAAGCTCAGAAGCGCATAGTATATTAGCCTTTTGCACGCGGTCTTGAGGTTTCAATGCTGAATAGCTTAGGCCCCTGCTTCAGCTTGAATTTACCATCTTCAAAGTCCCACACCCAGCCTGAGTAACCATAGCCTCCAACCGGCTTTGTAACAAGTGCATCTCTCCAAGTTTCTGCTCTAGGCTCGTTTATACCCAGAGTGCCAAACTTCCCGAAGGTATAGCCTTCAACTTCCTCCAGATAATCAGCCCCTTTTAAGGCATTTGCTATCCAAACTACATCCTTTTTTCCATATATCGCTGCTCTCAAGCCATATTTGCTATCTCTTGCCAGTGCAATAGCACGAGCTGGAGAATCAAATTTGCAGATATAGCTAACTGGACCAAATATTTCTTCACGCATTCCAAGTATGGTGTGGTTGGCATCTGCGACGATGGTTGGATAAACCAAGTTGCCATCTATTTTCCCGCCGCAAACCACTCTTGCTCCTTTTGCAACTGCATCCTCCAACTGGCGCTTTATATTTTCAACTGCTCTTCTGCTTGCAAGTGGACAGACATCTGTTTCTTCGCGCATAGGATCGCCTACTTTTAAATTCTTTGTCTCCTCCACAAACCTTTGAATAAAAGCCTCATAGATATCCGCCTGCACATAGATTCTTTCAGGGGCTGTACATGCTTGACCTGAGTACATATATTTGGTAAAAGTGAGTTCACGCACAGCCTCCTCGAGGTCAGCATCGTTTAAAACGATAAAAGGATCGTTACCTGGGCCCTCGAATATCAATTTTTTTCTTGCTTTTGAAATTACTTGCTCATATGGCAGGATGTTTGAGTCTGACCCGAATGCAACTATTGCCTTAACCTTTGGATTTTCAATCGCATACTTCATGAATTCCCTTCCAGAGCGATAGTCGAATTTCACTGCATCGCCAAAAATTTTGACATAGATATTCTCAATCAGTCTGGTTATCCTAGGACTCTTTGAGGAAAATTTCACCCTGACATTATTTCCAGCTAGATATATGGATACTATTGCTATGTTTAACCAACTGCTTCCATTGTAGGGCAAGACCAATGCAACTTCTTCATCTTGCTTGCAGAGTGACTCTCTTCCTTCCAGCAATTGCGCTGCATTTCCAAAGCTTTTAAGGCGACCTATGGTAATCGCGAATTCATAAGAGGTGTCTTTATAGGTGAATCCAATATCCCTGATCGCAGCTTCAATCAGCTTATCCCTCTGCCTAGCTATTTCATCGCCAAGGGCGAAGATTAACTCAATTCTCTTTTCAAGCTCATATCTCACCATAAACTTTTATAGATCATTAAATGAATCAATATAAAAAATATAAAGTTTCAGGATTTAAACTAGCTTCAAATCGAGGAAGTATATGAAAAAATGCATCATTGATAATACCATTCATCTCTTGAGCAAGAAATGGGCCTTATTAATAATAAAAGAGCTGTGCGAGAAAAAGAAGCTAAGATACAATGAGCTGAGGAGCAGCTTGAGTGGAATTAGCCCGAAAACCTTGACGGATCGCTTGAGAGAACTTGAAAAGGAAGGGCTGGTTAAGAGAGAGGTATTCGCAGAGGTACCGGCAAGGGTTGAATATTCCTTGACTGAAAAAGGGATGGAGATGGCAGCATCACTCAAGCCAATTATCAGCTGGGCAAAAAAGTGGAGTGTAAAACTTGCATAAAAGTTGAACTGGTTAGAAGGAAGGGTCTCGAAGGTTTAATAAAGAAAGCTTAATATTGATTTGATAAAGAAAGCTTAATATCGATTTTTTTAAGTTTAATAAATATGGGAGGGGCTGGAATTGAATGGGTATAAGATTGTTCTGACTGCTGATCGTACTCTTATGAGTGATTTTAAAAGAGAAGATATAATCGTTGCCCATCCAGAACACTTGGAAAAAGTCATTGGTTCAAACACCAAGGTTCTGGGGATCACTGAGAACGATCCATTGGGAATCGGTCCAGCTACATCTACCTTCACTCAGCTATTAGGCGGAGAGGCATATATGGCTGTGAAGTTCAAAGAGCTGCTGAACAATAAAGCTATTCAAATTCACAAGCCAAAGTTAATCGTAGGCGGACCCGGAGCTTGGCAGCTTGAGGATAGAGAAATTCGCAGAAAGCTTGGGATAGATTGCGTGGTAATTGGAGAGGGTGAAAAAATTGCCCCCCAACTTTTTGAAAAGGCAATTAACAACGAGCAATTGCCGGAAGTTGTTTATGGGGAGCCAGCGATGGAGAGTGAAATACCAGTCATCAGAGAGCCGGCTATAGCTGGAATAGTCGAAATTGCTCGAGGATGCGGCCGTGGCTGCGATTTCTGCGTTCCCAATCTCCAGCGGTATCGCTGTCTCTCCATTGATCATATTTTGAAAGAAGTTGAAGTTAATTTAAGAGCTGGTAGAAATCCACTGCTGCACGCTGAAGATGTGCTTAGATATAAAGCAAAGGGCTGGGAAGTGAATGAAGAAGCGGTCACCCACCTTTTTAAAACTGTTAAAAACCACCTAGGTGTTGAATCGATCGGTATAAGCCACTTCGCTCTTTCCTCAGTTGCAAGCGCGCCTAGCTTGGTTGAGGAAATATCCAGCATTCTCGATGTAGATAAAAAAGGATGGATTAGCGGGCAAACAGGCATTGAAACAGGCAGTCCTCGATTAATTAGAGAGCATATGATGGGGAAATGCAAGCCATTCAAACCTGAGGACTGGCCGAATATTGTTGTAACTGCCTTTGAAATTTTATCCAAAAATTCTTGGGTTCCTTGTGCAACATTAATCCTAGGATTTCCAGGTGAAAATGAAAGAGATTTGGATTTAACCCTCGATCTTATCGAGGAATTAAGTACTTTTAAGAGCTTAATAGTCCCCCTATTCCTCGTTTCAGAGGGGAGATTGAGAAATAAAGTAGAATCATTCTCCATAGCCAAAATGACTCCTAGGCACTGTGAGCTTTTCCTTAAATGCTGGGAGCACAATTTAAACTGGGGCGAAACCTTGGCCAGGGAGTACTTCGCGGCAAAAAGAAATGGACGCTTGCTCAGACTTCTTTTTTCCTATGCTTTCAAGCAGGCTAGAAGGCTAATTCAAAAATGCTATAATGACTATGAATGCAGCCTTCCAGCGATGGTTAAAGCTGCTCAAAATAGCAAGACAAGAGCCGGATTGAGCGGATAGCCTACTTCTTCTTGAAGTATTTCTCATTGATGATTAAAATACTTGGAATAACTGTAACTGCACCTAGGAAGCACATCAAAACACCTATGGACATCATATTTCCAAGTTCGCGCAGCACTGTCATTTTTCCCAGCGAAAGGGCGCTGAATCCAATTAAGGCAGAGATCACCGTGATAAGCATTGGTTTCATAGTATTCGCAAGCGTGGTTGCAATTGCTTGTTCAGCGGTGGTGCGCTGCAATTCATATCTGAATCTAGTTACCACTTGAATTCCAAAGTCTATTCCCACTCCCATGATCATCGCTATTCCACCTGACATTGTGGAGCTGATCTCTATGCCCAGCAATGCAAGTAAGCCATAAGCAAGTATCACGCCCAGTGCAAGTCCCAGGAGTGAGATTATTCCATGTCTGATAGACATGAAGAGCAGGAAGACGATTATCAATATTCCTATAAAGGAAAATGTAGAGGTCGAAGCCATGGTGGGGCGTATTTGCTCGCGAAGTTCCAGCATAATAAACAAGCCTCCAGCTAGACTTGTTTTTATCCCTGCGGGCTCTGGGGTTTCAGCCACTATTTGCCTGAGTTCTGAGGCAAATTCGTCCCTCTCCTCTGTGCTCTTCATCTCTGCCATTTGAATCTTTATTAAAGCTAAAGAGTAGTCTCTTGTTATGTATGGAGCAAATCGATCTTGATATTTATCCATCAATTCAATTATTTCAATTTTGGATTGTGGAACATTCCCAGCGTTCATTTGCTTGAGCAAGGTCGCCGGGCTGGAAACACTTATCACATTCTTCATTCGAGCTATTTTCTGCTCCAGCAAATCGCAGTATTTGATAACGCCGGGCTCTCTGATGTCTCTAACTTCACTTGAATTTGCATAGCTCGGATTAATTTCAACCGCTACAAATGCGGATTCACCTGCAGTTCCAAATTCGTCTCGAATGAAATTTATTGCATCTATCTCAGGTATCTCCTTCGGCATCATTTCTTCATATGTTGGTGCAGCGGTTTTAACTTGGAAGGAGGCAATTGTTAAAAATGCTAGGAGAAGAAACATTATTCCTAAAATTAAAATTGGCCTTCTAGCTACAAAATTTCCATAGTACTCTAGAATCCGGTTTACCACTTTGCATCCCTCAATCTTATTTTTTCAATAAATCTTTCCTCAAGCACGATGAATACAGGATTTACTATCAAGACGACAACCCAGCAGTAGAAAATTCCGAGAGTTAAAGTGAGACCCAGCTGCTGAATCATTGGCATTGAAACAAGCTGCAGCGCTAGAAAGCCAACCATTGTAGTGGTTGCTGAGCCTGTGATCGCAGAGCCCACGCCTGAAATTGAAGTTACCAGCGATTCTTTCTGCGACCTTCCTTTATTTCTCTCCTCCTCATATCTGCTGATAAGAAAAGCTCCATATTCCACGCCCAATCCGATGATCATTGCTCCAACTGCAACTGTGGCAATGGAAAGTGGTATCTCCAGCCAGCCCATTGTTCCCAGAGTCCAAGTCACACTGATTAGAAGCGGTGTGAGGATTAAAAACGGTTTTATTAAGGACCTTGTAAGCACAATTAAAAGCAGGAATACTATTACTCCTGCCACACTCGTGGTGTAAGCTGCATCTTCCCTCAGGAGATCCATCATTGTGACTCTAATTGGAGCCATGCCAGTGATGGTTGCTTTCACACCCGCTGGCTTTCTCGCTGAGTCGATATCAGCTTGAAGCGCATTAACTATGCTTTTAATCCTCTCTTCTCCACCTGTGAAGTCTCCTGAGATATAAAGTAAAGTTGCAGAGTAATCTCTATTGAAAAATGACTGCGAATCTGGCACCTGGCTTAAAACCATTTTAACTCCCTCCACATCACTCGGTACAGAGTTTTGCTTAAACAGCGATGCTACTGAAAAAACAGCATTCACATTATGTTCTTTTTCAATTAACGCTTGCAGCTCCAGCAGGTAAGCAATGACTCTCGGGTCTCGTATATCCACTGCTGCATTTTCAGAGGTGGATTGCTTATCAAGCATTATTAAAACTAAAATCATATCGCTGCTTCCGAATTTCTCGGAGATTTCCCGCTGCAGCTTTATAACCGGTAGGTCTTGAGGCAGCTCCTTGGAGATATCTGTCTGCATGGAAACATTTAGCATACCGGCTGCTAGGAATAAAGTGAAAATTATGGAGATCAAGAATATTTGTGGAGCATTTTGATATTCAAACTCAGCTAATTTTGCTAGAAGGAGGTCAAGCTTGGGCATCTCCCATGCCTCTTAATATCTCTCTCAATTTCTCGCTGGCTTCACGCAGCACTTCTGAGGCTTTTAATATTTTTTGCTCTGCTTGATTTGAAAACTTCATACTTAATCTATTTAAATCGTGCAGAACTGGAAAAAGAGCGCTTTTAACGAATTTTTTGTTTTTTTGTTTTTTATTTTCCCCGATTTTTCTTATAATTTCTTCAATTTCCTCTTTTTCTACATTTAATACCTGTGCAAAAAGTGATATGATATCTTCTTTGATTTTTTTCTCAGTTTGCTCAATTTTGGCTGCAATTGCTTCTCCCCCCTGAGTTAGTCTGTATATTTTGCGATTCGAACTGGATTTGATTTCCTCTATTAGGCCTTCCTTCTCGAGACTGCGCAGCAGGGGATAAATTGTACCTGGGGATGGTTTCCAGAAACCCGTTCTTTCATTTATTTTTTCCATAATTTCATAGCCGTGGGAGGCTTTTTCCTTCAAAATTAGAAGCACGAATGACTTCAAAAAACCTCGCGGTATGAGTTTTCTGTTATTCTTTCTATTCATTTTCTCCACCATTTATGCCAGGCAAATACACCAATTGGGATTATTAAAATTGGAATTATATAGAGCCAGAGCGGCAGTCCTTTTTCTCTTGATACTTTGATGAGTATTGTTTTTTCCACTATTCTTACGGAATCATCGATGACGTATCTTATTTCTAAGTCTACGAGATAGGTCTTCAATGGAGCATCGCTGTTCACCGAGAAAGTCAGTATAGCTTCC
>JBBIOZ010000069.1:0-1444 GCA_037443105.1 Methanocellales archaeon
GAGTGATTTAAATGCAGCATTGAATCAAAGAATAAACATTGCAAGTATAATTAAAGAAGTTGTGGAGGGAAGAAATGAGTTCCGATGACCTGAACATAAAGATATACACCCTTCAAGATATAGCTAAGGAGGAAAAAATGCCAGCCTTAACCCCTGAGCAGATTGAAGCTAAACTATTGGAATTGAAGGATAAACTTCCTCAAATTGTTATTTCAGAGCTAGAGCAAAATCTAAAAAAGGTTAGCGTAACTGAGGATCAATTTAAAGAAATAATAGCAAGAGTTATGCAAATATATTCAAGCGCTGCATATGCAAGCGAGCTTGAGAAAATCAATCAAAGGCTGAATGAACTTGACAATTCAGTATCATATTTTGTGAAATACCTTGAAAATGAATTTCAAAAACCAAGGGAAGTTAAAAATACAATTGGAAGCGACATAATCAGCACCAGCATTTTGCTCAAATGGGTGGAATTTCTACTCAGCCGAACAGGGATGGAACATCTAGAAGAAGTTCTCCAGCTGTATGTGGAACTCGGCTGGATCGATGAAGCATTGAGCAGCAAAATGCTGCTCCTTGCAAGAGCTCTAGATGTGCCAGTTGAGACTAAGAGTTCGAAGCTTGAAGCAAAAGATCATATTCAAAGTTTGATATTCATTGAAAGACTAAAAGCTGTAAATTTAATCAATCTTTAATCCATTTAACCTCCACTTCCTCCGGCCTGAAATTTGGTTTCACTTTAGATTCTTCCAGCGATGTGCTCATTCCACATTTTAACATCAACAAGCCAGTGTATGCAATCATAGCTCCATTGTCCATTAAAAACTTCTTCTCAGGCACATAGAATTTAGCGTCCCTATCGCTGCACATCAAACTTAGCATCTCCTGTAATCGCAAATTCGCACCTACTCCGCCGCAAAGCAGCACTTCATTTTTACCTGTATGTGCAAGTGCTCGCTCGGTAACTTCCACAAGCATGGCAAAGGCAGTTTCTTGAAATGAATAGCATACATCCTCCAATTTGTATTTTTTAAGCGCTTCCTTTGAAGCAGTCATCAAACCTGAGAATGAAAAATCCATTCCCTTAACCACGTAGGGCAGCTTTATATAATTTGAAGATCTCTTAGCCAGCTCTTCAACTTTTGGACCACCTGGATGTGGTAAGCCTGCATAGCGAGCAAATTTATCCAGCGCATTGCCAATGCTTATATCAAGGGTTTCACCGAAGACTCTATATCGACCAGCTCTAAAAGATAGCACTTGAGAGTTGCCACCGCTTACATACAGCACCACTGGATCTTTGCAAGAGGTTTGCCAGCGTCCCACCTCAATGTGAGCTATGCAGTGGTTAACGCCGATCAATGGCACCTCCAAGGCTAAAGAAAGCGCTCTAGCTGCTGTAGCCACTGTACGCAGGCAGTGACCGAGCCCTGGGCCTTGGGAA
>JBBIOZ010000069.1:1454-8125 GCA_037443105.1 Methanocellales archaeon
GGCCACTGCTGAAATATCCTCATCTACAGCGAGCACTCTTTCAATCAGCCTAGCTATCTCATTTGCGTGATGCTGCGCTGCTTCTCGCGGATGGATTCCACCTGTTTTGGGCAGATATGGCTTGCTCGCCTCAGCTATCACTCTTTCTTCAGTCACAATGGCAGCGCTCAAGCTCCAAGCAGTGCCTTCAATTCCAAGTACCTTCAAGCTCATGGAAAAAATTTTTATTTTATTATTATTATTTATTATTTTAACTATTACTTCTTAAATTCTGTATAGCCACATTTACCGCAGGAAAGTCGATTCTTATGCTCAGCGAGAAAAACACCCTCGCCACACCGCGGGCATTTCATTCGCTTGCGCTTAATTTTACCGCCGGTAATATCATAGTATTTATGACGCATCACTCACTCCTCCAACTTTTTCTACCTTCTTTCCCCTCTGAATCAAATGCACCGGCTCAATCTGCTTCAATCTCTCCTCGCTTTCATATACATTTGCTCTACCAGTGGTTTCCCTTCTGCCAAATTCACTGCGCATATATCTTATCACAATTAACTCCGGCTTTGAGTTCAAAAGCGCTGCAAGCTTAGCTTTAACTTCCTCGCGCTTTAGAGTTGAACCTTGATTTTCAATTTTAAATAAAACCTCCCGCCGCTTTATAAGCTGATTGATTTTTTCCTCGACAATTTTTATATTCATGGCATCCTCTCCATTTTTTCCATTATAGCTCGAGCAAGTTTCTTTTTTGAATTAGTAACCTTAACTGCAACAACTCCCTCAAATGGCTGACCATATATTATCACACTTGAAAGGGGTGCAAGTGCGATCGCTGGTAAAGTAGCTAGGTCTTCCTCTCCCTCTATAAATATTCTCATTGGATGCTTGGAATTCAAAGCTTCCTTGATAGCAGTGATTAATTCAGATGTAAGCGTGCCAGCCGGGTTCACAGCGCTCACTGTTTTTAAAAAAACCTGCTTTGTATTTTCAATCACATCTTCGCTAACCCTGGCTCTTAAAGTCTTTTCATCCACAATCGCTACATCGGGCGTGATTCCTGCTTTAATAGCATTATAGGTCACCATATCACCCACTGTTACGATCTTCCGCCTCTTTTTTCTTTCCATATTTAATTCTACCTTTAACTTTTCCATGCAACTATCGCCTGAGTATAGCTTCCCCAATGGTTTCTTCAATTTCTCTCGAAGTTCTTGAGGCAAGAAAAGAGTCAATCTATCGCACCTTCAATGCATATTTACCAGGCGTGGAAATTTTCATTCGCTTTGCAATTTCAGATTTCTGCGGATCGAGGATTATCACATAGCCAGACCAGTCTGTGCTCAGCGAACTAGAATTGCAAATAACGCATACCTTTCCTGAAACTATTCTATGACATTCTCTGCAAGCACTCTCAGCCATATCATGCCTCCTTCTCCAAAGCTTTTTCTTCCGCTTTTCTAGCCTCCTCAAGCCATTCAAATTTTCCCATTCCAACTTGACGCATTGTCAAGCCTATTTTGCTATCCCTTGGATCTCGCTCATTTAAACTCACTGCTACAATTCGCGCGCGAACTCTATCTCCAACCGCTATCGCGTGCTTCCCCCCTTTTCCCGCTAGGCGTGCATTTTTCTCATCATATGAAATGAAATCATCTGCAATTTGACTTACATGTATCAAGCAATCCAGTGGGCCAATGTTTACAAATGCTCCAAATTCGACTATTTCCACTACCTCGCCTTCCACGATTTCTTGAATCTCAGGTTTATAAACTATGGCCTCGAACTCAGTTTCATAGTAAACAGCTCCATCTCCAGCTATTATTCTACCCTCTCCTACTTTAAGGACCTCTGTAATTGCTACAAATGCTCCAAGTGTTTTATCTATCGCGCCCTCAAGCTTTTCCTGCAGAGTTTCCTTCACAACTGCTTCCACTTCTCCCCCGAGTTTTTCAGGTGGCACTCTCACTATATCCACCAGTCTCATCTTTCTATACATTTAATCACTCTCGATTTTGCTTTTTTCACGTAAAAACAATGTTTTCACATTTATGCTACGTAAATTTTTTCTCAGCAATGCATCATTGGTAAACACCGCTGCGCCATACTGCTTTGCAAGGCAAGCAATTTCCTCGTCAAATTCGCCCTTGCTTTCAATGACCTTGCATTTCTTCGCCAGCTCAATGGCAATTGAAGCATGTATTTTCGCTTTCCCCTTCCCCTTTTTCTTTATCCTTTCAAGTTCTGCTATCACGCTGCTCGGCACCATTACTTCATTGTAGCCAAGGCTTTCTAGATTTGCAAATATATCAACTTTAAATTGCGCAGGTATCATCAATGCATTTGTATCTAAAATTACCCTCACTTCTTAAGCACACCCATTCCAATTAAGCGAAATCTTGAACCGATTCGACGTGAAATCGCTATTCTTGCTCCAACATCTGCACATACAGGGCGCTTTAGCTTTATCTCAGCTTCATTCTTTCTAGCACTGGTTACCACTCCAATTGTAGTAGCGGTGCCTATGCTGAGCATCAATGGCTCATTGGTTTTAATCGGCTCCACCTTAGCCTCTTCAACTGCACCAACCACTTTCTCCAGCAAATGCACACTCATGGTGAAGCTATCCCAGACAGGCGGTAAAGTGCCAGGAGCACCTGCAACTTGTCCAACTAAGCCATCGCTTTTAGTTAGATAGGGATCGAGCTTTGTACCCATGCCAAGCAATCCTCCTGGAGTGGCTTCTTTAACGCTCTGTCCACCATACATCAGTTTGGTTACGGTAGTTCTAATGGGCACCCAGTTAGTCTTCCCTTCATACTCCACCTTCCTTCCAGGTCGAATTTCTATCTCATCCCTCGAGCGAACCCTTCCTTGACTTAACGTTCCTCCAATAACTCCTCCCACCAGTTTATCTGGAGGTGTACCGGGTTTATTTACATCGAAGGATCGAGCGATGGATAGCTGCCAAGGTAAATCTAAATTATGAGTGGGAGTTGGCATGGTTTCCTCTAAGGTTTTAATCAGCAGATCTAAATTGACCTTTGTTTGAGCTGAAACTGGGATTATAGGTGCATTCTCAGCAACTGTGCCTTTAACAAAGTTTTTTATCTGCTGATAGTGCTTCAATGCCTCCTCCTTTGTTACTAAATCGATCTTATTTTGAACAATTACGATGTTCTTAATTCCAATGATATCCAGCGCCATTAAATGTTCCTTCGTTTGCGGCTGAGGACAGGGCTCAGTGGCTGCTATAACAAGTACTGCTCCATCCATGAGAGCTGCACCTGAGAGCATCGTTGCCATAAGCGTTTCATGGCCTGGGGAATCTACAAATGAAACAGTGCGCAATTCTATTGTTGGCTCGTTATGAACAGGACATTTTTTCTCAGTTGTATAGCACTCTGGGTCCGGGCAAACCGGGCACTTTCTAAAGGTGCAATCTGCATAGCCTAATCTAATGGATATACCGCGCTTGATCTCCTCGCTATGGGTATCAGTCCAAACTCCGGAGAGCGCGCTAACAAGCGTTGTTTTACCGTGGTCTACGTGACCAACCATGCCAATATTCATTACTGGCTGAGACAAAACTACCCCCGCGTTCGCTATAATTAATGCTTATAAATAATAAAGCTTTCCTAAACCCGATATTCAATGGGCCCAACCGGATTCGAACCGGTGACCACTCGGTTATGAGCCGAGCGCTCTGACCTGGCTGAGCTATGGGCCCCTTGAGTTTTATCTATGGTTCTTATTTATAAAGATTTTTAGGAACTTCAAGAAAAATAAGTTTTTTTATTATATAGCATATTTTCATTTGATGAGAGTTGGCATAATCTACCACGAAGCATTCGGAAGCTATGGCTACCCTGTGCTTAAAAGCCGAGTTAAGCCTTCTTTCGATTATATGCGTAACACAGGACTGTTGAATAGAAAAAACATTGAAGTTTATACTCCAACTGCTGCATCCCTGGAGCTGGTGAGAAAAGTGCATACTGAGCAGCATATAAAAACGGTGATTGAATCAAGTTACTGGGATATAGCGCTTTTATCCGCTGGCAGCGCTGTTTTAGCCACCGAGTTACTTGCTCGCGATATAATCGATGCTGCGTTTGCCTATGTTGGCACAGCTGGTCACCATGCAAGTAAAGAGGGCTTCTGGGGATTTTGCTATCTAAATGATATTGCAATCGCCATTGAGAGGGCTCGAGAACTTGGATTGGAGAAATTTTTGATCATTGATATCGACCCCCATTATGGCGATGGCACGAGAAATATCTTCATAAGCGATAGAAATGTGATGCATATTAATTTTTATTCAACAGGTACAATTGCCTATTTAGATATAGAGCAGAATTTATTTTCACCCCCTCGCACTATTCAAGAAAATTTTGATTATGAATTCAATAAATTCGACATAGGCCTGCCTGCTGATACCGAAGATAGACATTTTCTTCGCGAATTAGACCGCGTGCTCGAAATAGAAAATGTCAAGCAATTTGACTGTCTCATTTGCTTCATAGTTTTCGGCCACGATTCTCACAAGGATGATTATGGAGGCTTGGAGCTTACTTCTAATTTTTATCCAGAATTCGCGAGAAAAATTAAAAAATTTGCTGAAGATAAAAAAGCAAAGCTATGCTTTGTATTAAGCGGGGGAGCAAATGTTGAAGTTGCCAAAGCTGCAATTTCAGGAGTGATTGATGTATTAAGCGCGTAGTTTAAGAAACTTCAAAGAAATGCTTTATCTCGCTTTCACTTAAAATTCGATAGCCCAGCTTTTGAATGTTTTCCACAAGCCATTTCCTTCTCTCTTTTGACATGTTTTTTTGATCAAGATGGGCAAAATCGGGCTTTGATTTCTCAAATATTATTTTCAGCATCTCAAAATCCAAGTCTTTTAAAGAATAATCAGGTATTACATGTGCAAAAGCAACATCTGTTTCGAAGAGCAGCTGGCTCTGCCTCGGTGCATAGTGAGATCCTCCAAAGCTAACTGCCACTGGCTTACGGTGTGTAGAGAAAGTTGTTATTGCATTGGCTAGTATTTTGCCAATCCTTTTATCATTCCACTCGGTCTCGCTGCTGCCAATTTCAACGTAGAGCGAGGGAATTTGAAGATCAGTCGGCCCGTGATGGGTGCCTTCCATTGTAACAGTAAATTCACTTCCTTGCGTCATTTTTTTCAACAACAGCAATATTGATTTCAAAGCAAAGGGAGCTGGAATGGCTATTTCTCGAGCTTTACCACCGTGCATTGCTTCACCAATGTTACCGGTAAAATGTGCTGTAATCATAGGCTTGGGAATGCGAGCTTTATGCATGCTTGCGAATATCAATAAATCAGGGTGGAATCCCTCTTGCTCTAAACTTCGGTCTATTCCATCAGCATAGACGTGGTACTCTTCGATTTCGATTAAGATATAATTCTCTCGCTGCCAGATATCGCCGGTTTCTCTGCTTCCTAAGAATTGCCATTCTTTAAGCTCCAGCAAGTTTGATTTTATATTTTGCCCAGCTTCATCAGCAGCTGAAACAACGATTGCAATCCTAACCACGTGCTAAAATAGGTGACAGTGAAATAAAGATTTTCCTAGTAAGCCAAAACTATTTAGTGATCAAAGGCAAGCAAGTAATCATGGATCCATTGCTTGAAACTGCTCGCAAGATTAGATCGATGGAGATCAGAGGTGCTGGTTTAATCGCAAGGGCAGCTGCTGAAGCACTTGCGCAAAAAGCACTATCGCTTAACACCACTTCCTTTGAGGAATTCGATGAGGAAATGAAGAAAGCAGCAAGGATTTTAATTCAAACTAGGCCTACAGCAGTTAGTTTGCCGAATGCGGTTAGATTTGTTATGCGCTATAAATCTAAAACTGTGGAAGAAGCTAGAAGGGAGATCGTAAGCAATGCTTCGCAGTTCATCGAGAGAAGCGAAAAAGCAGTGCAGAGAATAGGTGAAATTGGAGCGCAGAGACTGCGCGATGGAGATGTGGTAATGACCCACTGCAATTCCACAGCAGCTCTATCAATAATAAAAACTGCTTTTAAACAGGGCAAGCATATAGAGGTGATAGCAACTGAATCTAGGCCGCGCTGGCAGGGACATTTAACCATCAAGCAGCTAGACGAGGCTGGCATTCCCACCACGCTCATTGTGGATTCAGCAGTTCGCTACTTTATGAAAGATGTCGACTTGGTATGCGTGGGAGCTGATGCAATTGGGGTAAATGGAGTGGTGGTTAATAAGATCGGCACATCGCTGCTTGCTCTTGCAGCTCACGAAGCGAGAGTTAGTGTGGTCGTGGCTGCTGAAACCTATAAATTCAGTCCGAGAACAGTGCTTGGCGAGCTCGTTGAGATTGAGGAGAGAACCAGCGAGGAGGTACTTGATTCAAAAGTTTTAGCAAGCTTGAAGAACGTTAAAGTTAGAAATCCATCTTTCGATGTGACTCCAAAGGAGTATGTGGATTTAATTGTAACTGAAGTGGGTGCTTTCCCTCCTGAGCTGGCGTATCTGATTATCAAGGAATATTTAGGCTGGACTATGGAGGAGTTAGATCTATTGGATTAAAAAAAGATTTAATGAAGATCTTTAAACTTGATTTCAACTTGGATTTCACCATCTGTAGTGAAGCACCTGGGTCCATGAATATCATAATATATTTTTCTTC
>JBBIOZ010000070.1:0-2091 GCA_037443105.1 Methanocellales archaeon
AAACACGAGAATATAAGTGTTTTTAAATTGCTTCGCTTGATTGAGGAGGAAAAACCCGAGATTGTGGCCGTGGATAATATCCACGAACTTGCAGGTGATAAGAGGGAACTTGCAATGCTTCTGAGAAAATTCCCCCCTTGCACAAAGCTCGTTCAAGTTACTGGTTCGGAGAAACCCGAGCCTTTGATTAGAATTGCCCAGCGATATGGAATTGCTTTCGACCGCTTAAATCCCGTGGAAGAAGCTGAAGCAATTGCGAAACTCGCTGCTCTTGGAATTGGCTATGAAGTATCTGTTTTTGAGGATAAAACCATA
The DNA here is from genome assembly GCA_037443105.1 of Methanocellales archaeon. Lineage (GTDB taxonomy): Archaea > Halobacteriota > JAWCLZ01 > JAWCLZ01 > JAWCLZ01 > JAWCLZ01. The sequence continues at coordinate 316 of JBBIOZ010000070.1, forward strand.
GTTAAAGTCAGCAGAGCTCGCTCGCTGGGTAAAGGAGGCTGGAGTCAGAATAGATATAGGAGGAAGGTGCACGGTGAGGTGCTTCAAAGGGTGAGGGAAATCGAAAAAGAAATCAGGGATAAGGGACTGAAATTTGAGTTAAAGGTTAAGCAGGCTTTTGGCGGCTATGCAAGTGGCGAGTTCACCGTCGAAGCCAAAAGAGCAGAGGTGGGCGTGAAGGAAGAGCGGTTTGAAAATGTGCAGGTGAAAGTTGAAGCGGTTGAAAGAGCCGGGATAAAGTTCAATCCATTGATGCGAAAGCATAGATATATAATTGTGGGGATAGATCCAGGTACCACTACAGCCATTGCAGTTTTAGATCTAAATGGTGATTTGAAGAGTATCATCAGCTCAAGGGTTTTCTCATTTGCAGATATCGTTGAGCATATCTCAGCCAGCGGCGACCCCTTGGTAATTGCAACCGATGTTATGCCAACGCCAGCCACGGTTGAAAAAGTCAAGCGTGTTTTCAATGCAATTTTATTCACACCGCCTAGGTTCATCTCAGCTGAGGAGAAAATTAATTTAGCCAAGCGCTTTGGATATGCAAACGACCACGAGCGTGATGCCATAGCGGCTGCTCTACTGGCATTTAATAGCTATAAAAGCAAATTTGCGCAGATTGAGAAGAAAGCCCCGCCTACGCTGAACATTGAGGAGTTGAAGGCAATGGTGGTGCGCGGTACTTCGGTTGACTCAGCAATTCTACAGCTATCAAGTTCAAGGGAAGCTGAAGCGCCAAAGGCTGAGAAGGTCGAGGTGGAGAGGGAAAAAATTGACGTGAATGAGCTTAAATCAGAGCTAAAGCGCTATTCCGAGCAGGTCGAGAGGTTGAAGAACTTCGCTGAGGAATTGAAGGCTGAGCTTAAGTTAAAGGATAGCGAGATACTTGCTTTGAAGGAGCAGATAGAAGCTTTTAAAACTGCTGAAGCTAGGGAGATTAAAAGGATTAGAGCGGTTGAATTGAGAGATAGAGAAATTGCTAGATTGAAGGGTGAGATTGAAAAGCTTAAGGAAATCAATGCTCAGCTTGAGATGAGGATAGAAAGACTCAAGCAGATCAAGGCAGAGGAAGCGCAGGGTAAAGCAATGCCTGTGAAAATCATCTCAGCCTTTGCTAAAGATGCCATTCTACAGGCTGAGAGGGAATTTGGAATTAAAAAAGGGGATGTAATCTATCTTGAAGATGCAACTGGCGGAGGCGCTGGAACTGCTGAGCTGCTGATAGAAAAGCAAATTGAAGCGGTAATTGCAAGCGGAGAGATGTCCCATATAGCTCGAGAGAAATTCCAAGAGGCAGAGATCCCGGTTTTATCGCCTGAGGAGATACCTGTGAATAAAGCTGAGGGCTTCGCGGTGGTTGATCCTGAGAAGCTGAGAATGGCAATTTTGAATTATAAAGCTAGAATTGAAAAGCTTAAGGCGGAGCAGAAAGCGAAGATGATCGAAGAGCTGCTGCGGGAGTATAAAGCTGAGAGGAGGAAATGAAGCGAGATTTAGTCATTCGAAGCGGCGAGGAAATGCTCAATGCAACGTTGTATGGAAAGGGTGAAGCAGGGGTTGTGCTGTGTCCGCCGAATCCAGCTAGGGGCGGCAATAGAGATGATAAGAGGCTGGTTGCAATTGCTATGAAACTGGCTGAGCGCAGCATGCTTGCACTTTGCTTTGATTATGGAGCTGAGTATACAGAGGGCTTGCGAGAAAGCGATGATGCTGTTAGCGCCATTGACTATTTGA
>JBBIOZ010000070.1:2135-8081 GCA_037443105.1 Methanocellales archaeon
GGTGCTGTAGTGGCCTCAAATGCAGCTATCTTGAGAGAAGTGGATGCCATCGTATTTCAGGCTTTAATGAAGCATACTGAGCTCATCTCAGCAAGAGTGAATCAAATCTGTCCCAAGTTATTCATCCACGGCTTGAGGGATGAAGTTGCTGAGATTATCGACTTTGAATATCTATATAAAATTGCTCGCGAGCCAAAGCAAAAGGTTTTGCTGGAAACAGATCATTTCTTTGAAGATAAAATCGAAGAGGTAGCGGAAGTGGTTAGCGCTTTCTTTGAGAAACATTTGCTTATAAAATTTGCTAATCGCCAGTAAAATTAATGTTGATAATCAAATTCAATAATTGTATGAATAGTTTTTTATTAAATAACTTTAGATATTTAAATTGAGGAAAATGCGGTTGAGTCAAATCTTATTGATCCTCATTATATTCTTCATCGCAATGCTACTCATCACTATTCCCCTCTGGCAAAATTTCTTACTCCCATATCTGGAGATGGTAGTGGATAGAATGATGAAAATGCTAGGCTTTCATTTTGCCTATTATTTAGCTAATAGCGCCTCAGTATTTCCACCAGTTCTCTAACTCTCCTAGCCTCAATTCTGCCATTTCTATTGCCATTTGAACAAGCAGCGCCTCTTATGCCTATTACATCTGGCTTGAAACCTGCAGCTTTTGCTATTTCTTCCCTCTTTATTGAGCCTGCGAGTGCAACTTTCAAGCTCAGCTCGCGGGCTTTGCTGATGAATTTCTCTATATCTTCAGCTGTTAAAAAGTCAAATAAACTTTTGCCATCTTTCAGCGCTGTATCCACCATTGCTATATCTGCATTTGCCTCAGCAGCTATGCTTGGAATTTTAAATGGATCAATGGTTCCAACGCGCTTTGCATCTGCATAGCCAGCGGCTACAACTTTTATTCCTGAATCATATTCTTTAACAGCTCTCACCACTTGCTTCATCAAAAAAACAGCTGCTTCTTCTGTTCTAGACCCATAAAGTCCGACTTTCACATAGTTCACCCCGGTGGTGGCAACTCCAAGTGCAGCGAGGGATGCTGAGCCAGGCAAGTCTGGGAAGTCACCAATCGTGGCACTTACTTCTATTTCCTCTGGAACCGCGCTGCGTATTGCCTTTATAACCCAGGGGAAATTCGCCCCAAGCGATCCCTCCTTTGGGTTTTTCACATCTATGATATCAGCTCCACCTTCCACGCACTCTCTAGCTTCCTCGACATCCATAGGGCTTATTAAAAGCCTTGGCCTAGCCAATGACTTTCACCACCTTTCCAATTCCCTTGCTTCTGGCCTCTCGAAATATGAACTTCTGACCCTCGTAGATATAATGAGGCCGGAACTTGAAGCGCATCTTCACTCTGCCACTCTGTCCTGCCATCATATACTCCCGATCCATATCTTCAAATACCACGGTTTCAGCTATGGTCTCAACGTGCAAAACCGGCTCATATCCGCGTGCAATTCTAGTGGGATGATTCAATATCAATACCTCCGCTTCGAATTCACGCACCGCCTTTGGTTCCTCTTTACACAGCACCATTCCCCTTGCAATATCACTTGCTTTAACTCCCTTAAGTGCAATGCCAACTATATCTCCAGCACTAGCTTTATCAATTCTATAGTAATGCATCTCGATCGACTGCACCTTTACCTGCTGGAAGGAACCAGTTTCATCCGGGCCTAAATAAAGTACATCGCCAGTTTTCAACTCACCTTGCTTAACTGTACCGCTTGCCACTGTTCCAACCCCAGTGATTTGATAAACCTTATCGATGTACATTTGAAATGGCTTTTTAATTTCAAAATTGCGCTTCGGAAGCATGTAAAGCAATCTATCAAGCAAATCATAGCCCTCGAGCGTTACCGATGAAGTTCTCAGCACAGGTGTTAATATACCTTGAGCTATCTTATGTGCCACTAAATCTATATCCTCAAAGGTTTTGATTTTAAAGGGAATTTTGCCAACCAATTTTAAAACATTTGAAATCTGCTGCTCAACCTTCGCAATTTGCCCCTCACTTGCTCTATCTATCTTGGTGATTGCAATTATCACAGGTAAATCCATTGCAATTAAAATCCCAAGATGCTCCTTGGTAACGTGGGTAACGCCATCATCAGCAGCCACTACAAGCAATCCATAGTCAAGTTTTTGGCCAACTATTCCCCTAATGGTTGTGCGCAGCCAAGGCTCATGTCAAACGGTGTCAACGAAGGAAACGATTTTTTCAGCCTGCTCCACTATTCCAGCGCGCTCCTTCTTATTCAATGGATTAACTAGATGCAATGTTTGGCGCTGCTTAAAGCCATATACACCATAGGATAGCTCTGCTGATACCCCCCGCTCGACTTCGTGTGGAAGCACATCGAGGTAAATCTTAGTCTTCCCATCGCCATCATCGCATATACCAGTCACCAGAGACCCCACGAGTGTTGATTTACCGTGGTCAACGTGACCAGCGGTGCCAATGAGAATATGTTCTTTCTCGCGTATGAGATTATTAATTGTAACCAAGCCTACGAAGCCCCCGTCCACGCGATATTCCTCTACCTCTGCAATTCTAGCTCCAATTTCTATTGCAATGCAGCTTAAAACCGAGAGTGTTTCATCGAAGCGCTCTCTGGAGATACCCTTCAGCTTTCCACCATCAGCCACCCCTATTACATAGAGCGCGCTTCCGTTGCCCATCAATATACGATGCTTCATCTGGCAAGCTAGGTTTTGCTTCCTCTCCCCCTTCAAATGCAATTCTCTATCGAGAAACTCCTTGAACTCTACATTCTCTCGCTCGCCATGCTGAATTATCGTTTCAAGTCTATTCATTGCTGAATAGATGGTATCTTCAGGAAAATAAGATTTGTTATTTATGCCAGGGTTTGAAATAGAAAAAATCAATTTCTCCCTGCCAGTTCTTTCCATTTTTTGTAACCAAGCTTTTCAGTTCCATCAATTTTGATTAAACCTACTGCATCATTTTGATCAAGATCATGCAACCATGGCCACCCAAATAGTACTAAGTTTATCCCTCGATTGCGCGTCAATCTACCAGCTGCTTGTTCAATGAAATCCGCTTGAGCTTTTTCTCCTCCAAGAGCATCGAGAGATGGCCAAGCAATTTCACTGAAGCCAAATGGTTTGCTCGGCATGTAAGCGCTTGCTTTGGAATAATAATCATCCGGTATCATTTGTGGATTGGTTTTCCCAAGGGCATATGGATAACTGGTAAAAACAAGCAAATCCATTTTACTGGAGTTGAACAGCTTTAAAACGTCAAGGTTTGCTTCGCGGTTTTCAGAAACAATTTCTCTGGCGAAGATGCAAAAAACTTTTGTTTCTGGAGAGATATTTTTAACTTCATCATAGATTTCTTCATAGAGGCTGACAAAGTGTTTGAATCCGTTTGATCCCTCTAATCCATATTTTTCATACCATCTATTAACCTCATTACCAAGAGAAAGATACCGCGGGCGTATTGCCTTAACCACGTTAAGCGCTGCTTTTTTATATTCCGCTCTCCACTCTGGATCGCTTAAACTTGCATTTTGCATTCTTGGCGGCGTGACTAAGCTCATTCCAGGGCCTATGAATGATAGATGAATTATTGGAAACATATGATTGCCCCGGATGAGGCGGGTAACAAAGATGCTGCCCCAGTCCCCCCTCAGGTCAGCTGCCAGATTGTAGAAGGGAGTTGGTTTTCCCCACACTGGAACAAATTCTGAATACTGCGCTGCTTGGGCATACGCACTATCAAAAGATTGCCCTTGAGCAGTGGTTGGCAATACTCCCATGAAAAATCCTCTTGGTGGAAGGTGAGGTGAATCTATGGGAGTAAGTGTTTCTGATTCAGGAGATTTTTCTTTCGTACATCCACATATTAGAACAACTCCAGTCACCATCAAAGTCAACAGTACCAAAAAATTCACTTTTACCATATTTAAACCTCCATACGTTTTTTATATTAGCTTATCTATAATATGTATTGCAATGATGGCTCGTATAATATGTATTGCAATGATGGCTCGTATAATATGTATTGCAATGATGGCTGATGTAATCAAAATAATAAGCAAGCTCAAGTATAATGGCTTATCGAACCTTGATTTTTTTGCTTCTTCTCTAGTCGGAAAGATGGCAAGTGCTAGATAGATAATATACAAAAATATCACGTAATAAAATATCTGCTGGAACAAGGAGAACATTCTTAAGTACAGCAACTAAACCGAACAAACAACCTCCGGCTTATGGCTGAAGCGGATGAGGATAGTGAGGAAACACATGAATAAAATATCCAATTTTCATTTCAAATTTATGGCCTTCAGCTATAAATTGAGGGATTTCTTCCTGCCCCGTAAGAATATCTTGAAAGAGGTTGGGATAAAACTAGGTTTTAGTGCTTGACTATGGCTGCGGTCCAGGTAGCTATATAATCCCTGCTTTGGAATTGGTGGGCGAATCAGGGAGAATATACGCCTTGGATATCCATCCACTTGCAATTCAAAGAGTTCAGAGTATTGCTTCGAAAAAGCAACTAAGGAATGTGGAATTCTATCAGATTGCAAAACTGGATTACCGGATAATAGCATAGATGTAGTTTTATTATATGATACGCTTCATGCTTTGGCCGATCCAAGTAGAGTTCTTAAAGAGCTGCATCGTGTATTGAAACCAAGTGGAATCCTTTCTGTAAGCGACCATCATATGAAAGAAAATGAAATAATTTCAAAGATAACAGATGGGGGAATGTTTAAGTATCGAGAAAAGGCAAATTCACATATAATTTCTCGAAAGAATTTTGATTTGGTTATAATTCTATTATTCTAATTCTATATACACTCACTTCTTCTCCCATTTATAGAGCTCTACAACTTGAGAGAGTGTCTTTCCCCTTTTGATTTCTTCTCTCACCCTATCCTCGTTTTTCTTCACTTCCATTGCACGCCTTGCAATTTCATATGCACGCTCCTTTGGTATTACCACCACGCCATTGTCATCTCCCACTATGTAATCCCCTGGTTTAACAGTTAAACCCCCGCATTTAATCTCAGCATTAATTTCACCGAAGCCCTTTGGCTCCCCTGCATTTGGAACAACCGCGGTGGCGAAAACAGGGAACTTCATCGCCCTTATATCTTCGATGTCGCGAACCGCTCCATCGATGACCACGCCTGCTATGCCTTTATTCTTGCAGCTATGAGTTGCCAGCTCCCCCCAAGGTGCAACATATGGACTTGCATTGTAAATTACATCGCCCTTCTTCGCAACATCTATCGCTTCAACTGGCTTTGCCCAGTCTCCCTCGAAGGTTTGAACTGTAACTGCTCTGCCAACCATTTTAACTCCGCCCACCACCGGCTTTATATCCCTCATCACTCCCTTTCGATGCATGGCATCGCTTATATTGGGCGTTGAAACCTGCCACAGCAGCTCTATTATCTCCTCCTCCATTGACTTGCGTTTATACTCGCGCTTGAGCTCACCAGCTCCAGCTTTATCGATGGCTTCTCTAATCCTTCGAGCAGATTCCGTTACCTTTGCTGACCGCACTATGTTACCACCTACAATTACAATCTCAGCCCCCATTTTAACCGCTGCAGCTGCTGATTCTGCATCTAAGCCACCTGCCACTGCAATTGGAATGCTTACCTCCTTTGCAATTTGCTGAAGTGCTTCAAGCGGGTTAACGCCCACCATCTGCATATCAATGCCAACGTGCACGCTCACATAGTCCACTCCCATTTGCTCCACTTCTTTTGCACGCTCAACTGGGTTTCTCAAGCTAATTAAATCCACCATTAACTCAACGCCGTACTTTCGAGCTGCTCTTAAAGCGTCGTTCAAAGCTGCATCGCAGGAGGCACCTAAAATTGCAACAACGCTTGCTCCAGATTTAGCAGCCATCTCAACCTCAAGCGCACCTGTATCTATGGT
>JBBIOZ010000071.1:0-8061 GCA_037443105.1 Methanocellales archaeon
CTCGCCAGACCGCCCGTATATAGAGCCAGTGCTTAAGTCTATAATAAGTGAAGATCAATAATAGTCGAAAACTGCTCGGTCAAGATACTTAGCATAGGCAATTTCATATTTAGCTAAGAGTGTTTCAGGTTCCTCAAGCATTTCCACAATCTCAATCGCACATTGAGCCTTATTTAAAATGTTCTCAGTTAATTCGATAAATTCCCTCGCAAGGGAAATCGATGGCTCGTCGTACTTTCCTTTTTCCAGAAGCAATTTTATTTTAGCAGATCTATCACGCAGCTTCTCCCCGTGTCTTTCAATCTCAGTTTTCACGAATTCCTCAAGCGCATTGAGCTCAAGCTTCTTATGCGCCCAAGCTTCTATTGCACTTTCCAGTATTCCTTTAAATATCAAAGCGATTTGCTGCTCCACGTGCACAATTGGATCAGCCTGAAACATAGATTCTAGGTAGCGAAAAGCCACTTCTCTCGCCTTTAACTTTCCAATTCTATCCAGATATTCCAGAACTCCTCCTTTCGCTAGGATTGAAATTAGTTTTCTATCCTCCATTCAATCTACGCTTGAGCATAATGACATAAATTTCTTCCGAAAAATAATCCAAAGAAATAAGAATGAAGCCTCGAATTTAATTTTGATGATGGATGAAGAGAAGCTTGCAGAGAAACGCAGGAAGCTTGTTCGAGAACTGCGATGGTATGGCATAGATCCTAAAGTGCTTGAAGCGATGGAAAAAGTTCCACGCCATTTATTTGTACCGGATTACCTCCGGGACCAAGCCTATGTGGATTGCCCCCTTCCAATCGGTCTAAATCAAACAATTTCTGCGCCACATATGGTTGCAATTATGTGCAGCTATTTAGATTTACAAGAGGAAATGAAAGTTCTTGAAATAGGCGCAGGCTCTGGATATCACGCCGCAGTTATGGCTGAGCTGGTGGGCAAAAATGGACATGTTTATACAATAGAACGCTTCGAAGCTTTAGCTGAATTCGCCAGAGAAAATCTACTTCGCGCTAAAGTTGAAAATGTGACCGTGGTTGTGGGCGATGGAACCCTTGGACTGCCGGAATATGCCCCCTACGATCGAATCTGCATAACTGCTTCAGCTCCTGATATACCGCCTCCTTTGCTCGAGCAGCTTAAAAAAGGAGGGAAGATGGTGCTGCCAATTGGCAAATATCACCAAGATCTATATCTCATCGAGAAAAATGAAAAGATAAAAAAAACACGCAAGGGCGGGGTACGCTTCGTCTTATTGATTGGAAAATATGGATTTCAAGAGTAAACGGATCGATATAGATAAATTTGTGCGAACATTATTAGTATTGATGAGTAAAAATTACACCTTGCTGGCAGCGATTGTGCTGATTTTATCAATCATCATAATAGTGGACAGATTTATGACAATGCCCAGTATTCAAATTGTACTTGAAAACGGCCGCGCAGTGCCTCTGGAGGGAGCAAGTTATTTTACACTTAGCGATGCGCTGATTTTGATAATCTGCGCTTGGCTTGGGGGAATGGCATTTATATATCTATTCACTATAGCTACCGCTGGTCCAGCTAAGTCAGCTGTGACCGAGAGGGTGAAAACCAAACCTGAAGAACTTGCACTGGATATTCTAGATGGAGACGAAAAGATCATTTTTACTGAAATAGTTGAATCCGGAGATGGAATTCTCCAGCGAGACCTAGTGCTTAAAACTGGTTTCTCAGAAGCCAAAGTTAGTAGATTACTTGACAAACTCGAGAGGAGGCAGCTGATCATTCGAAGGAGACACGGGATGGGAAATATGATAATGCTTAAAAAATAGCTTTTTCATTTTTTCACAAATGCTTTCACAGAATTTTTTTATGCTTTTTCAATAGAAATTTAAAGCGTGGGCATAGGTAGCTATTTGAAGAAATTGAGCAAATGGAACAAATGGAAAGTTCTTGCGATACTGCTGATTTTTTTCCTTATATTATTCATGGCACACCGCGTTCTCTATATTGAGTCACGCCGGATTAGTTTAACCCAAGAACAGCGTGATCGAGCTGAGGATGCAGCGCGGGATGTATTCAAGGGCAAATTAACCTCGGAGTTCAAAAGTTTCACGCAAAACTCAGGCTGGTGTCTTGATACAGCTGATGGAACTAAAAAAATTGTCTATGTTTCATTCACCTCTAACAACTCAAGCTTTAGTGCACTTGTAGATCTCGATACATATGAAGCTGTTCGCATTAGTGAGGTATACTATAGAGGCTGGATGGAGGAATATAATCGCTTGCGACCTGAATTCTGGGCTCATCAGAGATTCTTTGGCAGGTGAAATATATGTCGCAGATATTAGTCGAACTTGAAAATGTCTGGAAGATCTATCGCATGGGAGAAGTTGAAGTACCAGCGCTTCGCGGTTTGAATTTGAAGATTGAGCGTGGAGAGTTCCTCGCTATTATGGGACCAAGTGGCAGTGGAAAGACAACTGCTATGAATATGATCGGATGCCTCGACCTGCCAACTAAGGGAAGAGTGCTGCTGGAGGGCAGGGATATTTCAAAGTTAAAGGAAAAAGAACTGGCGAGGATAAGGGGCAGGAAAATTGGTTTTGTCTTTCAAACTTTTAATCTTCATCCAACTCTCACAGCTATCGAAAATGTTCAACTACCAATGAGAATCCATGAATTTCCAGCGGAGGAAATTGAAACTAAATCCTTGGAATTGCTTCGCCTCGTTGGCTTGGAGGATAGAGCGCATCATCTACCCTCTCAGCTCTCAGGTGGTGAGAGCCAGAGGGTTGCAATTGCAAGAGCGCTCTCAACAAATCCAACTATGCTCCTAGCAGATGAGCCAACGGGGAATATTGATACCAAGGCAGGCAGCGAGATTCTGGATATATTCGAGAGTTTGAATCGCAGAGGAATCACAGTAGTTGTGATAACTCACGACCCGCTGGTTGGTAGGAGGGCTAAGCGTTTAATCAAAATGAGAGATGGGATGATTGTGGATGGTGAAAATCGATGAATAGAAGGTTGAGGATAATAATAGGTATTATAACGCTTGCCATCGCTTTGGCGATGGTGCAAATTGCTAGCGCAGTTAGCACACCAAGTGGAATAATGGTTTCAAACACGAAGTATGAACCATATCCAGCTGAACCAGGGAATTACTTGGAGCTCTGGTTTTTGATTAAAAATAGAGGGGATAGAGGTGCTGAGAACATAGTACTGCAGCTTGTGCCAGAATATCCCTTCTCAGTCGATAGAGAGCAGGACGCCTATGCCACCATTGGCTTTCTAGCTGGTGGAGGCGAGGCTGTGGTAAGCTTTAAAGTAAGAGTAGATGTAAATGCCATCGAAGGTGTCAGCGAGATTAAGCTGAAATTCTGGGCTGGTGGGGAAACAAGTGCTACTACTGAAACATTCTATATTCAAGTTGCAGGCAAGAAGAATATTGAAATAAGCGAGATCTCACCCGTCGTATTGAAACCTAGTGAAATTGCAGATTTGAACTTCACTATTGTGAATAAAGGTAAATCACCGATTCAAGATATTACCTTCACTTGGCAGGAGAGCAGGGATATGATTCTACCCATTGGCTCTGATAACAGGCGCTATGTGAAATTCCTAGATGTAGATCAAAGCGTGCAGATTTCATTTAAAGTTGCCACAAGCCCTAGCGCTACCCCTGGGGTTTATTCCCTCATGATGAGCATTAGCTATACAGATACCAATAAAACTCAGAGAAATTTAAGTTCTAGGGCTGGTATAGTTATCGGAGGCACAACTGAGTTTGAGGTCAGTCAGCAAGAATCAACCAGCGGTATGATTTCACTTGCGATAGTCAATGTTGGTGTGAATCCAGCTTATTCTATACTGGTGTTCATACCTCCTCGGGAGGGTATGAATGTGAGTGGAAGTTATTCGACAGTAATTGGAAACCTCAATCCTGGTGATTATACCTTCACGAGCTTCCAAATTTGGAGAAACTTCACCTCCACAGCAAGATCGCAGCAGAATAAACTGCTTGTTGGCATTCAATACACCGATACACTTGGCCAGAGGCAAACACTATTTAAAGAAGTAGCGCTGCAATTGCAGCCTGCCGGATCTCAATCCATCGCTAGGTCGCAAACCAGTGATACAACTTGGATCTATTTTGTAGCACTAGCTGGTATACTGGTTCTACTTGCTATTTGGAAGCGGAATAGAATACTGCAAGCCATTAGCAAGCAGAAGAAACAGGCGAATCAGAAATGAGGTTCTACGATATATTCAAGCTATCCCTGAATCACGTTCGCAAGAGCAAACTTCGAAGCTGGCTCACCATTCTAGGTATAATAATAGGCGTTGCAGCAGTTGTAGCCATTGTTTCAATTGGCGAGGGAATGCGGCAGACTGTTTCAATGCGGCTAAGCACTCTGGGAGCTGATATTATCACAATTACACCTGGCTATACTAGGGCAATTGGAGGTGCTGCTTTTGGTCAAGCAGGTCCCTCTATTTCAACTGCTAATCTCACTGAAAAAGATGTTAAAGTGGTTAAATCAGTGCCAGGTGTGCTCTTTGTGGATGGAATTGTTTCAGGGAGAGCAAAGGTTAAATATCTTGACCAGGAGGCTTCAATTTCCATAAGAGGCGTAGACCCAGCGGCCTGGAGGTTTATGACCACCAGCGAGCTTGAATCCGGTCGCTTTTTAGATCCAGGGGATTCTAATGTCGCGGTGGTGGGATACAGGGTTGCAAAGGAAGTTTTCAAACAGCCCCTAGCTATTAACAGGCTAATTACAATAAATGGACAGGGCTTTAGAGTTATAGGAATTTTAAAGCAAACCGGTGGCTTTGGAGGCGAGGATTCAACTATCTTAATCCCGGCTGCAAATGCGAGAAATATCCTTGAGGATATAGCGCCAGATCAGGTGACTTCCATTTCTGTGAAGATTGCTAATGCAGATGAAGCTGATAGCATTGTTAAGGTAATCGAGGAGAGGCTGATGCTTTCTAGGCATGTTACTGAGAGAACAAAGGACTTCACAGTTACATCTGCAAAGCAACTGCTGCAGAACATAGCAGAGGTAATGCAGTCGATAACACTATTCTTAGGTGGAATAGCTGCTGTCAGTCTCCTAGTTGGAGCTGTTGGAATAGCGAATACAATGTTCATGTCAGTGTTAGAGCGAACTAGGGAAATTGGCATTTTAAAGGCAATGGGAGCAACAAATGGCGAAGTACTTCTAATTTTTCTCATAGAGTCAGCCCTATTCGGGATAGTAGGTGGAATAATAGGCATAGCCGCTGGAGCGGTCATATCCTCGATTATCTCCACTATTGGATTAAGAATGATTGGCCCAGGGGGAGCGATAACCACTGTTATAACCCCAGGTCTTGTGCTATTTGCTATTTGCTTCTCAATATTCCTCGGCGCCATCTCTGGAGTAATACCCGCGAGACAAGCTGCAAAGCTAAAACCAGTGGATGCCCTGAGATATGAACATTGAGATGCTTTAACGTGATTGGAGGCTGGCTGGTTGGAAGGATCTTGCATCTCAGTTTGTGGGTGAGTGTAGAGCTGGGCGCATTGGTTTAAGGCTACTGTTGAAGCAGGGGAAGCGATTGAGTAGTAGCTCCTTGTACGCGAAGCTTATTCCCAAAGCGCTGCAAAGCGCGGAAGAGGCATAAATTCCACGATCATCCAATTTGTGGGTTTTTCCAATAAGTCAGGTATTATAGAGCCAATAACTACACCTATGCCATAAAAAATTGCATTCTATCCAATGTATCTGGATAGATATGGATAAATCAAGCATGAAACTATTCCGATTCCTAGATGCTGTTTTCTATTCATAGATTTTTTGAAACCGCGAAGATTAGCTTCTTTATTTACATATAAACGAACTAACAATCGGAAGTTTCATTTACATATTGCTCTCTCTGTGTTCGCCAATTTCCCTAACTTTTCTCCTTACTTTCGTTTAATCTCAACCTAGCTCTACCTGTAGAATTGTTTAAATAGTTCTTTACAAGCTTTATTGATGATGCTAAGCGACTATGAAATAAAGATTAAGTTCAAATCAAAGGCAGAGCTACCCCAATGGAAGGGATCGACTTTTCGCGGTGCACTGGGGCATCATCTGCGCAAAGCCTGCTGCACCAATCCGGATCAGGAGTGCAGGTTGTGTCCATTGAGAGAGAAATGCGCCTATTACTATCTCTTCGAGACTTCGCCCCAAAGCTCTTCAGCAATACTGCGCAAACTTCAGGACATTCCACGACCCTTCGTTCTTGAGCCGCCAAATGTTGCCAAAACTGAGTTCATAGTTGGCGAAGAAGTCGCGATGCATTTAATCTTATTTGGAAAAGGTATCGATTATCTACCGTATTTCATAGTTGCATTGAAAACCCTTGGTGAATCAGGTATTGGAAAAGAGCGAAGACGGGGCTATGGCAAATTTAGCATAATATGCATAGATGTCGTTGACCTTACCGGTAGAGATTGTATCTACACTAGCGATGGATTTATTTATAATCGGCAGCGGAGGTTGGGATTGAAAGATTTCTATGAAAGCATAGATGCTGACTTCGTGAAAGTGGTCTTCACCTCTCCAACGCAGATCAAAAGCGGTGGGGAATATATCACCGAGCTAGATTTTTATACCTTGATGCGCTCATTGCTCTGGCGCTACTCAGCAATTGCCTACTTCCACTGTGGAGAAACAGTTGGCGAAGAATATATAAATAAAATCCTTGATAATGCCAAGTCAGTGGAACTCGAGAGCTATAAAGTGAATATTGTTGAAGAGCTCGAACGCTATTCCATGCGTAAGGGCAAAATGAAAATGCCCCCCTCATTTGTAGGTGAATTTTGCTATCGTGGCAAAATCGATCGCGAAAGCCTTGCGCTCCTCAAACTCGGCCAGTATCTGCACGTTGGCAAGATGACTCCATTTGGATGCGGAAAGTATGAAGTGATAGTCTAGGGCGATATTCAAGAGGTGTTTTTCGATATTTGACATCCCTATGAACGATTTTTCCCAATTCAAGCATTAGGTAGTAATGCCACACCTTTAGGATTAACCCTCAATTGTTCGAATATCCACGATTATGCTCATTCTATCATAGAGGCAAGGCTGAGCGATCGGTCTGATAGAAAGACATATTTCCTACCTCCCTTATGAACAGTGAATACATTTGCTTACATATCAACAGAGGGAAGATAAATCCACTGGTGATAGTGAAATTTTATAGAAAATTTGAGTCAAGAACTGGGTGATAACCTGCACTCCAGCATAGAATTCGGTGAGAACTCAGCAATTTTGATGCTGAACGATATTGAGAGGGAAAGTAAAGAACTGCTTGCGCAGAAAGGAATAAACAAGGGGAAAAGAAACGAATCAATCTACCAATATTTTCACAGCGCTAATCGAAAAGTTAAATAAATAGAAAGTAAATAAAATTTTGATTCAAATGAATGATAAAATCACTATTCTCGGGGAGCACCCAGATGAAGTTTTAAATCCAAGCAAAAACGAAAGATATAGCAAGCAGTATCCAAAGGTATTTGCACCGTTGCAGAGTGAAGCATGGGATGCAGTGAAAGAAGGAAGAAATGCAGCGTTGATTGCGCCTACCTCATCTGGAAAAACGATGGCTATTGCAGCGCCAATTTTTGAATTCAACAAGCCAACGGTTTTTGTTTATCCATTTCGCGCATTGGTTTTAGATCAAACAAACCAACTTACGAGAATCGGAGAGCTATTTGGAATTAAAAGGGAAGAATTTGGCACGATTATAGGGGGAACAAGCTATAAAGAGATTGCAGAAGCAGTGGAAAAAAAGAATTACATCTTAGCCACCCCTGACAAATTAATATCGCTATTACAAGGAGGTCGAGAGGGAAAAGCAGCTTTTTTAAATATACTCTCAAAATTTAACTTCATTTTTGATGAGGTTCATGTTTATAATTCTTTAATGCGAACCTCAATGATCTATTTTATTCGATCCGTTAAAAACTGGGAAGGATTGAGGCGAGAAAGAGCAGGGTTCTATTTTCTCTCGGCCACTTTTCCAGAAGACCTCTGG
>JBBIOZ010000072.1:0-8024 GCA_037443105.1 Methanocellales archaeon
ATTCTTTCTTAGTTTTTACATCGCTGAAGAAATTCATAAGCGAGTACTTAACTTTCTCCATCTCCACATCTATAAACTCCTCTCTCTCTTCCTGCGGAAAAGCATGGTAGACTGAGTATTTGCCGATTATTCTTTTAGAGAAGCTGGTATACCTCAGGTCTATCAGCACTCTAGCGCCATAGTCCGAAGGAGATCTTATTACTCTACCCATTGCTTGCCTAATCCTCCTTATCGTTGGATTTTGAATAGCATACTCCCATCCATGCCCGAAAACATATTCATATGCATGCTGAATCGCCCTCATTCTTTCATTCAGCAGAGGATAGCCCACGCCCACTATAACTACGCATCTAAGGCGCTCATCTTTATAATCAATGCCTTCAGCAAGGGTGCCCCATAGATAGGAAAGAAGCACAGCTTTTTTACCGGTTTCCCCCATTTTAAAAAACTCTTCTCTAACTTCAGTTGAAGAAACCCCTCCTTCATCGATGAATAAGTTTCCCTTCAGCAAATTTTTATATCTCAATACTTCACTGGAGTTCGGAAAGAAAATCAAAATATTTCCATTGCTTTGCTCAATTATATCATTCAATATCGACGCTATCTGCAGCATTGTTTCATCATCGTCTCGATTTTTTGCAAATAAAGGAGGTGCTGCAACTGCAATGGTGCAGCGATTTGCTCTAGGAAAACTTGAGCCATAGCACAGCTCCTCGCATTCTCTATCGATACCCAGCACAGTTTTGACCATTTGAAATGGACGGAGAGTAGCTGACATTAATACGCCTGCGTATACAGCTTCGAAGATTGGCTTAGTTATATGCTTTGGAATGCAGGAGAAAAGTTCTATTCTCCCTTTTATATCGCCATTTTGATCCCTTTTCACATTTTCGCCATTTTGATCCCTTTTCACATTTAAAACTTGGTAGTACTCAGGATCATTTGCGTGTTCTAAATATTTTGAAAGGAATCTTGCAGCATATAAAAGCGAGGAAGTTCTTCTAACTTCAGCTAGGCCTAGCCTATATTGCTCTTTGAAATATTCGTCGACCTTTTTACCCAATTCCTCCATTTCATTTAATATTTCTTCCACGTTTATTTTTTCTCTCTCAATTTTTCTCATAAATCTTTGAAAAAGTTCATCTTCTCCACCCTCAGGGTCTTTAATTGTAAGGTCATACCACTCCTCGCCAATTCTCTCCCGCTCTCCAAATGAAAACTTGGCTTCATAGGTTTCCTTAATGGCATCTCTGAATAGCCTTAGAAATTGAGATACACTTTTGTCCTCTTCGCATTCTCGAATTGCCCTTTCAACTGCTCCCTCGCTGAGAGTAATTGAAGAGTGAATTCTGGCTGCGCTTTCCAGATTGTGTGCTTCATCAAAGATCAGGATAATGCTCTGCACGCTGGCATTCATCCAGTCTAAAATTTTCTCAAATATTTCATTGTTTAAGATGTGATGATAATTGCATATCAATAAATCAGCGAATTTCAAATTGCGCTTCAACAATTCATAGCCGCACTTTTTTGTTTCACCTGCTTTCTCAACGACCTCCTCCGGAGTGCGCACATCCTCAAAGAGCCAAGTTTGAAAATCGCCATTTCCACTTTCAATAACTTTTTTAAGATAAGGACAAAAGCGCTTTTTCAATGTATTCAAGCATTTTTCAACCTCACTTAAATTTGCCTGTATGCTTTCTCTTACATTCTCAAGAGCTGGGTCCTGCCTCAAGCGAATTTCAATGCTCTTGGCGCTATCGAGTAAATGTTTTCTTTCTTTCTCAAGCTCAATTAACTCAAATGTATTCTCTCGAAGCACGGCGCATTCCTCATAGCCGATGCCAAGCGGACACATATGAACCTTGCCTTTGAGTGCAATTGCCTTTATATTGCTTTTCTTCTTGATCTCTCTTGCTTCTGAGATGAATTGAATCATTTGCTGATGCACATTTGTAGCAATGACCACCTTCTTATTTTTCTGCTTTGCAATAGCAAGCGCAGGCACAAGTGCACCCAGTGTTTTTCCTGTGCCGCACGCGCCCTCAAGTAGCACAATTTTTTGATTGGAAAGAGCGAGGTATATGCGCTCAATCGCATCTGCTTGATTTGGATAAAAAGCTGGCTTTGGGAAATAATTTAAGCACTCTCGTTCCATCCATTAAAAATCAAGGGAATTATCATATAAAAAGTTATGATGAGCATGCTGAAAGTTTTGCTAGCTACACTCTCCAATCTCTCTCAGGTCGTCCATTTGAATCTCTGATATCAATACCTCGGATTCATCTATTATAATCAGCCTGATTGAAACCATATCAATGTGCCTGATTTCGGTGAGATCCAAAGTGTCTTTTGTCTCTTGGGCAACCTCTCTATTTATTGGACATTGCTTAATTGCCCTTTCCAGTCGCTCGCTTTCTCTTCTAAAGATATATTAATGCCTTTTCTTTGCTTTCAATTAATTTTGCAGAAATCAATAAAAATAAGATCTTCCGCTGCCCGAAATGCGGTAGAATGATTAGAGAGAGTAGTATAAAAGAATCGCCCTACGTCTTAACCATTTAAAGGCGGTGAATGAAAAGGAAAGGAGATTCGAGACCATCAGAATTGGAAATATGCGGTTTGAGCGCTGCGAGGACAAATGGATAGGCTTTTTGGAAAATAAAGATGAAGATATACCCATATACGCTAAAGGGTTTCAACTCAATCAAATTCGAAAATGCTATAGGTCAACTGGCGTGTTTCTGAAAAGCATTGAAAATCGAAATCGAAAGAAAATAGAGCTGCTGAAATAGGCTGATCGAAATGGATAACTGGTTTTGCAGGAGCGCTGAGATGAACAGCTCCTATTGGCAAATGGCTGAGTTGCAATTTTGGTGCTATTCACCTAAGCTTAAATGGACTCAAAAGCTTAAATGGACTCAAATATATCCAGCGCTCTTGTGCCAGCACCCATCGCTGGCCCTCCACCAACTAAGTAGGCGATGGAAATTGCTTCCAGTATTTCCTCCTCGCTTATCCCTTCGCTTAGCGCCTCTCGGATGTGCATTTCCAAGCAGTATTGACATTTCACGGTTGCGGCGCAAGCTATTAAAACCAGCCTCTTGGTCTTTGGAGGAAGTACTCCGCCTTTCAACAGCTCTTTTCTAAAAGCTAGAAAAAGTGGCATTGTTTTTGGATTTCCAGCATTCAAAACCTTAACTGGAGCGGGAATTTTACCCCATTTTTTTTCCAGCTTCTTCAATATTCTTTCATTCATCCTTGAATAAAAGTTAAATTAATTCGAATTTGCTGATTATAGTTCGAATTGCCTCTTCGCATCCTATAAGCTTTCTCTTCTCTTTTCTAGGATATACTTCCTTAGGAATTGTATCTGTCTCCTTTTCAAACACTAAGAGCAATGGTAGCTCTGCACCAAACCACTCCAGCTTTGCCTCCTTTGTCCCTATGATACCACGCTTTTCTACTGCCTCATTCATTGCGATCTGGATTTTTTCATCTATCTCCCTGCGTGAAAGCATATAGGTATCGCAGGTCCAAACTTTTACCTTCTTACCTTCAAGCTGTTTGAGGAGATTAATGCAGTTCTCAATGTTTGTTTTAAACTTCTTATTTGGCTCAACCTTTGTGCTGTAATAGAACTCCACCTTACCAACACCTATCAGTCGCCTCTCAGTTGCAATTCTTCGAAGATCGTCCAGCTCGCTCTCGCAGAATGCAAGAATTTGCTGAGCCTCCTCCGGAGTTACAAGGCATAGGTCGTGCAGCCTGCGTACATATGGGTAAACCAATTCCTCGATTTCTAAATCAAAACAAGTTATGGTTTCTTCATCCAGAATTCCCTGCTGAATGTAGCTCTCCTTCCACATTCTAATTTGCTTTTTCAAAGCCTCTATTTCTTGCTCGATTACCTCAGGCGGCCAAGGGGGCCAAGGCGGCAGTTCTTCTTCAAAATCCTCTCCCATGGATACACCACCAAAAGGGAATTATAACTTGATTGATATTAATATCTATCTATACCTTTTTTGTTTCCAATGCTTATCGCGAGTTACTGCATTCGACCTCTCTCATATTAAGATAGTTTGCTTCATATCTCTCATAGCAATATCAGCGGTTTTCGCCTCCTAAAAAATGTCATTATGCATATGTTCATATTTGGTTAATATATGCACATATTTAAAATCAATTAAGTTAACTTGGAGGCAAATATTGTTCAAGAGATTTATGCTGGCAATTTTAATCCTGCTTGCAGCCGCAGCGCTAGCAATGGCTCTAGAAATCCAAGACCCATTTATAGTCTATGGCTATGCTGCATATAGCAATGGCACTCCTGCATCCCAAGTTTTTGTTTATGTGAGCACGCTTAATCAAACCAAGAGCTGTATAACCGATAGCCAGGGGAGATATAGCGTGGTTTTAGATAGCTATCAAAATGGAGATCGGATTGAAGTAAATGTCTCAGGTTCGATTGGAGCAGGAACAATCAATATAAGCAATGGAGGTATAAGAATCGATATTACAATACAAGTTCCCACCCCAACTCCTGCACCCACCACTGCACCTACTCCGTCGCCTGCACCTTCATCCACTCCAACTCCCACTCCGTCGCCTACTTCATCGCCTACGCCTGCACCTACATCCACCCCTACTCCGGCTCCCTCATTGACTCCAGCTCCTGTGCCAGAATCTATTGCTTCAACTTCTTCAAGCGGCGCAGGAATGGTTGCTGGCGAGCCAAATGAAAATATTGCTGCTAAAGAAGTCAGATATATCTGGAACATAAACCCTGGAGTAAGTATTGCTAGGAAAATGGAAGTTGAAGAACACAGCATAGTTGAACTGAGCTTTAGCTACAAAACAAGTCTGGGGGAGATAGCGATTATGGTGGAAAAGTTGAGAGGCAGATCTGCATTTGTAAACATCGAACCCCCTGGGATCGTTTATGAGCATGTTAATATCTGGGTGAGCATCCCCACTCAGAGATATCTTGAGAATGCTACAATTAAATTCAAAGTGGAAAAAACTTGGCTGAATAATAGAAATGTAAAGCCAGATCAAATAGCACTATATAGATATAGCGATGGCAGTTGGCACAAACTTAATACAGCCATAATATCTCAAAGTCCCAGTCATATATATTATTCCTCTCAAACCCCTGGCTTCTCTCCATTTGCAATAGCTGCTGAAGTAAATAGCGAGGTAAATAATAGCGAAGAAGCTCAGCAAATCTTGAATCTCGCTCAAGGCTGGAATCTCATTTCAATACCCTTAGTCAAGAGCTCTTTGACTGCGAAATTCTTAGTAAACGATAAAATAAGGCATATATCGACCTATGATTCCAAGGCTGGGGAATATCGCACATATATCACCGGCTTCAGCAGCGATGAGGAAGACTTTGAAATAAAAGCCGGGCAGGGATTATATGTTTATGCAGATGGCAGCACAAGCATAGTGTTTGAAAGAAATAAAGTTGAAAGGGAGAATGTAAATATAAGTCTGTTCAAGGGATGGAATTTAATTGGCATTCCTTCAGCTGCTGACTGCAGCGCTAGCAAATTCATTGAGATTCTCGCCGGGAAAGCTAAATACATAGTGAGATTTGACGCTGCGAATAGCACTCACGAGACATACATCGCTAATTTCAGTAAAGAGGATTTTGCTATGGAGCCAGGATTTGGATACTGGGTATATCTTGAAAGTGATTTTGAATTGGCGTTATGCTCATAAGCAGCTTAAATATGCTCAAATAAATTTTTACGCGAAGGTGTAAACATTGATAAAGAAAGCATTTGGATTACTCTGGGTAGCTACTTTAATCTCAGCTGCAAGTGCCGCGGCTATTCAGATTCCCTATCCCATATATGGATATATTAAAGATTCAGATGGAAAACCAGTTGGAGGAGTAACGGTGACGGTCAGAGAGGCAGTAACTGGTCAGACTAAGGTGGATGTGACTGATGAACTTGGCAGGTATAGCGTAACACTTGATAACTACCGCGATGGAGATGAAGTTCAGATCACAGCAGGTAATGTGGCTGTAACTAGGGTCATAGATGTGCGAAGCGGCGGAGCAGAGGTCGATCTGAGCATGCCAGCTCTAGAGGGAAATTCTATGATGGAAAATACAATCGCAGGTCTGCCGAACTGGATTTTAATAACTATAGCAATACTATCAAGCAGCATGGGTTTTACAGCTAGAATCCTGAAGACATATCGCTTGAGAGTTGAAGCTCAGATGGCGAAAGAAATCGCTCAAACTAAGCTGTGACCGCAGCTATCGAGTTATTGCCTCAAGGTGGTCGAATAGTTTGCCGATTAAATAAAGAATGCCGATGGCGAGGAGCATAGAAATAATATCTAAGATCATATGTTTTTAAAATCTAATTTGAACACATACTAGTAACAAATGTTCATGGAAGTGAATTTCTCGTGCGGAAGGAAAGCGAGATGCCAAGAATGTACTGCACGCTGCGATGCGTGGAATTGGCAAAAAGGGATTTTGAACTATTTCAGTGATCGATGTTGTTTAAAAATCTGCTTACCGAGGGCTCGCCATAGATCTCTATTCCATTTTTGGTGAATTTGAAGCTTACCGGCACGCTTCTGACATTCGTTGCTCTCATCTTCAAAACTGCAAGCAGAAATTCTTCCTTTTCGTGGTCGATTTTTTTATCTAGAAATATTAATCCATCCGCCATGAAGTCGAAGTCGTCGAAGTGGATGTTGTCCAACCCGCTTTGTTTCTCAGTCACTATAATGCTTGTAATTCCCCTTTGCTTCACCGTTCTATATAGAGTTCGCCAAGCGTGAGTGCGCCTGAACTCTTCGATGTCAGATAGCACGCTGATCGAATCGAAGACCACGCGACTGGGTTTATAGGTTTCAAGGATCTCGGTTATTTCTTCTATGGTGAGCATCGATAAACCAAAGATTTCAAGCAATCCCTTTTCAATATACTTGCCAACATCCCAGCCAAAGCGCAAGCAATGCTTCGCAAGCTGCTCTGCACTTTCTTCGAATGAAAAAAGCAAACCTCGTTCTCCGTTTTCTGCGCCATTTATGAGAAATTGCATAGCAAAAGTAGTTTTTCCTGATCCTGGGATGCCTGTGACAACTACGATGAAGCTCTCAGGTATCCCCCCCTCTACAAGCTCATCGAAGCCATTTATGCCTGTTTTCTTCCTGCGTAAAATCTTGTCGAACTCCTTTATCCCCAGCTTGGCTTTATATCTTGTTTTATCTAGATCACGTAGAGCTTTTTCAAGCACGGAGCTCATATTGCCGAGTTCTTTTTCATATTTCTGAATTATTGCATATGCCTCTGGACTCAAAGTTGTATGAATCGGCCTTTTTCTTGGATACATAAGCTATCTGCCTTGTTCATATTTAAGCTATTATGAACATAATTTGTAAATATATGTATATTTTCTGATATAAATAAAGTTTTTTAATAATTTTGGAAAATAAGAGCTGCTGAATTTAAGAGCTTAATTTAGAACTTACGCTATTTATATTCAACCAGTGGCAGTATTCTACTTCGCAAATAGTTCAACAATAGTTTCTCCCTTTCAATCTCTGCTTCCAAAACTTTTACTTCTTCCATCATACTGCGATGTTTGAGATTATATTCCTCTGGAATAGCTAAGCTGAGTTCCTTCAATATCTCGATAGCGCTATTCAGTTTTTCGCGATCCTCATTTAGCCTAGTTATTTTCTTTGTATAAATGCCAATCTTTGCGAGATGTTCGCTTTCAAGTTTTCTTAATCTCGCAGATGGTTCTATTTTCCCGATTTCAGCCTTCTCTGGTGGAATCGCTAGTGATCGGCTTGATTTTGGTAATGGGGGGAATATTGCCTTTGCCAGCTTTTCTAAATATCCTTCGCCTTCTCTGGAAGCGCTTGGCTCCACAACTAGCTTTGCCTTTTCCTCTCCCATTCTTAAAGCCCCTATTTTCTTAGGAGGAATTTAATAATAAGCTTTTTGCTTATGATGAAAAAATATTAAAAAAATATTAAAAAATATAAAA
>JBBIOZ010000073.1:0-6160 GCA_037443105.1 Methanocellales archaeon
AATATTAGCTGGGATATTAACCGGGATAGCAATCACGGGGGGAATTCTATACTTCCTATTCAAGGGCAAGTGAAAAAGAATTCAATAGCAATATTATTTATATTGCTACCGATGGCTGCATCGCTGGAGGAGCCATTGTTACTCTGGAAATTCAAAACAAGCGATGAAATAAAGAGCTCGCCATTGATCTACGATAACACAATCTATGTTTCCTCGATGGATAATTATACCTATGCAATTGATTCGAAATTAGGCAGCCTCAAATGGAAGTTTAAAACATTAGATCCCATAGAAGAATCTCCAATTGCTGGAGAAGAAGTTATATATATCTATTCAGGCTCCAACATCTACTGCATCGATCCAGAGGGAGGCAGAAGCAGGTGGGAATTCACATCTTCAGGTAAAATCTCAGCTGTAAAAGTCCACGATGCTGGGGTCTACATAGGCACTGAGTATGGCTATATCTATTCATTAAACTCCACTGGCAAGAGCACTTGGAAAGTTGAAGCGGATGGAAAAATAATGCCAATGGAAATAGCAAACAATATATTATACGCAGCAGGAGGTATGTATCTCTATGCAATAGAACGAGAAAAGGGAGCTATAATCTGGAAATATCAAACCAGCGGAATAGTAAGCGATAAACCAATAGTTTTAAATAAAACTTTATATGCAGTGGCAGGGAGGGGAGGCATCTACGCTTTAGACGCAGCAAATGGCACCTTGATTTGGAGCTTCAGAGCAGGCGATACCATTGCAGCAGCCCCAGCGGTAAATGAGGATATGATATACATTGGTTCCAACGATTACCACGTCTATGCTTTAAATGCAAGTAATGGCAGCTTGCTTTGGAAGACTAAGCTGCAGGACTACGCAGTCGCTCCATTCATTGAAGATGGAATTATATATGTAAAATCAGGCTGGTATATCTGGGCACTGCATGCAATAAATGGCACATCTATATGGAATTACCACGCTTCTAGCCAGCTATTTGACCCAGTTATTTACGATGGCACTCTATATGTTGGAGAAGCAAGTGGCAATCTCACAGCATTAAATGCAAAAAACGGTGAGTTAAAATGGCAGTTTAAAACCAGTGGTATCATTCGAAGTAGACCTATAGCTGCGAAGGAGATTATTTACCTGAATTCAGGTGATAGCTACACATATGCTTTGAAGATTGCAACAAGTGCACAGCCAACGCAAACTCCGACACCTATTTCAACACCTCAGCCTACTAAGACTCCAACGTTAACGTTGACTCCTACCAACATCACCATTATTTCAGAAACCCCAAAAATAATAAGGGAAAAATCAACTCCTGGATTTGAGTTTCTCCTTGCTATAATTGCAATTATTACCTTTCATATAAAGGGTTTGAATCGCAGAACTTGATATATTTGAATGCTTGATATATTTGAACGCAAATCTAACTTTGTGGTATATTTGTGAGTTCTGATACGTGCATCTATTCATTGGAGTCTGTATTATATTAAGAGACATATTAAGAGGCAAATATTAAGAGACATATTAAGAGGCAACGGCTCGAGCACTGGATTACACAAGCTCAAAAAAGTTACAACGTGAGTATTAACTTAATTTTTTTTAGTCTTTGTCATCATAATCATAATTTAAAAAACACAACACATTAGTAGTAGTTTTAAAAGGAGAAATAAATAGGAGAGGCTAAGTATGGGGAGTAAAATGATAAGATTGCTGATCATAACTTTATTTTGCATTGCAATTTATGCAATTCCAGCATCAGCTGTGACTTTGGGCTCATTGGAAATGACCACGAATATGGGAGTATATACATATCCCTCCCCGTCCCCCCGTACCAATTCTTCATAGATGTGGATCGCCCGTGCGTAGTTAATATTACACAAATAAAAGTATCAGGTGCAAAACAATATACTCATTATAAATTGGAATGGCATATGAGTACCAATCCAAACGGTACTGAAAATCTGGTAATCGACTTAGGAAAAACTGATGAGACAGGTGATCTTACTTGGCGTGGGTCTGAGGAAATAAATATTTCCGAAGATGCAATTTGCACTGGAAACTTCCAATTTAGAGCATATGAAAATCAAAATGATCCAGGTGCGACTGTTGTGGGGCACATAAGGGTTGTAAATGCACCCTGCGGTCCCGTGGTTCCTGAGTTTCCAACTGTTGTAGTGCCACTTGCAGCGATGCTTGGCTTGATATTTGCAGTGATGCATATTAAGAGAAAGAAGTAATAATATTTTTATTTTTCAGCTTCTTTTTTAATATTTTTCATTCTTCAGCTTATTCCTGGGGTAAGTTTTTATATTTCTAGGTAGATGTGATATTGATGGAGAGAAGAGCTGAGATAATTATTCATGGAACGGTTCAAAGAGCTGGTTACCGGGATTTTATCGATGAATGTGCATTTAACCTTGATTTAAAAGGCAGTGTGAGGAACCTTAAAGATGGAACAGTGAAGGTAGTCTGCGAAGGTGAAGAGAAAAATATCCAAGAGTTCTTAAAGCAGATAAACATCGTTCAATATCCCATTCGAGTGGAAAAAATCGATGTCCAATATAGCAAGCCAACGGGTGAATTCAAAGCCTTTGAAATCATTAGAGAGGAAGACATAGTAGCAGCCACATATGAAAGAATGGATGTAGCAGCGAGATATATGCGAGAAATGAATAAAAACCTTGGGAATAAAATAGATAAATTGGGGGAGAGTCTTGGTGGTAAGATTGATGCATTGGGGAGTAAGGTAGATGGTCTTGGTGGTAAGATCGATAAACTTGAAGAAAATTTAGGGTCAAAGATGGATAAATTGTTGGAGAAGGAGGATGCAGCAATCTCTGAGATAAGAGGCATGCGTTCGGATTTGAAGTCCTATCTTGACTATAGATTTGCAGTCATTGAAGCTGAAATTGCTAAAATTAAGCAGAAGATTGGACTAAGTTGAATTTTTAGTTACCCGAACATATGTTTAGGTGGCTCACTTGTTCTTGGAATCTGCTTGAGTGCTTCTTCGAAGTGCCTTGGAAGCACCTCTGATTCCTCTATTATTGCTTTATGCAGCGCAACTTTCAAGATTTTCTCCACCAAGTCGCGACCGGATAATCCATTGGTTTCCTTTGCAATTAATTCGAAGTTCACTGAGCTGGAGATACGCTGTGGAAAGGTTTTAGCGTAGTGGAGCAAAATTTGCAGTCGCTCCTCTTTATTCGGCAGCTTGAACTCAATTTCCTCCTCAAATCTACTTCTAATGGAGTGATCCAAAGCTTCTATTCTATTGGTAGCTCCAATGGTACATACACCCATTCGCTCCTCTATGCCATCCATCTCGGTTAAAAGAGCATTGACCACTTCTGAGACATCTCCGCGTAACTCTTGATGTCTTCTATCAAGCGCGATTGCATCGAGTTCATCTATGAAGATTATACACGGCGCTAGTTTCTCAGCTTGATCGTAGAGCAAATGTATCCTCCTCGCGCCTTCACCCACGTGCTCGCCAATCAACTGAGTTGCTTTTGTGGGAATTAAAGGCACATCGGTTTCATTTGCAAGTGCCTTGGCCATCATAGTCTTGCCTGTGCCGCTTGGACCGTGGAATAATACATTTTTAGGCGCCCAAGCACCGAATTTCTCCGGCTCGTGGAGGTAGCGCTCTATGAGTTTGCATTTGCGCTTCGCCTCCTCCTGCCCGATTACATCGCTGAATCTCACGCCGCTCATCATCTTTGGAATTGGCAGTGCTTCGCTGCAGCCGAAGTCTTCAACTATTATAACAGTTGAGCTACTTATGTAAGAATCATTTGGTTCCACACTTGTTACCTCGAAAGCGAAATCTGGAAACATTCGCTTGTCGAAGAGATAGCATCCCTTTCTAACTTTTTCACCGCTCCATTGATCCTTAGCATAGTGCTCAAAAACCCTAGGCTCAGATAGCTCTGGAAACTCACAGTGGGTTCCTCCGATTTTCATTGGATAGCCGGCTGGTCTTAAAATTACAAACTTTGCATATCTAATGGAGGATTCACGCTCCCCATAGCTGCGCTTCTGCCTCAAGTTAAACACCGTCCACCGTTATAATTTAAATTTAATAGCCTTAGTATTAAGATTTTTTCATAGATATTTTAATTACCCTATATGGATATTTGATAGAGGAGTATGGTAAGGCTGTTCATAGCAATCGATTTACCCCAGAGCTGTAAAAACTCAGCTTTGAAGTTCATCGATGAACTCAATTTAAGTGGCTTAAAGCGCGTGGCACCTGAGTTATTGCATATTACATTGAAATTTCTAGGGGAAGTGCGGGAGAAAGATATCTCAGCTGTAAGCAACGAGCTCGCTGGGATAAAATGCGGCGCTATTGATATCGCTGTTAAAGGCGCGGGGGCTTTTCCAAATTTAAAGAGACCTAGGGTGATTTGGATCGGCGCTGAGGGTAATTTCAGCGTGCTTCCAAATGCAATAGATGCAGCGCTTACAAAACTTGGGTTTGAGCGGGAGAAGCGCGAGTTTAGCGCGCATGTCACTGTTGCTAGAGTGAAGCAACATCAACAGCTTGATTTAAGCAAGCTTCAAAAAGTGGTAAAGCAATTTGAAAAATTTGAATTCTGTAGATTCACCGCTGATTCATTCGCATTAAAGCAAAGCATACTTACATCAGCAGGACCAATTTATCAAACGCTGAGGGAATTCAAGCTAGAGGGAAATCGTGTTTGAAATATTAAAAGAAGTTTTAAGCAAAATAAAGCCAACGCCTGAGGAGCAGGAGGCGTTGAAAAAGCTTTCTGAGAGGATAATAAAAAGGATAGCTGAAGTTGCAAGGGAAAAAGGAATCGAGGCCAGGGGCCTGCTGGTTGGATCGGCAGCGAGAAATACTTGGCTCAGGGGCGATAAAGACCTTGATATTTTTATTTTACTGCCTGAAAATTTAGATATAGATGAGTTTGAGAAAAAAGGAATGGAAATTGCTAAAAGTGTAGCTGAAAATTTTGAGGAGAGATATGCTGAGCATCCCTATGTTAAAGCATTTTTCAATGGATATGAAGTAGACTTGGTGCCTTGCTATGCAATTTCACATCCTGAGAAGATAAAATCAGCTGTGGATCGCACGCCTTTTCACAATCAATATGTGCTTGAGCATATCAAGGGGAAGGAGGATGAAGTGCTGCTGCTGAAGCAATTCATGAAGGGCATCTCAACCTATGGCGCGGAGCTGAAGACGCAGGGATTTTCAGGCTATCTCTGCGAGCTTTTAATAATAAAATATGGCTCCTTCCTTGAGACCTTGATGCAGGCTAAAAAGTGGAGATATGGAGTTAAAATTGCTTTTGAAAAACATGAAGCACTGGAATTCAAGCATCCTTTAGTAGTTATCGATCCAGTGGATCCAAAGAGAAATGTAGCTGCTGCGCTATCTAAGGAGAAATTCTATGAATTTATAGCTGCAGCCAGAGAATTTCTAGAGAAGCCAAGTATAGATTTCTTCTTCTCTGAGCGGAAAGCAATGAGTGGAGAGGAATTTAAAGATCAATTGCAAAAGCGCAGCACCGCGATCTACGCTGTGGTTTTAAAATCGCCTGATGTAGTTGAGGATGTGCTATATCCGCAGCTTAGAAAAGCCAAGCAGTCGATTGCAGCACTCTTAGAGAGGCATGAATTCAAGGTATTCAAATCAGATGTATACGCAGATTCAAAGCATAGCATCATACTCCTTGAGCTAAGTGTCTGGAGGCTTCCCTCCGTGAGGAAGCATATTGGTCCACCGGTTGAGGAAGAGATGCATGTGAAGAAATTTCTGGCTAAGTATCGCAGAAGTGCAACTGCATTGAGCAGGCCATATATTCATGGTGATCGCTATGTTGTCGAGCTTCCAAGGAAATACATTGAGGCAAAGGACTTGCTCAAAGCCAAGTTGAAAATATCCGCTCTCGGGAAGCATCTATCTGAGAGTGCGAAGCAGGGGTATGAAATATTGATGAATGAAGAAATTTTCAAGATCGAAAGCGAGTCATTCTGGTTTTTCCTCAGAGATTTTTTCAAAATTTAACTTTCGAGCGAAGTTCCCAAATATCACTTTGTTCAAGTTGTAATATCGCAGAGAGGTCTTCGAGGTGAAAAGATTGTGGATTTTCTGAAACAAAAAGTGAGAGAAATAAGAAGC
>JBBIOZ010000073.1:6201-7983 GCA_037443105.1 Methanocellales archaeon
GGCAAAGCCGACATTAGCCATATCGAAATACTGGCAGGAACAAGGAGAGTTATGGCAAAGCTAGGTTTGAGCCTCAAGCTCAACTACCAAAACTTAAGAAAGAGGGGCCTGAGCTGAATGAAGTTTACTCTAAAAGAAAAACGGTGGAAAGGTTGGAAAGCTTAGGTTCAAAGGAAAAAGGCGGTATAAAATTTGCTATAATCAATAAAGAAGGGAAAAAGGCTTGATATTTTACGAATATAGAAGATTGGAAATATAAAATAAGAGTTCATAGACCTGTTAGAGGAAGATAAAGCAAGTTATAATAAAGAGACATAACTCAGTAAATGGTTTGCTTGCATATATTTGCATATATATTTGAAAAAGAGGCTCAAATAGTTAGAAAGCCTAAAAATAAAAAGGCAGGCATAGATGTTGGCGTAAAATACTTCCTAGCGGATTTGATGTAATTTGCATTGAAAACTTACATAAAAAGTATTAGAAACCACAACTTAGCCCAGAAGATACTTGACGCTTCTTGGGGCAAGTTCCTTCAATTTCTCTCCTACTAGGCTAAATGCTTAGTGGAGGTAAGCCCAAGAGGAACATCGGAGGAACTTGGCTATGAAAATCCCTCAGGGATTGGATTTCCGCAAACAGAATAAAGATGAGGGGATGAAATGCTCTGAGACGCTTGCTGAGACGGAGCCTCTACTGGTACCGGCAAACTCCATCATTGAAGCAGGAAGCCCCTTCGATAGGGAGGGAGTAGTTCACTTAATTAAATAATGCACAGCCTCACGTAAATTTGAAACCTCCCTTACCTCCATGTTCCAATGCTCCCTCGCATACTCAGTTAAATTAAGCTCCTTGCGCACTGGATATTGATAGATATATGTGAAGCCTCCAATTCGCTTTTGCTCAGTATGCATCTCATAGTAAACCAGCTGACTCTGCCCTTTGGGCACTAGAAATAAAGTGGCATTGTTTTCGAAAGCAGCGTAGGCTTTTTCAAATATCCCGCCAACCTGTCCAATGCTTCCATCCTCCTCGATTGTGCCTGTGATCACTGCATCTTGCTTAACCTGCTTTCCCTCTATCGCTGCTACAGCTGTCGCTGCTATCGCTGCACCTGCAGATGGCCCGCCTATGAGCCTGCCCTCAATTTGAAATGATATTATCACATCCAGCTCAGCTAGACTCTTTTCAGTGAGGTTCTGCGCCATTCGAATTGCTTTTTCAGCGGAATATTGCGTATCAGGCTCGACAAATGGATTGGTATTTATCAGCACTCTTCCCCTCCCTTCTTTTTTGATCTCCACTATTACCTTGCCAATGGTGCCAGCATTGTCGCTGCTGCGCACCGCCACAATATTGCCTGTAGCAATTAAGGTTTCATTAGGCCTCAAGGGTGAATAAGTAGTGAGATGGGGAGTGGGAGAAATTTGAGGCGCTATCTCCTGTTCTTGAGTGTATATATATGGCGCGACTAGAACTCCCAGGAGGAAAATAATTAGATAAGAGAGTGCAAGGCTAAGTTTTTTCATAGCTAATAAATTATTAAGCAACTGCTTAAATTTTTCCAGTGCAATGCGGGAGGCCGGATTTGAACCGGCGAACCCCTGCGGGACAAGACCCTGAATCTTGCGCCTCTAGTCAAAGGAGAAACCTAGGTTTCTCCCTTTGAATCCCCTTCCTTAGGAGGAGAACCGTGGGTTCTCCTTTGTTAACTCTTTTGCAAGGGAGAGGAGTTAAGAGGAGAACCGTGGGTTCTCCTTTGTTAACTCTTTTGCAAGGGAGAGG
>JBBIOZ010000074.1:0-7791 GCA_037443105.1 Methanocellales archaeon
TGCTTTCAAGTCAAAGTAAAATGCCGCCCAATTCTGAGCATCCCAAGAACCACTCGATTCATTGTAAGCAGTACCTCTGAGCTCATATGTACCTGGAGCTGTCTTTTCTACGAATGGGTAGTATCTGAGCATATCGTGATCTGCAACTTTGAACTTCATATCGCCCATTAAGCTGACCACTGAATTTTTAGTTAAAGTTACAGTGTTTTCATTCTTGAGCACCAACTTATCTGCATCAGCAGTTCTTACTTTAAATACTCCAAATGTATCACCAGCGGTGATTTGAATAACATTATCTGAGATCATCCAAGCATATTTGATCGTAACCAAGTTAGCATCGGTACCTCTAAACACATTGTCAACATAGCACACAAAGAATGGAGCATCAGATTCACCAGCAAGAGTCTTCTTGTACTTGAAGGTCATATCATCAGGAGTCGGCGATGGCTTGCCAACGATTGCTTCCTTAACCACAGCGCCATCCTTCAAAAGCTGCAGCCATACCTTATTACCGTCAACATCGATCATCACCGGCTTCAATGTATAACCTTCTCCAAGATCCTTGGTCTGACCAACTGTCAAGATCCATTGATCATCCTTACCCATCTCTAGCACGAGCTTAGACAACTTCTGCGCATTACCCTTCACAGCAACATATTTCTCTGCTTGCCAACCAATGATCCAATAATATCCATTTCCGAAGTCAGCATCATTATCAAGAGCCTTTGGAGATGGTGTTTCACTATGAATCTTGTATTCCTTCTTTGAATCCTGGGTTGAATAGATCAATCCATCTTCAACAATTGTCCTATTAGTACCATTGATGCCAGGAACAATAGTCAAACTCTCTGTCCAATTCCATGCTTTCAAGTCAAAGTAAAATGCCGCCCAATTCTGAGCATCCCAAGAACCACTCATTTCATTAAAAGCTTGCCCTCTGATCTCCACCTTCGTTACTACTGCTGCACTCGCTGGCATCATTGCTATCGTTGCCGATAATAGCATTAGCAAGGCAACGACAATTGCGCTTACTCTCTTCATTCTTTCTAACCTCCTTTTAATTTATTATCAGTCCGTTTTTTATAAAGGGTGATTTTATTACTGTTACTTACTGTTATCTGTTACTCCCCATCTTCGACCGCTTTTTAAGCGGTTTTTTCGCTGATCAGCGATTTTAAGTATAATGCACGTCAAAGGCATCGCGAATTCAATTCGACGAATGCCGAAGCCCTCTTCATCACCCTTCGAATCCCGTCTTTATATGGACTATCGTTGTGCTTATATCCTTACTATATTAAATCTTTTGTGGTAGAAAGCCTTGAATTTTCAAAAAAATCTGAAAATTCAATATTTGAGAGAAAATAATTCGACAGTATGTGAAGTTGGCAATTAGCGTTGTAAATAAAGATAATTGTGAAAGATACTTTATATATCTTCATCGCATAAGGGGATACGATGGAGAGAATCACTAGATATAGAGATAAAATAGATTACATCGTGGATAGTCTGGAGTTAATCAGAGAGCCGAAAAATGAACTGGAATTAAGCGGGATATTCTACCGGCTTCATACCTCTATAGAGGCAGCGATGGATTTAACTGCGATGATGGTCAAAGACATAGGTAGAAAAGTGGAGGATGACTATTTAAACATCGCTACTCTAGAAAACTCTGGCATAATTTCGCGAGAATTAGCGGAGCAATTAAGAAAGTGCAATGGATTAAGAAATTATCTGGTTCATAGGTATAATAAGGTGGATGAACAAATAGCTCTCGATTCCATTGCTTTAGTGAAGAAGACATTATATGAATTTATAGAAGTTATCGAGGGATTTCTAAATGAACTTTACTCTGCAGAAAATTAGAGGAGATCTTGAGTTTTTAAATAAGTATGAGGTGATAATTTACGGTTCCTATGCAGCTCAGGAGTTCAGAGAGGGATCAGATATAGATATTGCTGTGATAACAAGAAAGAGGGATGGGAGTGAAAATTTAAAGCTGCTGAAGAGCTTCCTTGGAAAGGCTGAAGCAATATATGATATTAGAATCTTTGAACTTTTGCCGCTTAGACTTCAAGCTTCAGCTATATCTAACTATATAG
Source organism: Methanocellales archaeon (assembly GCA_037443105.1). Lineage (GTDB taxonomy): Archaea > Halobacteriota > JAWCLZ01 > JAWCLZ01 > JAWCLZ01 > JAWCLZ01. The sequence goes on from JBBIOZ010000074.1 coordinate 2,100, forward strand.
TGCTATTCGGCAGCGAGTTGGAGATCTCAGAGTATTTTTACCTCTATAGAAAGCTCTGGGTTGACTGCAAGCATAGAATGACTGAAAATCAATTCAAGAGCTATAAAGAAAAAATTGAAGCAATGCGAAGATTTGAAAGGCTGTCTATGGGGCACCTTTAAAAGGGGTGTTGGATTGACTTTGATTGATTTGCTTATTGGTTTAACAATCGGCTTTGGCCAATTAATCATTGGCCTTTTCCTCGCAATGGGTTCCATATACATAGGTCTCAGACTATTGGATAAAATTAACCAAAGGCATAGCAAGGGCAATTGGAATAGGCATTTAAAGTTCCTTAGGGGAATGTCTTAAGAAAGCATCTCAATATTCTGCAATTTATATTTATTTCCTCTTATGGCTTAGAGGGATGAAGGAAAATGGGTTTTCCAAGTTATTCCCATAAAACTCAGAGTTTTTCACAGCATTGTTGAAAAAATTAAGCTGCTGCTCGCTGTTCTATGTAGCGCTTGATCACAAATTCTTTTAGATTTAAGGGGTCTTCAACGAAGGTAACCGTTGCTCTGCCATTTACTTTGGCTATTTCTTCGCAGAGCAGTTTTAGCTCTGGCCTTCGGTCGAGCATGATTAAATTCAGCCTTACATTTGCCCTTCCAGCTTCTCTAGCTGCCTTTAATGCACTTTGAACCGGGCTTTCACTTGTCGAGGAAGAAGCAGTTGGCTCGCTATCGGTGATTAAAAATATGCTGCGATTTGCATCTTCTTTCTCCAAGGTTTTGGTTGCTGTATCCAAGGCCAAGCCTATATCGGTGTAGCCAATTGGGCGCAGGCGAGTTAACTCGCCGTGTGCTACTCTTCGCACTTCGTGGTTATATGCGAATATATGCAGCACGTCTTCTTTATATTCACGCTGCAGCAGTTCTCTAAGTGCTAATGCTGCCATTACCGCGCCTATGAATTTCTCTCCATCCATTGAGAAGGAGATGTCAAGCAGGATTACATTGGCTGTTCTAGCTAAATGATACGGCTCTCTGATCAATATGTCCTCCCGCCTTAGCTTGAGTTCCTTGGGATCGTGGAGAGCGCTGGAGATCAAGCTTTCTTGTATATCCAGCATGTCATAGCTATGCCTCTGCTCATCGTACTCCTGCAGTCTATGGGAGGGATATATTCCTATGCCTTCGCTTTCAATTTCATGTATGCCAAAGCCTTGTTTCTCGAGGTTTATGAAGGCTTCCTCCAGTACTCTTTTAGCGATCAATCTTTCTGCTTTAGCTGTGAACCCAGGGAGGTTTATGAACATATCTGGATATAAAAAATCTCGCTGCAGCCTCATTGAGCCTACGTCGAGGAAGTCTTCCTTGGTGAATTCTTCCACTATTTGCTCTGGGAAGTTTTTAATCATCTGCCTAGGTGAGAGGTCGCTTGCTTGGATCTCGCCTTTTTTAACTTTATCCTCTAAGTATTCCCACGCCTTTGCTCTCGCTGCTTTAAGCTTGGCGTATCCAGGGAAGTATTTCTCCCGCCAGTCACCTCGACTCCAGCCTATCGCTGCAATTTGCGGTCTCTCTACTTCAAGGTCTTTTTCTTTGAGGTAATTCTCAACTATTTCATTTATATTCACTTTTCCCTCGCGCATGCTTTCTAAACTCCTAGGGTTGAATATGCCATAGAGTATGTCCTCAGCTAGTTTTTCTCCGAAGACAGCTGAGAACTTCGGCTCTTTACTCTCGAGACACGGCTCACACTTTGGCTTCATCGACCATCAGCTCTTTAACAATATATCCTTCTCGGGTTTTCTCCACCGCTTTAGGCAGGCAGATGCTCATAGCGTGCAATATTATTTCAAGTGCCGCTAGATATTGTTCATCGCTAGCTGTTTTTGAAATTCTATTTATTCTATTTATAATTCCATCTACCTCTGGTTTACCCCTTAGCTTGCGCAGGGTTTCAATTTCAATTGGAATTCTACCCAGTTTTTTAAATTCTCTATATAAAGTGCTGAATTCTGCTTCGCTGAGCTCATTGTATATCTCTCTGCATGTCCTCGCGATGGCTTGCTTAGCGAGCTGTTCAATCAATGTGGATTTGGATTCTCTAACCCCGTGAGCTAGTTCGATTCTCCCAGCTAATGCTAGTTTAACTGTTTCAAATGCTTCACCGTAGTCAGAGAGAAGGGGTACTTCTCTTCCATCGCGATGAGCCAGAGATTTTATATGGTCGAAGAGCTTTATAGTTGCACGGCAGGAGGGCTCTGTTTCTATTTTCTTAGCGATTTCACATTTCTGTTTATCCCGTGCATATCTGACTATTCGAGCTAGGATTCGAAGATGCCAGTGGGGTATATTTGGAGGCTGGTGTTTTACCTTCACTATGTACATATTTCGCTTTCCAATTTCAATCTCATCCTCCAAGGTTTCAGGGGGGCCTATTTCTATTTGCTCCATTCTATCCAGCAAGGGCTCTTTTATTGGATTTATCCCGCGATAGTTAGCTGGATTGGTTGAAGCGATTTCTATAGCGTCTACTTTAAATGGCACTATATCTCCATCTGTGGTGGAGATTTGATGTTCTTCGAAGAGCTCGTGCAATAGGGTTTGAAGTGAGGTTGGTATTGCTCCAAGTTCATCGAAGTAGCCAACCCCTCGATTTGCCTTCAATGCTCTACCTGGTATGAATACCTCAGGATCATCTAGGTCGTAGCCCTCTCTGATTTTCTGTATAGAAATGCCGCCTATCAACTGCCTAGTGGTGAGCATTGGATCGCCTGGTATTCGAACCCATATCCTTGGAACCCAAGTTAACTCGACTTTGCCGCTTAGGATTTTGGCTTTGCAGGCTGGACAGGTTGGCTTCGTTGGATCATCGTTTATCTTGCAGCTTTTTATCGCTAGGAGTTTCTCAGGCAGCAGCTTTGCGATTGCTTTGGAAAAAGTGGTTTTTCCATAGCCCCTTCCCCCCTTGAATAGTATGGGGGAGCCTGAGAGTAGGGCGTTTTTAACCATTTCCTTCTCCAAGGCTTTGCCGACTACATCTGGAAAGGGATCTATTCCTTGTTTTTCACATTCAAGAATTTTCTCACGTACGTAGTCGACGGGTGATTTTGAATGATAGGGCAGGTATTCCTCGGCCCAGATGTCAATTTCTCTACCGTTAAGTAGATATGTAGGCGAGTTCTGCTTTGTGACTGTGAACTCTTCTAATATAGCATCTGATCTCTTTTTTCGCTTCATCCCTCTAAATTTATGTTGCTTCTCCTTAAAAATTCTATCAAATCATATCTCTATCTACCAAGATTTGAAGCGATCCATGGCAAGCGGAGGTTACAGCTGTAAGTGCTTCTGAGATGCAGCGCTCAGCTTCATAGTAATCTCGAAGGCTTATTCTCCCTAGGGCTTGCATTATCTTTTTATCAGCCTCTGCGAAGTTCTTTAAATTCGTGGCATTATGTGCTATTCTAATCTCAGTGAGCAATGCTTCTAAAAATGCAGCTAAGATCTTCTCCCCTCCTGCAATATGCTCGGGGTTTAATCCTTCTAGGCGCTCGAGTAATTTAAATCCAATTATTAACTCTGATTTCAATCTCTCCGCATATTGAAATTCCTTCAACGCTTGCTTTAACTCAGCTTCCATTTTTAATCCTCCTTAATCCTTCTAATTATTTCCTCCAAGCTCAAGCTCATTTGCTCTCCACTGTGCATGTTCCTCAGCGTTAGCTTGCCTGTTTTCAATTCAGCTTCACCCACAAATATTGCATAATCAGCGCCTGTGGAATTTGCATGCGCAAGTTGATGCTTCAAGCTTCGATGCATTAAGTCTAAATCTGCTGCGGCATGTTCTCTCAATTGCAATGCAATTTTAAGCGCTTCATTTCGCACTTCGTTTCCAGCTGCTATTACTGCTATTCTCTTGCATTTCTTCACTTGAACTGCATTTCCCAGTACTTCCATAACGCGGTCGAAGCCTATGCCGAAGCCTGTTGCTGGAGTATCTACTCCACCGAATAAATGAGCAAGTCTATAGCTTCCTCCCCCCAGTATTTGATTCTGCGCTCCCAATTCACGTGCAAATGCTTCAAAGACTACGCCTGTGTAGTAGTCCAGTCCTCTAGCGATGCTTAAGTCAACTTCATATTTCACTCCATAGATATCCAGAAGTTTAAGTACCTCTGCGAAGTGCTTGTACTCTTGACTCTCGCCTATTAAATCGTGCAATTTAAGCATTATTTCATTTTTGCTTCCCCGGAGAGCTATTAAATCCAGCAGCTTTGTTTTAGTGGAAATCATAAGCTGATTTAGATATCTTTGGAGTCCCTCCCGATCTTTTTTATCTATGTAATCGATAATTTTATCTTGCTTCTCGCTCTCGACTTCTTTCATGAGCATTCTAAGGATGTCTAAGCTGCCTATATGCAGCTCTGCTTCTATCCCAACTGCTTTTAACATATTCATCGCCAATGCTATTACCTCTGCATCTGCCTCAGGTGTGTCTGCGCCTATTAGTTCAACTCCAAATTGCCAGAATTCTCTAAATCGACCCTTCTGGGGCTCTTCATAGCGGAAGCAATTCTGGAAGTAGTAGAGTTTCAAAGGCTTGGGTGCCATTTGAAGTTCATTTACATAGAAGCGTATTGAGGGGGCGGTTAACTCAGGTCGCAGTGCTAGGTCTCTACCTGCTTTATCTTTGAAAGCATAGATCTCCTTCACTATCTCCTCCCCTGATTTTAAAGTGAATAGCTCTAGAGTTTCAAATGTTGGGGTGGCTATTTCACGGTAGCCCCATTTCTCAGCTATCTCTCGAAATTTTTGCTCCACAGCTCTACGCTTCTCCATCTCCTCAGGGAGGAAATCTCTCGTACCTCTAGGCCTCTTTATCATAGTTCTTCCTTTTCAATTTATTTTTTCAAGCGCTTGAGATATTCTCGGAGCATCGCTGGGAAAGCCCAAGCTTCAACATAGCGCAAGCCAAGGCGCTCAGCCCATTTCTGCACGCCATAGTCGCTTGCAACCACCGCTGCATCTAGTTCTTTAGCTAGCAGCAATACATCTATATCTGGCGCGCTATCTAATATGCCATAGCGCAGAGCATTGCGATATTTCTCACGAAATTTAGCTATGGTTGCACCTATGATGCCGCGCTCTATTTCTTGTTCGATCTCTCTCTTGCTCTTTGCCTTTGTGGTGGTGAATAAGCATTCTATTGAGCTATCCCAGATTGCTTCCTCAGCCACAGCCATGCCTTTGTTTATTCGATCGCGCATGAAATCGACGTATTCATAGAAGATCTCAGCTGGTATTTTAACTTCAAATCTATCAGGGGTTTTCTTCACAAGCCAAGTGTCGATCTTCATCATTACCTCTTGACATGCATTTCTCTTTAGAAAATCTCGAAGTTCGCTGTAAACTGTGGGATAGGGGATGTAGCAGCTTATATCTAGATGGAGCCTTGCCTCTGCGATTAAGTCAATGGTTGCATTAATCTGCTCGCTGAGATTCCCAAAGCCCTCTTTTTCCCTGGTATGTGCATCGGTTATAGCTGTGGTATCGAGTACGAAGCGCTGGCGCATCATTTCGACTCCTTGAAAGCTAGATGGCTAACCATTTATATTTATCTTTTTAAGATCGCTTGGTGTATTTACATTCGTCAGCGTTTTCAGCTCTGGGTCAATTTTTTTGATCTCTTCGATTGAAATATA
>JBBIOZ010000075.1:0-7669 GCA_037443105.1 Methanocellales archaeon
CAGGGGCGTAATCAAGATAGATCTTCTTAACTTGAGTCATGGCTATGGCTATTATAGTGAAAGCAATACTCGCAGCAAGATTTATCTGCAGCTTCGTATAAGGATCAATGGCCATTTCCATACCTCGCAATGTACGTATCTATGTCCTGCATCTATGATATATATTTGATGCCCTGATAATAAATAGATATAAAAGCTTGGAAAAGGATCACAAAATTGGGCTTGTGGGGTAGCGGACTATCCTAGCGGGCTTCGGACCCGCTGACCTGGGTTCAAATCCCAGCAGGCCCGCTTCTGATTCTCAAAATGCCCCAGCTGCGATGCGAAAGCTTATATACAGTTTTATCAAATTAACCTGAGCTGAGGTGAAAAGATTGAAGTGGCAGGCTCAATCCAAGCGCAAGCCGACAGGAGGCAGAGTTCCACAGTTTAGGGGAAAGCGTAAGTTTGAGCTGGGCAGAGTGGCTATGGAGCCAACCATTGGGCCTAGAAGCTGCAAGAAGATTTTTGGTCTTGGAACCACTGAGAAGCTGCGTTTGCTTAAATGCGATGTTGCAAATGTAACCGATCCCAAGACAGGTATCACCAAAAAGGCGAAGATCGAAACTGTTATTGTGAATCCAGCGAATCTCCATTATGTTCGAAGAAATACCCTGACGAAAGGTGCGATAATCAAAACTGAACTAGGCAAAGCAAGGATTACAAGTCGACCGGCTCAGGATGGCGTGGTGAATGCGGTTTTGATAGAGTAAACCTCAGGCTATTTTTAAATTGATTTTTGAAATGCCGCAATATAGCTTGGTTGTGGGGAAAATAACGATAGCTATTTTCTCGCCATAGCTCACATTCAAGCCCAGAGTTTCATTGAAATATCTGCCCCATTCTCTATAGTAATCGCTTTTGATTATCACAGTTGTGTTATTGGTATATAATGGAGAGGTGAAGTCGCTTTCTTTTGCTATTGTTCTAATCACTCCCTCACCACTCTTTGAATCTGAGCCAGCTAGCTGTATTACCGGTAAATATGAAACATTGCCAAGTGAAACTCTGGGTGATGCCAGCATAATGGTGCTTCCTTGTTCCAGATATTTCACAAAAACTGCGCTGTTTTCATATACTATCACTCGATCTCCTAGCTCATATTCAACCGAGCCTAGAGGGTGCCGCATTCCTGCAATTTCTATCCAGCTTTCATTCATCACAGAAATGCATCCGTTTTTTATTTTTATCTCGCTTGTTCGCGATGGAGCCTGTGCGAATGCCACTTCATCGATATTTGCTTTGAGCACCGAGAAGCTTTGCTCCATTTCGCTGAGATGAGTTGACTGCTCAGCAGCATCCAGCACAGGCAAGCCTTGAATGTAGAACAATGCGCCTGCGATGATTACAGTGGATAGTATTAATAGGAAGCCAATTGCACTCGTTAGTGCTGCTTTTGATTTTAACATTCTTTCCCTCACGAGCTATATTTCACGAATACTTGAACAAAGTCCCACGTGATGTCATCAAGTTGGTTTTTCTTGGATACATAGACTCTAACGCTGTATTCTGTATTGTTGCTTGGACTAGCGGTTTCATTGAACCAGTAGGTTTTAGGTCCTTTGAGAGTTATGGATTTATCTGAGATTAGACTTGAAACTTCTATGTGGAGATTATCCTCATCTCCCTGTTCTTTTTTAACTGTGTAGCTGCTTACATTTATTGCTATATCAACTTCAATTCCATGAGTGCCATTGGGGAAGATGGGAATAAATGTGTATGTCTTTTCAAGCGTCCCACCTGATGGCGTGAAGCTCGCTGGTTCTAGGTCGCTGCTGTTCCAAGTGCCAGTGATCGGAATGGTTACATTCACCACATTGGAGAGCGATCCTTCCACTCCACTGCTGTTAACCGCAGTTACAGCGTAGTAATATTTCATTCCTTGAGTTTTAGAACTTGAATCTATATAGCTTGCTGGAGAGTCAAACCATGAGTTAGCGAGGAGTGTGGCTGTGCCTAGATTTGAGTCGTTTATTGGCTCGGTGCTTCTATAGATTTTATAGCTCGCTACTGAGCCTGCAGCTGGCTTTGTCCAGCTCAGCAATACATCTGGATATGTTAAAACAGTTGCCTTAAGATCGCTAACCACGGCAGGTGGCAGTCCAACCACTGTATAGATCATTAAATCGCTTTCCGCTGTATTGCCAGATCGATCATAGGCTATGGCTTTGAGTCTGTATTCTCCAGGTGGATATCTCTCGGTATTCCACTCCCACTCATAGGGATATTCAGCTGTATAAGCAAGGGTATCATTCAAATGGTACTCCACTTTGGCAACCTGCACATTATCAATTGCATTTACCTTTAGCTTCACCGTCTGGCTGATCGCTGAGCCATTCGCTGGACTGGGAGCTGTGAATACAGCGATAGGGGGCGAGGTATCTGGCTGGGGAATGCAGGCTTGACCAAAGGTGATGGCGCCAGCGGTTCGATTGAATTTCAATATTTTTGCTTTTTCAGCGCTGGATATGCTGCAATTTGCCACCGCTATTGAGGGACTGAATGGTACTTTCACCTCTAAATTGCGATTGACCTCAGGAATGAGCCTCACCAATCCTCGCTCTATCTTTATGGTATAGAAGCTGCCTCCTGCTCTGGCTGGAATTTCTACTTGAGAGGTTAACTCGGTTATCTCTCCAGATATGCTCGCTGCATTTATAACTGCATTGAAGTCTTCGATTTTTGAGGCTATATCGTTGCCAATTGAACCTAGTTCGCGATACATAGCGATATCAGTGGTGCTGCTCAATATGCTTTGGAAGGATAGTGCTGTGAGTGAAAGTAGAATTGCTGAGATGGAGAATGTCAAAAGCAATTCAACTGTCACTGTTACTGCCCTTTCATCGCTTCTCATATTTTCACCTGTATTTTTTCTTCCAGTTTGACAGCCCCATCTTGGTACACTAAGGTTAGATTTAGATAGTCAAGCGAGGTTTGATTAATATGATCCAAGCTGATTTCAACAGCTTCGCCTTTCACTGCATATAGCGAGGCAGTTGCATTCACATAGGAGTTGAAATAGGAGTTGAAGGTTAAATTGAAAAGCTCGCTATCGGTTTTATTTGCTTTTAAAACCGCATTTCTAGCCTCGCGAATTGTCATTTCCTGCAGAGATTTAAAGTGCTGCTTGCTTGGATAAAGCCCAGTTCCAGGGATGCTGCTCATAAGGATTACATCGTTGAGCAGAATTGTTATTAGAAGCAGGCTTAGCACTATGATAAAAGCGCTTAAGAGAATCATCTGTCCCTCTCCATTTGCTTTGATTTGCACTGCCATTGCTACATCCTCCAGAGAGTAAGTTTGACCAATGCAAGGTTGTAGAAATCTGAAGTGGTATCAATGTCTTCAAGCGGATTGCTGGGGTTGAGGGCATCGCCATTGTAAATAACCACTGTTTCATATACTGTGACTGCATTATCTGAGGGCTCCCCATTCCAGATCATAGCTGCTGTGGCGAGGTCATAGCTGGAAGTATTTATGTAGATCAATTCCAAATCATAGGCTATACCTCGGCTTGAGAGTGTTGCAAGCAGGATTTTTTCAAATTCAGTGAGGTTAGATTTCCCCTGCAGATTGTTCTCACGAATCCCATCCCAGTTTAAAATTGCGCTTTTCAATGGCGAGCTGATATTCAATGGATCTGGGCTGTAATTGGCCGTGGTTAATAGATCTTGCCCAAGCATAGCTAGATAAAACTCGATCTGCTGATTTGATGCTGAGGATGTTAGAGGCGTGAGTGGCGTTGCTTGAGTTATGAAAAGCATTGCCGCTAGGATCAGAGACGAGGCTGCCAGTGCTTCGATGGTATGAAGCTGTCCAAATTCATCCATTTTAATTACCATACCTTCACCGAGAGTATCAATCTTTCATTCGACTCGCTTATTACTACCAGTCTTTTGGCTTGCGCAACAATTGAGATATCTGGCGGAACTTTTCCCCCTTGAAGCACTGGTTGCGAGCTTGCATCTCTATATACGCTGTCATTTAAAAATCGAAGCTCAATATAGAGATCGTATTTTCTATTTGGCGTTGCAAGTCCAAGTTCATTTATCTTACTTTCATAGGAATTGCTTAAGGAGCTGTTTAGCTCAATAGCTTTCTCAAGTGAGATCAAGCCGGGATTTTTAGAACTTACTGCAAGAGCTCTTGGGTCTTCAACTAAGAAAGCCGCCACTCTATTTGCTAGAAAATGTATATCCTCTGATTCAGACTGGAATGGGATGAAAAGTCCAGTTATGCTTTGAAATAGAAATAAAAATGTCAATGAGAATATTATTATTCCAGCTACGAAGTCCAAGCTGATCTGAGCACAGGTATTCCATTTATCTTTATCCATACTATTTCACATTTTTGATTAATATTCTAATTTTATCTAATTATATATCAATTATTACTAATACAATTAAAATTTTTCTCAATAAAATAAACAATTTGCTGAAAGAAAATGTTTAAGTATAGATATTTAAATAGGTCACATGCGGTTAAAATGGAGTTGAGATTTGGTGGAAGAACTTTTAAGCCAGAGATCAGAAGATTGAATGACATGAAAGAGCTGATTTTCGATAAAGAGTGGCTTAAAGCTGCACCTAATTTAGAGTTATATTATATGTATCGCGACCTCTCGCTGAGCAAAAAGGATGAAATTACAAGCAAGCAATATAGCTTGAGATATGATATAACGATAATTCCCCCTTTAAATCTCGGCAAAGAATATGTGAAAACCGCAGGCCACTATCATCCACCTTTAAATTCCAATCTAACCTATCCTGAACTCTATGAAGTTTTGGAGGGAAAAGCACACTATTTGCTGCAGAAGCCAGAGAAAGCTGATAGGAGCAAGTTGGTGGATGTGGTGTTAATTGAAGCAGAGCAGGGCGACAAGGTAATAATACCTCCAAACTACGGCCATATAACCATTAACCCAGCTAGGAAAACCTTAAAAATGGCAAACTGGGTTTCAAGGGACTTTACCTCCATCTACGATCCTTACCGCAGAATGAGGGGAGGCGCATATTTTGAACTTATCACTGGCGAGTTCATTAAAAATAGCAATTACATTCAAGTGCCAGAGATTCGATTCCTCAAAGCAGCAAATTTCTCTGAATTTGGCTTGCAGAAAAACAAAGAGATCTATGGATTAATACGCAATCCAGAGAAGCTTGAATTTTTGAATAAACCTTCGCAGTATCAGGCACTCTTTGAAAAAGTTTTAAGGGAAAAATAATGCAAATAGGAGTAATCCTCGGTTCTGGATATGACAAGTTTCTTGAGGATGGGAAAAAAATTCAAGTGCATACAAGATATGGCGAAGTTGAAGCTAGAGAGATAGAGATTGAAAAAACAAAAGCCTTCATCCTCAACAGGCATGGTAAATCGGCGGCGATTCCAGCGAATAAGATTAACCATAGAGCGAATATTGCAGCGCTTCATCAACTCGAGGCTGAGCGAATAATTGCTATTTCTGCGGTTGGAAGCATGAACAAGCTCATAAAAGTGGGAGAACTTGTGCTCCTCGATCAATTTATAGACTTCAGCTTTTACTTTGCATCCTTTGAGGATAGATATATTGACGTAAGCGAGCCTTTTTGCGAGCAATTGAGAAGCATTATATTGAGAACTGTCAGAGCTCTTAAACTTAAGCTTCATCCTCGAGGCACCTATATCTGCGTGCGCGGCCCGAGATATGAAACCAAGGCGGAGATAGAGGCCTTTCAAAAACTGGGGGGAGATGTCATTGGCATGACCATAGCGCCTGAGTGTACACTTGCAAGAGAATTGGGAATTTGCTATGCAGCGGTATCGCTAGTGACAAATTTTGCTGCCGGCATAGAAAAAGCAAAGCTGAGCCATCAAAAGGTTCTCCAAGTTTGCGCTGAACAGAGGGAAAACTTAGAGAAATTAATCTTGCATGCAATTCCAGAGATATCTGAGATTAAAAAATGTAAATGCTAGCTGCCTTTCTTTAAAATCCAGATGTATCTAGTGAGGCTTTTATGCACGCGCTGCTGAACAACTTCAAGCACTTCAAATTTAGCATTCTCAGCGAGTGATTTAATTGAGCGATCAGAAACCACAACAGCGATTTTATTCTCCTTCAGCACGCGGTGCATCTCCAAGAGCGATCTTCTATAGAGGTCTTCGATATCCCTTGCTTCAATTCTAGCAGACCTTCCATAAGGCGGATCTGTAACAATTGCATCTATGCATCTATTCTTCAAGGGTAAATTGCAAGCATCGCTGATTAAAAGGAAGTAATTTGCATTATAGAAATCGAGATTTAATTTTGCTCCTCTCACCATTTTCGACTGAAAATCACTTCCAATTACCCTCGCGCCTATGAGCCCGGCTTCAACTAAAATTCCACCTGAGCCGCAAAATGGATCGAGCAATAGCTCGCTGCTTTGAACCCTTGAAATATTAACCAGTGCGCGTGCAATATGAGGCATAAGCACGCCTGGATGGAAAAATGGCTTCAATTTTGGGTTTCGCTTTGCAAATTCTCCTCTCTTTATAGCTGCAAGCAATCTTCCAAAGATTGCTAATTCGCTTGTTAAAATGAGTCTAAATATTATCTCAGGATTTTCGAGGTCAACGCGATAGCCTCGCCTATGGATTAGAGCGCCTAAAAGCCTTTCCAGTCGAGCAGCACCCTGCTTCGACTTTACCCTGACGCAGTAGCTCTCCGAAGTTTTGAAATTCAGTTTTAATCCCTCTACCAATCTAATAATGCTTGGCTCATCTGGATTAGATATGCCAAGTACTTCTATTATGCGATGCACCATTCCTAGGCGGGATGAAATTTCTTCTGGGTAGAAATCAGCCTCGATGACTAATATTTGATCTGAAAAGGCTATTTCGCGATACTTCACCCCGCGTGCTGCTAGATATGCAAGCACCTCCAATCTTGAGAGAATTTTATGTTCCCCTGAGAGTTCGAAGGCCAAGATCATACAATTGATAATACGACCTCAAAATATTAATAATCAGCATAATAATCCCTAAAACATGCACTCGAATCACGGACTTCCTAAAGTAGTCAAAGCAATAATGCTCAAGGATGAGAAGATTTTATTTCATCTGCATCAAACCCGCGCCAAGCATCCAGTAACACCTGATACCATTTATATTACGAATTTCCGCGTGATAAGATACAGCCCCAAGCTGCTGGGGCTCAAGCACGAAACCGAGGACTACTACTATAAGGATATCGCCAATGTGAAAATCGATAAAGGCTTAATCTACTCCTCGATTCTGCTCAAGGTTCGCTTCTTATCCCACGATTTAAGGTTCGAGGATATCTCAACGAAAGATGCCGAGGAGATGTGTAGAATAATTGGCGAAATAATCAAGAAGAATTTATAAAATCTTTTATATACTTTGAAACAGCTTTTATATACTTTAAATACTTCTTTAATTGAGTGGAGATGAAAACATGTCTAAAGCCGAGGAGGCAAAGGCAACCATAAAGATTGAAAATGTAGTAGCCTCAACGTCGATTGGGCGTGAAATTGATTTAAAAGCCATAACCCAAGCGCTGGAGGGCGCTGATTACGACCCTGAGCAATTCCCAGGCTTGGTGTATCGCACGAAAGATCCCAAAACAGCTGCATTGATTTTTAGATCAGGTAAG
>JBBIOZ010000076.1:0-7251 GCA_037443105.1 Methanocellales archaeon
AGATATAGAGATAGATATCATAGTAATTTTTAAAAGAATCCTGAAGTACTCCAGGGTCGAAGGTTATATTACCAGTACCAACTATTGTTCCTTCATAAAACTTGATCCCCATTGATAGGTTGCCAGCAGCACTTGGCTTAATTGCATTTGATTCAACTATGGGTGGATACCAAAGTAGCTGGGCCTTTAAATGCTTGCCATCAATTTCCTCCACTTTCAAAGCAAAGTGCTTGTTCCCAAACTTTAAATATCCCTTCCACGTAGGCGTGGTTCCCTCTGGTCTGAGAAGTGCTTCTTTTATCTGCGATAGATTTCTACGCTCAGCGATCATCGCGCGAAGGTTTTGAAATCCAAGCTTTCTAACGCCAACGACGTTTAGCTTTACAACGTGGAACTCCTCATCGGCAAAGGCAAAGCCATTGCCCACTGTCATTGGAATTAAATTATAAGGAGGCAATGGCACTAATCTCGCTTGCTTTGATTCCAACTCTAACTTTACTGTTTCAGCTGGCGCCAAGCTCTGCGTCAAGCTAATTGATATCGCTACAATACCGAGCAGGCTTAAGCACGCAATTAAGCTAAATCTTGAGAGATTCATCCTTCGATCACACTACCAGAGTATGTGAGGTCTACCAAATCCTCTTTTGTAGCACCAGCATCCAACTTTCGCTGCATTATAGCGCTCCACCAGAGCATTGAACTCATCTTCGCTCATCACTCTATATGTGCTTATAAGCTTCTCCGCTGCTTCTTTATATGCTGTGTAGTTACCCTCTTTAATGGCTTGTTTCACTGCATTTTGAAGCTCTCTCCTCTCCGAGATTGCTTTATATCTCTCCACAATTTTGTTGAAATTTTCCTGCGTTAGCGTCGCTATAATTGCATTCCTCCAAGCTTCGTAATCATTATTTTCAATTGCTTGCTTTATAGCTGACCTCTGCTCGCTGGTTATAAATCCTGCTCCAAAAGCTGCCACAATTCCTGCGGTTGCTATCACTCCAACTAGCGTTAAAGCAAGTAAATATGTGAACTTCCTCATTTTAATTTCCTCCTTTAGATTTTTTATTTTCTTGAACGATATAAAAATTTGATTCAGAACTCAGCATTTAAAAAAGGTTTATTTCTGTTTATTTTTTCCCAAAAACCAAGAAGATAGTTCAATTACGTTCACCCTCCCATATTTTATCTTATTCACTATCTTTTTTCTTTGAAGCGCATTGATGATGCCAGTCAAAGAGGACTTTGGGATGCCTGTTTCGTGGCGAATTTTCGCTTGGGTTAACCGCCCTTTATGCTTTAAAAGCACATCCAAAACTTGTCTTTCATTTTCATTAAGGGTCTCGATTACCTTTTGCATCTCGGGGGTTAGAACTACCTCCTCGCTCTCGGTTTTTAAAAAAGATTCCCCCTCCTTCTGCTTTCCTCGCCACTTCCAAAATCCTAGAGCGAGAATTGAAATTAAAACGGTGATGAATATGAATATCGAGTATTTTTCAATAACTAATTTGGGCTGAGGCGCTGCTAATTTATAGTTAATAGCAAGACTTGGATCATCAATATCAAATCCCTCTACCTCTATCGCAAGCGATTCATTTTCAGCATTTATATAGTAGCTCAGATCTTTTGAAACCTCAATTTTACTCAATCTCGCAGTTTGCGGGAGGTAGATAGTTGCGCTGAACTCGGTGAAGTAGCCAGTTATGGTAAAGTTGACTTCCCAATTTTCAGCTTGCTTTGAGGTGAGCTTATCGGTGAGGCAAATAAGCTGGTGGGTTTGACTGTCAAAGGTATACTGAACATCCTTTAAAAATTCAAGTTCAGCCAGTACTTCAGGATTCTCGACATAGCCAGCGATTAAGGCCTTACCGCTTTCATCGATATAGATATTCAAAGCAATCTGACTGGAATAAGTTTCATTGATATAAGCAATTTCATTATCTTGGGCTGCGCAGAGTACAATTGCGCTGCTGAAAAAGAAAAATATGAGAAATTGAAGATATATAACTTTTTTATTTAACTGGGCTGATATACTTTTCTTACCTGATTTGAAACTTTGCATGCTCATTATAACTATGTTTGAAGCTTTTATATAAAGAAAATCAATATTTTCAAGCAGGATGAAGGCAGTTAGAGATCCAATACATGGCTACATTGAGCTTGACGACTTAGCACTTGCTTTGATAGATACCCCACAGATGCAGCGATTACGCAGAATCAGGCAGCTTGGATTTTCAAACCTAGTATATCCAGGAGCGAATCATACCCGTTTCGAGCACTCGCTGGGTACATTTTATCTAACTGAACTTTTATTGAGAAAGATATCCATCGAGGAGGAAGTCAAGGATACAGTTCGCGCTGCGGCCTTACTCCATGACATTGGCCACGGTCCTTATTCCCACGTCACAGAGCAGCTTCTGCGGAGATATCTCAGGCGCGGACACGAAGATGTGGCTTTTGTTTTAAAAAAGAGTGAAATTAACGAGGTACTTCAAAAATTTGGCTTGAATGCTTTTGATATTGCACGGAATATAGATGGCAAAACCAAATATGGACAGATTTTGAATAGCGAGCTAGATGTGGATAGAATGGATTATCTTGTGAGGGATGCACATTATACAGGTGTTGCTTATGGCTTAGTCGATATTGAGCGCTTGATTCGCCAGATTAAGATGCATGAGGAAAAACTTATTGTACTTGAAGGCGGCGTTCAAGCAGCTGAATCGCTTTTAGTCTCGAGGTTTTTAATGCATCCAGCTGTTTACTTCCATCATGTTTCAAGAATCGCTGAGACCATGTTTGTGCGTGCTCTGGAATTCATGATTGAGGCTAACGAGCTTAAAGCAGAGGAGCTGAAAAGGCTCGATGATTACCAAATCTGGGAGAGGATGCATAATACCGAGGGATATGCAAGGGAAATGGTCAAGCGCATTGCAGAGCGAAAGCTGTTTAAAAGAGCATTGTATGTCAACCTGCAAGCAGTCGGTGAAGGAGTTTTAAAGGAATTTGCTTCTCATAATAAAATCTTAAGAGCGGAGAGCGAGCTCTGCTCGATATCAGGACTTGAAGAGGGCTATGTACTTGTGGATATTCCTGCGCTTCCGGAAATCGAGGAGAAGCGAAGCTTGGTATTGATGGGCGCTTCTTTAAAACCACTGGAGGAGGTTTCACCTATTGTAAAGGTATTGAGCGAAGCGCATCTTGCTAACTGGAGAATGGGTGTTTATACCCTTCCTGAGCATAGAGAAAAAGTTGGGAAGTTAGCGAGGGATTATTTCCAAGTGAAGAAAGAATTAAAGCAAGAAGTATTAGACGTGGTTTATATCTCTTGATATTCTTCAACCAAGTCTACAAATACATCACCATATATCGATAACATCCGTGAGTGTGTGTTCCTTGCTATCAGCCTGTATTTCACTTTATAGCCTTTGTATGCAATTATCTCCTCGACAGACATATATCCTTCTCTGACCAGCTCGATGAAATCAGCTGGATTATCCGATATGGGTATAAATTCAGAGGTTTCAACCAGTAATTTATCGCCTATTGCATATCGAGATTCTCGCATTATTTCATCGCCGACCTCAAACTGCGCGAGTACTTCGAACACTGCTTCTTCCTGAAAATGTCTTTTAATATAATCGGAAATAGAGCTGGCTGTTGGTAATAGCTCTGAGTACCAACTCAAGCTTATATCTCCTTCGCTTGTTCAAGTTTTTCAAGCACCATTCCTTCAACCACCACTGGATACTCACGCTGGGCGCATTTTATTGCATTTGTGAGCTTCCATTCCTTTTCAGCGTATATTGTAATGATGGGCCCGCCCTTCTCAACGTACTGTCCCTTCTTCTTATGAATCTGAACCCCTGCGCCTTTATCCTTAGGAGCACCTGCTGCTCTTGCAATTTCAACTATTCTTTTATTATCGAATTCGATTACATAGCCAGTGGCTTGAGCTTCGATATTCGCGGTTTTATCGCCAATTGGAACATCATTTGAAGTGATCTTTGAATTACCACCCTGTGCCTCTATTATCTCTTTAAGTTTTTTTAATGCCTTCCCTGAGCTTAAAATAGAGGTTGCTGCCTCTTTACCAAGGCCTTTCGATGCAACTCCCCCCATCTCCAGCAGAATGCCTGCTATATTTGTGGATTTCTCTATCAAGCTCATTGGTCCCTGCATTGTTTCAAGCACTTTCAATGCTTCTTTAACCTCTAAAGCAGGGCCTATGGTTCTGCCTATCGGCGACCCGCCATAAGTTATAGCGCATTCGACTCTAATCCCCAAACGCTCGCCCAGTTCTATAAAATCTCGAGCGATTTTTCTACCCTCAATCAAAGTCGGGATCTTTGTGCCAGTGCCAATTGGAATGTCTATTACCACACTATCCGCGCCTACAGCAGATTTTTTCGCCATAACTGAGGCTAGCAATTGAGCATGGGGGTCTATCGAAAGAGGATATTCGGCTTCAATGATCTTATCATCTGCTGGAGCAATATTTGTTGCCCCACCCCAGACTATTACACCACCGATTTTTTCAGTTAATCTTTTGATCTCGCTGGCGGTGAACTCAACGGGAGCGAGCACTTCCATGAGGTCAGCGGTACCAGCAGCACCTGTAATAGCTCGAGAACTAGTCTTGGGAATCATCAATCCTGCAGCAGCAACTATTGGCACCACTATCAAAGAAATCTTATTCCCAGGCACGCCTCCAATGCTGTGCTTGTCCATCACTGGATGGGTGTCGAATTCGATTTTTTCCCGGTTTTAACCATAGCACGGGTCATCCACTCTATCTCATCCATATCCATCCCGTGGATGTATGAAGAGGTGATGAAAGCGGTGAGCTCTATGTCACTGAGATTCCCATCAACAATATCTTTGATTATCGCGTGGATCTCCTCAGGGGTTAACTTTTCCTTATTCATCTTTTTCTTAATGGCAGATATAGAGCGAGGGCGCAGTGCTGGTGTTATTTCAATATATTCCCCGCCTTTTAAGCCAAGTCTCTCTTTGACATCTTTATAAACCCCTGCCACACCTTTTTCGCACATGAATTCAGAGATTTCAACCATCGCTGTAACGCTATCTGCGTTTCGAATCCTCACTCTATCCCCAGGCCGGATTCCCATTTCATCCGCATCGAGTTTATTGAGAACAACTCTATATTTCCCGATCTCTATATCCAGAATCTGCGCTTGAAGTTTCAAATCAAACTTCCTCCTGCATTACATGTTTTAAATCTTCATTTAAATAAAATTGCCTCAAATGGCAAAAAGACCAAATATTAAATTTAGTACCAATTTAAACTATTATTTTTGATTTTATACAATTTTGAACTAAAATAGAGCTTCATTTTACAATCAGAACTTTAGTTAGGTTTATTTGATAGCAAGTTCTTTATTATATTGGTGAAAAATATGAGATCCAAGTTCCCCATAATCATAATTACACTCATAATGGCACTCTTCGCTGCCGGGGTGGGCATTGCTTCTCAATCACAGGAGAGGCTCGGCACAGGTCTTGAATTAAGCTTAGCTTTTAAGGAAACCATAGCAAGTCAGAGAGCAGAATTGGAAGATTTTATTTTTGAGGCAAAGTTTGGTGGAGCTGGGAAGGAAGAGCAACTTAAGATGATTGAGGAGCGCCAGCTCAGTTTTAGCTTGGCCCTTGATGAAATCGCTATGGAGCGAGCTGAATTGAAAAAGGCGCTCGAAAACAATACTATAACTCAGGAGGCATTCACCGCCGGAATGAGGGCACTTGGCTTAAAGGTGGCATTAAACTCAAAGGGCTTGCAGACCGTGGAAAAAGCGCTTGTTAAGCTGGAGAAAGCGCTTGCGGAGAAGCAGAGGCAAAAATTTGCGATACTTGAGGAGAAACATAGAGAGCTTAAAAAGAGATCTGGTAGCGAGGGGGGAATGGAGGGAGAAACTGCTTTGCTTCAAATAGAAAGGAATGAAACTCAAAAAATGCAAATCAATGAAAGCCAGAGGAGGGGTGAAAGATATGATTGAAATCAAACGAGCGCATGATGAATTAGAGCTTGAGGTCTTGATGAAAAACCTTAGCAGAGATTTTCCTGCAGCTGCAGAGAAATTGCTTGCAAATTTGGGACTTGCTCATTTGATTCAGCATCAATTTAATCATTCGAATGGAGGTGTAAAAGAATGAGGAAAGTAATCGCAATATTTCTCCTAGCTATGTTGCTTGCATCGCTGGGAGTGCTTGCTGCCAAAGAGAATAAAGCAGCTAAGTTCGAACAAGAGCGTGAGAAGCTGATTGAGCGGCTAAGAGAGCGGGGATTGAAATTTGAAACAAGCGGCAACAGTTACACTGGAACCTTCACCAGCTTTGAATATACGCAGAGTATTTCGAACTATACAGTGAATGATATACTGGTATTTAAAAGCATTAATATATCCGCTCCTCAGAAAATCAAAGGTGCCGGTGCTGAAATAAAGATTGAGACTTCAGATGGTGTGAAAATTGATGTCCACGATAATCCAACCGGGCTGCTTAAGATAGATGCGGTGAAAAATACAGTAGTTGAGCTTTTGGTCGCGGATGATATAGATATAGCTATGCTAAGCAATAGAATGATAATGCTTAACAACAGCAACCTCAATGGTACCTTGATGATCGCAGGCGTGGGGAGTTTCGAGGTTAGCGATAAAAATATTACAGCAACAATCGAGCATGGAAAGCTGATATTCAGAGCAAAGCCAAATTTCGACTACGGTGAGCGCGAGACTCATAGAGAGATGATAAAAGAGATGGAGAGGAATAATGTAGGTGCAGAGGTGCATATCAAAGGCAAAAAAGCTCTGGATGCAGTTATCTATACAGATTTAACGGTGAACATAACCAATGTGGATGCTGAAAATAAAACCATAAACATTGCTGTGAGCTCGCCCACTCCTGAGGGTAAATTCATTATAGTCAATATTGATAGTGAAGTTCTAGAAGTTGTGCAGAGCGGTGGATATAAAGTGATGATCGATGGCAAAGTCATTCCTCAAGCAAGCAGCATTCAAGACCTTATCGATGCGAAAGTTAAAAATGAAACTTCGAAATATCTAGTAACAATTGGAGCGGATGGAGCTCAAGTGATAGTTTATGTGCAGAAATTCTCAGAGCATTTGATTACCATTCAAGCTAGTGCTCCAAGCACCGTTTCAGGCTTCGAATTTTTAACTATCGCGCTTGCTATAGCGAGTGCCACTCTACTGCTCAGACGCATATAAAATATAA
>JBBIOZ010000077.1:0-7152 GCA_037443105.1 Methanocellales archaeon
AGTACATATAACTATAGCTGGAATTGCACGTAAAGCCATAGCTTGACTCGAGCCTTCCTCAAATCTGAAAAAAAGATCTTTCACATTTCTAGGGAGAACTTTGGCTATATCGCCTCTCTTTTGCTTGATCAAAAACCATGCTGCAAGCAGCAGTAAAGCAAGCAAGCTTGCAATTTCAAGTGCTAGAACCACATCGCTAGGTATCTCGCTTCCAAATGCAATAAATCCTGAGATTGCAAGCGTGGAAATTAAGAATATGATGTCAAACATCCTTTCAACATAAATAGTACCTAGTGCTTTTGAAGCTGGAAAACCATAATTTTTTTTCAAAAGATAGCCTCGATAAATATCGCCGAGCTTCGCTGGCACCAAGCAATTTGCAAACCAAGATAGAAAGAGTATCTCAGTAAGATCTTTCCACTTTCCCTGAAATCCAGCATTGCTTAGAAAATTTTTCCAGCGCAGCCCGCGAAGTGGATAGGATAAATAGTAAATTAAAAAGGCAAGGATGTATAGCGTGGGATTTGCACTTGCAATTATCTTAACTGTGCTGTTAAAATCCACGCGCGAGAAAAGCAGATAGAGAATTGCGAAGGCAATTGAAAATGAAATGAAGGTTTTCACATTCCAGAACTTCTGCTTTAAATCTATTTCCCCCATTCAAATTCTCCCAGCAATATAGTTCAGCCAGATTATAAATACATCTCTGAGCATTTTACTGCCATCCCTCAATATTGAAAACCTGCTGAATTCGCCGTGCATATAACGCACGCCAACCTCCTTAACCTTTAAATTGCGCTTCTTGGCTCTAGCAAGTATCTCCACGTCCATGGCATAATCTAGAGAAATTCTCGGCTGAATTTCAAAGAAAAGCTTCCTCTTAAATGCTTTAGTACCGCTTTGAGTATCCCTTATTCCAAAACCAAAAAGCAGGTTCACTATGAGATTAAAACAAAGCGAAGCCAAGCGACGCGTGAATGGCGCTCGCCTCCTTATCACGCTATCTCCATGCCGCCTGCTTGCAATTACAATATCATAGCCATTTTCAATCTCCCTCACCAGCTTTGGAAACTCCTCAGGTGGCACAGCTAGGTCGGCGTCAGTTGTTATTATTATATCGCCAGTGGAGTGAAGAGCAGCAAGGTTAAGCCCGCCTCCTTTTCTCAAGCGAGTTCTGCTGTGAACAGCTTTGATAAATGAATATCTCTCAGCAAAGCTATCGATGATTTGAGGCGTTGAATCGATGGAGCCGTCTTCCTCGACCACGATTTCGTAGTTCGAGTGCTTGACTGCAAAATCGATTAAGCGGTTGAGTGCTACCTCGATCCTCCTCCCCTCATTATAGCAGGGAATTAATATAGCTATCTTCAATTTGCTTAACTCCTGAGAATAGCTTGTTTGACTTCTTAATAAATCTAATGAGAAGAAAAATATATAAAGTGGCAATGTAAAAAAGAAAAAAGCCATGTCCCGTAAACCAGGAAGGATGTATCGAAGAATCTCAGGCCCAGCTTATACCAGGCGAGAGTATATGGGTGGAGTGCCTGGGATTAAAGTTGTTCAATTTGATATGGGTAACACTAAAGAAGAATTTCCAGTCGAAATGAGCCTGATCGCTGAAGAGGCATGTCAAATTCGACATAGCGCCTTAGAAGCTGCTCGTGTCTCTGCCAATAGATTTCTACTCCGCGAAGTGGGGGATGCCAACTATCATCTCAAACTTCGAGTCTATCCCCATCACGTACTCCGCGAGAACAAGCAAGCCACCGGAGCTGGCGCTGATCGAGTTTCAGATGGAATGCGCCGCGCCTTTGGAAAGCCAGTGGGCACTGCTGCTAGAGTGCAAGCTGGACAGAAGATTTTCACAATTGAAGTTAAACCCGAGCATTTCCTGAAAGCTAAAGATGCTCTTCGACGTGCTGGCAACAAGCTACCTACTCCCCATAGAATTATCATTGAACGTGGAGAGGAATTAATTTTGGGGCGAAGAGAAGAGGAAGGGGAAGAGGAAGCAGCAGCTTGATGGTTATCTCGATGCCCGCATGATCTCTCTTATCTTGTAAATTGCAATAACATAGGTAAAAGTGTAGAGGGAATATTCGATATAAACTAGGTTGATACCCCCTAAATGAGTTAAATCGAAGATTTCCCTCACCGAGCGGAGGAAGCCGCCGAGTGTAAAAATTAGGATCACCGATAGCACTAATGCAGTGAAGTCTTTTAAATCACCATAGGGAAGTTTTCTGAAGATATATATGCTTAAAACAATTGTTATGAAGCTTAAAGAAGAAGTAAGAAGGACCAAGCTTATAAGAGTGGGGTCTTCAAACATCTCATCCCGCCTTTAGCTTTTCTTCCAGCGACACCTTTGAGATGAGGTGGATCATGTAGATCGCCAGCATTAGCTCGAGGTAAGTTATGCTGTAGAGTACGTATTCGATGTAGACAACATTTATGCCCAAAAAAACAGTTTGATCTAAGACTTCGCGTGTAGAGCGAAGCACCCCAGCTGTGGAGAAAATCAGCAGCGCTATGAAAACAAATGTCGCATATATCTTGAGCAAGCCTCTCTTCATACTGCGAAGAGTGAGATAGCCTAGGAGAATGGTCATCAAACCAGTCATGGAGGTAGCAACCACGCATATCAGCAAGCCGTAATCAAGCGTCATCGCTATCTTTTTCTACCTCACGATATATTTAGTTTGTTACTTATTCAATTATTCCGCAAGTTTTTTGGTTAGAAGCTGCGAAAATAATCGCACCGATGAGTTCAAAATACTGGCAAAGGCAGCTTGAAACGCTGAAGCGCAGCGAACTTAAAAAGCTTCAGCTTCGCCGTTTGAAAGCTGTTATTCAAAGGGTTTACAGGAATGTGCCATTCTACAGAGCAAAATTCGCTTCAAAACCTGAAATTAGCAAGCTCGAGGATGTGCAAAAGCTGCCTTTCACCACAAAGAGCGATCTCCGTGAAAACTATCCATTTAAAATGTTTGCAGTGCCCATGAGCCAAGTGGTACGCTTGCATGCTTCCTCAGGCACGAGTGGCAAGCCAACTGTGGTTGGATATACCCATAATGACATTGAAACTTGGGCTAATTTAATCGCTCGCTGTTTGACAATGGTTGGCGTGAGGAAGGGCGATATATTTCAAAATGCAGTGGGCTATGGCTTATTCACAGGTGGCTTGGGATTTCACTATGGAGCTGAAAAAATGGGGGTAACAGTGGTACCAGCTGGCACCGGTACTACTAGGAGGCAAATTGAAATGTTGCTTGATTTTGGGGTTACGGTAATTCACTGCACCCCTTCCTACGCACTTTATATCGCTGAAACCGCTAAGGAAAATGGAATTGATACCAGTCAATTCAAGCTTCGAATTGGCTGCTTCGGTGCAGAGCCTTGGTCTGAGAACACTAGAAAAGAGCTTGAAGAGGCTCTGGATATTAAGGCATACGATTCCTATGGTTTATCTGAAATGTTTGGCCCAGGGGTTGCCTTTGAATGCGGCGAGCAGAATGGCTTGCACATTTGGGAAGATCACTTCTTGGTTGAAGTCGTGGATTCAAATGGAGAGCAATGTTCCCCAGGCGAGAGAGGTGAACTTGTTTTAACCTCGCTGACCAAAGAAGCCCTTCCCCTCATTAGATATCGCACAGGCGATATAGCTAAAATCCTTGAGGATTCATGTCCCTGCGGGAGAACAAGTGTTAGGATTTCAAGGATCCTTGGAAGATCGGATGATATGATAGTGATTCGTGGAATCAATGTTTTCCCAAGTCAAATTGAGCATGTTTTGATGGGGATTCCAGAGGTAGGAGAATATTTCCAAGTTGTTGTTGAAAGAAAAAAGCACTTGGATGAAATCACAGTTAAGGTTGAGCTAGATGAAAAAAGTTTCACCGGCGAACTTAAAGATCTGGAGCGACTTCAAAATAAAATTGCCAATCAGCTTTATAATGCTCTTAATCTGCGCACCAATGTCGTGCTTGTCGAACGCGGTACTCTGCCGAGAGTGGAGGGTAAATATAAACGCATCATTGACCTGCGGGAAAAAATTTAGGAGGAACATTAAATGGTGGAATTTTGGGAGCCGAATATTGAAAAAATGCCTCAAAAAGAGCTGCTTGAGCTTCAGGAGAGGAGGTTAAAATATCTGGTGAGATATGTCTATGAGCATTCACGTTTCTATCGCGATCGATTTGACAAAGCAGGGGTAAAGCCTGAGGATATTAGGACGCTGAATGATTTGACAAAACTGCCCTTTACTAAAAAAAGCGATCTCAGGGATACCTATCCATATGGCATGCTATGTGTGCCTTTAAATAGAATCATTAGATTCCATGCATCTTCAGGTACAACTGGCAAGCCCACTGTAGTTGCCTATACTAAGAATGATATTGAAGAATGGACAACCTCGATGGCCAGAGCCCTTACATCCATAGGGCTTGGAAGAGGGGATATTGTGCAGATCAGCTATGGATATGGTTTATTCACCGGGGGTTTAGGGCTGCACTACGGCGTTGAAGCAATTGGTGCGAGTGCTCTTCCAACAAGCGTGGGCAATACCGAGAGGCAGGTTGAACTTTTAGTGGATATGGGCACAACTGCAATTGCCTGCACTCCCTCTTACTACCTGCACATCAATGAAGTGGCAGAGAAAATGGGGGTGGAAATTAAGAATACAAAACTCAAGGCAGGGGTATTTGGCGCTGAGCCTTGGTCTGAGGAGACTCGAAAGCGAATTGAAAATAACACCGGGATTAAAGCTTATGATATCTTTGGTACCTCTGAGCTCTCAGGGCCGCTGTTCACTGAGTGTCAGTATCAAAATGGCATTCATATCTGGGGAGATCAATTTTTGATCGAGGTCGTCGATCCTGAGACTGGAGAACAGCTTTCCGAGGGTGAAAGAGGTGAGTTGGTTGCCACCACGCTGGTCAAAGAAGCGATGCCACTAATTAGATTTAGAATCGGCGATATAACTAAGCTTAATACTGAGAAGTGCAGCTGTGGAAGAACGCATCCTAGGATAATGCGCATATTGGGCAGAGCAGATAATATGATAGTGGTTAGAGGCATAAATGTATTTCCAAGTCAAGTGGAAGCTGCGCTCATGCAAATCCCAGAAGTTGGAGAGCATTTTCAGATCATAGTTGAGAGGAAAAAAGCTCTGGATGAAATAACGGTGCAGGTGGAAGTTACACCTAAAGCGTTCAGCGATAAGGTGGATGACATTCTTAAGTTAAAGCAAAAGGTAGAGCACAGGTTGAAGAATGTGCTTAACCTCGATACCACAGTAGAGCTAGTTGAGTATGGCACGCTGCCTAGGTCTATGGGAAAAGCTCAAAGAGTTATAGATAAAAGAAAGATATAGGGGTTTAGCATGCCTGTGAAAGAAAAATTCAAATACAAAGATAAGATTATCAAGCAGATCTCGCTCTTTGCTGAGAATAAGCCAGGCAGACTTGCACACGTAACTGAGCATCTCTATAAAGCGAATATAAATATCCGTGCATTTACGATTGCAGAGGCAGGCGACTTTGGGATCATAAGAATGGTTGTCGATGATCCAAATAAAGCATACAAGGTGCTGCGCAGCGCTGGATTTACAGTTTCTGAGACAGATGTAATTGGTATTGAGATGGCAGACCGCCCCGGGGGACTTTATGAGATAGCGAAGCAAATGGGCGATAACAATATAAACATCGAATATGCCTATGCCTTCGTCACTAGATCGAGTGAGAAGGCAATGCTAATAGTGAGGGTTAGCGACGCTAAAGAAGCGATCAAAGTTTTAAGAAAGCTCGGCGTGAAGCTTGTCGGCTCCAGAGAAGTGCAGGCAATTTAAATATATCGCTTGGTTTTACTGCCCGCCCACTTCACCAGAAGATAGCTTAGAATTAGAAGTGCAAAGGCGCTGGCGATGGGGATAATCACGCTGATCGCCTCTGAATTCAATTTTATTCCCAAAAAAAGCTTAGTCAATATATTTTATAAATATTATTATTAGATTATCAATGTTGATTATCAAGCACGAGAGTACTCTTGGCACACCTTTAGAAAATTTTGAAGCAAAAGTCTGCCTTGAACAGTATGTGATACCTCTGGATGCCATTGCACGCCATAAAGCGGCTTGGATTTATGCTTCATAGCCTCAACCTCGCAGATCTTCGATCTAGCAAGGCGAATGAAACTCTGAGGCATTACCTCAACCTCGTCCGAATGCGAAGCCCAAGTTATGGTTTTTGGAGCCATTCCCCTGAGAATATCATCTTCATCGAGAATTTCCACCTCCACCTCTGCAAATCCACCATATTTACCTGTTCTAACGCTGCCACCGTAGGCAGCTGCCATCAACTGATGCCCTAAACAAATGCCGAGAATTGGTATCTCAAGTTCTCTCACATAGATCTTACAATTGCCAGTACGCTCTAGAGCCGGACCCCCGCTTAATATCAAGCCATCTGGCTTTTTATTCAAAATTTCCCCAGAAGTTAGAGTATTTTTTAGAATCTCGGTCTTAACTCCAAGCTCTCGAAGAGCTCTGTATATTAAATGGCAGAACTGCCCGTAATTATTCACCACATAAACCCTGAGCTCAGCCATATATAAATGGAATTGAAAATCTAGAATTTAAAATTTGTCTGTTCCAGTCGAAATAAAGGGGTATCATTTATCAGTTAAAAAACCTGCATCCTCCAGTGCTTTCCTTGTGGTGCTTGTGAGCGTTAAATCAGCAACTTCAGCTTTTGATTTGATCCATTTCCAGTCCATGATTTCTGGACTTGGCTTTAAATCTCCTGCTTTATGTCTTGCTTCATAGCAATGAATATCATAGCTATACTTCAGTTTCCCAGAGCTATTCCGCGAGGTTGCGTTATAAACTCCTATCAATCTTTTAATCTCTATTTCTATACCAAGTTCTTCCTTTACTTCTCTTATGGCTGCTTGCTCCATACTCTCATCTTGCTTCACTATTCCACCTGGAAGCGCCCATTTCCCCTGACTAGGAGGATATTTTCTCTGGATGAGCAGTATTTCATTGACCCTTCTTATCAGCGCTGAAGCCGCTGGAATTGCTTTCATTTCCCTCATTTTTAATCTCCATTTATTTGTATTATATATATAAATAATCTTGTTTTCACGGCCCTA
>JBBIOZ010000078.1:0-7059 GCA_037443105.1 Methanocellales archaeon
AAAGCTAAATGGTCCTCTTCCAGGCCACATACCCATCCACATTCTTCCGAACATTCTAATCACCAAATTAATAATGTGCAATTGCACATATTTAAATCTTGCTATTGCACTCTAGCTCTCTAGGCCAATATTGTGCACCAGCACCAGCACCTAAAATCAATTTTTTCTAAGCATAAAAGGTCAGAGAGTGTTGATGCATAATCATTGATAAGTAATTCTTGGAATATTATGCACATTTTTGCAGAATTCAAGGTTTGCTAGGCGGGCTAAATAAAAGCAAGCAGTGTGGCATCTGCAATTGAATGCTAAGTTACATTTCCCATGGCTCAATAAAAATATTCGCGTGCTGCTTTTATTATCGAAGTTTGAGTTACCAGTCCAACAAGTTTTTTATTTCTCACCACTGGAATGCGCTGAATTCCGGTTTTAATCATTATATCAACTATTTCCTTAATACTTGTATCTTCGGTGCAGGTGACGAGGTCCTTGCTCATTAAATCTTCCACTTGAATGCTGGAGACATCTCTGCCAGCAAGCTCTATATCTCTCAGAGTGATGATCCCTATCAATTTACCATCCTTTTGAACAACCGGTAGAGCACCTATGCTGTATCTCAGCATCTTCAATCGCGCTAGTGCAACCTTTGCATCTCCAGTTATCGTATAAACTTCTTTGACCATTATATCCTTCGCACGCTTCATCAGCTTGCCAACACCTCTAAAATGTTTGCTATTTAATCATATTTTAATTGTTGCATTCACGCACCAGCTGACTGTTTGAGTTCTGCCATTGGAGTTGCTGCCTGACACATTGACGTAGAAGACCCCGCCCTCTCTAAAGGTATAGGTAAAGCTATCATAGTTATTGTTCATATCTTGATCATTTAAAGTCCAGGTCCAGACGTCGATCTTTTGATCAGCAGTAGCATTGAAGTAGATCGCTTCAAAAATTGAGATAGAGATATAGGTGGAATTATCCTTCGTCTTATTGTTATACCAAGAAACTATCCTTGGCTGAGCAAGAGGTTCGATTTTTTCCTTTGCTTCGGTTAGAAAATCAGCGATGTTGGAGATCAATTGATTATTATCCCAAGCTGAATTATAAGGCTCAACCATGAAGGTGAAATCTCCTATTGCCAGAATTTTTTCATCCATTAATACCATTGGCGTGAGGTTATTCGGGGTTTCAATCCTGGATGAAAAAGTGTTTTGATCAGCAATGGCAATTCCCATTTCACTTGGATATATGGAGCAGGCTGTATACAGCGCTATTTTTTCCAGCTTTTTGGTGATCTCACTGGGTTTAAATTGCTTGAGATATATGTATTGATAGTTGCCATCATTTTCTCTTAGATTGTAGAGATAGTCATTCCAGAATAGCACTTTGAACTGGCTAGCTAAGCTATTAATTTCACTCTCCCTAGATGGATCTGCGATCAGCAATAGCTTTCCCCCTCCCTCCACAAAGTCCTTAACTGCTTTTTTATCTTCCGTGGAATATGAATCTGCAGGGGCGATTACAACTAGAGCTTTTGCATTCCTCAATTTTTCCCGGAAGCCCTCGCGATTGCTTAAAAACTCAAAGCTGGCTCCTCTTGAGAGTATTCTACTCAGGAGTGTATTTAACTCATGCTGAGCAAATTGATTGCCATGTGCTCTATCAATTAAAACCAAACCTGAACCCCTGCCAGCTTCCTCGGTGAATCTCGCAATTTTTGAAACAGGCAAGCTTATATTGAGGTCGTGCATCTCGGTTGGTGGAGGAAGGTATATCCCTCGATAGTAGTATATCATTTGCATCCCGAGCACAGTTAGAGTCACTAGGATCAGCAGATATATTTTCCTCATTTCATTCACCTTGGTTCCACGTATAAGAAGTAGGTCACAGGCGCGGTGTTTGACTGCTGATTTAAAAAGGATTCATTCACCAGCAGTGGAAAGCCTGTGGATGTGATATTGAGTTCTTTGTTTATATCGATGGTTCTATAATTTGCAATTCCAGCTAAATCCGCTGCTTTAGCTATGGCTTGAGAGATTGAACCTATTTCATCCACAAGCCCGTTTCTCTTGGCCTCTATACCAATATAAAGCTCTCCTCTGGATAGCTCCTCCTTTGTAAGTCTCAAGCGGTCGCCCCTCTGCTGAATTACTGCCCTCAAAAAGCCCTCTTTCACAGCTTCCACAGTGGCTGCAAACTCCTTTCTATCTTTACCCGTGGTTTTATATGGGCCAGTTATAATTCTATCTTCAGGCAAGGTTACCGGCTGAGGAAGGATAGCGGTTACGCCTATGCTGCCAACACTCGAAGTGGGCTTTGCATAGATATAATTTGAGGCAGCTGCGATGTAATACGCCCCCGAAGCTCCGGTGCTACCTATTGATGCAATGACTGGTTTCTCCCTGCGGAGCTGAAGCACTTCTATATATACTTCTTCGCATTGCGAGGCTTCGCCCCCAGGGCTGTCTATGGCAAGTACAACTGCTCTAATCGAGTTTACCTCGCGGGCATACCTGAGCATGCTTATAATATCCTGAGTCTTCTGGTTCTCGAGCACTGAGCCCTCTATTCTAATTATGCCCACGCATGGCTGCTCGAAGAGAAAATTGAAAATAAGTACTCCAAGGAATATCCCAGCTATTATAACCAAAAAACTCGATCCCAAGTTTTTATTTATTATTATCCCCCTCAATGGCCCTCGATGATTATTTCATGGCCGCTTAAATCTATCTTAGTGATATTTCCACGCAGGTTTTTAGAATCTCCAAGTATGCCTATTACTTCGATATCCTCGCCCTTCACCAGAACTTGAATCACATCTTTCATCACAACTTCCTTCTTTCTTCCTCTCTTAAGTATAACTGTTGATTCACACATAACACTCTAATTTTCAAAGCTGCAGTATAAATAACTATCTGGAAGGTAACTTTTTTATTATAGTTCTGCAATTGAATACATGGGATGGATTAGAGCTATTACTTAAAGGATAGTGAAAACCGGTGGATCTCGGAGTAGCAATTAAAAATGCAATTGCAAAAACTGCCGTGCAGCTAGCCTGCGAGATCCACGCTGGTGCAATGGTAGTTATCTCAGATGATGAAAGCCTGAAAGACATTTTAAAGGATTTTTTAAAGACGGACATTCCAATCTATGTGGCGAGATTCGAAGGGAGAATAGAGGGGGTGCATGAAGATCTCTCCATAGATTTTATTTCAAAGCTCATGGGTTCCTCTGCAAATGTAAGCCAGTCTATGAATTTAAAAGCCTGCAGCCGTGCAGAACTGCTGGAAGATGCGATAACCGTTGCATATGCTGATGGCAAAATCAAAAGCGATCTGGTAGTGGGAGTTGTAGGCGTTGGAGTTGCCTGTGATTCGATTATTATATACAATGTGAAGGAAAGTCCAGCTATTCAAAGCCTAAATGAAAGTGCAAAGCGCGTGGATCCAAATGTCCTGAGAGCAGTGTTAAGAATTGCAATGGACATCGGAAGAGAGGGCAGAGAAGGCCGTCCCATTGGCACTGTTTTCGTGGTTGGGGACTCAGCTGAAGTGCTTCGCAGATCTCATCAGCTTATCCTGAATCCATTTCAAGGTCACGATGGCACCGAGCGGGATATTACCCGTGTTGAAAACTGGGAATCCATTAAAGCTCTGGCTATGCTCGATGGTGCGTTCATTATCGATGAAAAAGGACAGATCTTAACAGCTGGTGCATATCTTGATGTCGATGCCAAGAGCGTGCAAATTCAAAAAGGCTTGGGAGCGAGGCACGCGGCTGCTGCAGCAATCAGCAAAGAAACGCGTGCAATATCAGTTACAGTTTCACAAAGCGGAGGAACTGTAAGGTTATATAAGGATGGCAAGCGGCTGATTGAGATCGAATCAGGTATCGAGGTAAAAAGGCACGCTTAGCATGCTAGAATGCTGAAATAGTTAAAGGATTCCAGAAGCCATTTTAGAATAGTTCCAGACCAATACTTAAAAATACATATTATTATATTCTTGTAAAAAACAAAGAGGAAATCATATGCCGCGGAATATCGTGGTGGAGCAAATTACCCGAACACCTATCGAGGAACAGAAGATCGAGCTGGTGGAAAGAAAGGGTATCGGGCACCCTGATTCACTGTGCGATGGTATTGCCGAGGCTATGAGTCGAGCACTATCTAGCGAATATTTGAATCGCTTTGGAAGAATTCTGCATCATAACACTGACCAAGTTGAGCTAGTTGGAGGCGAGGCAAATCCAACTTATGGCGGCGGAGAAATCATCCGCCCAGTGTTTATTCTGCTCAGCGGGCGGGCTACTACTTACGTAGGCAAGGAAAAAATTCCCGTGGGTAGAATTGTTTTAAAGGCCGCTCGAGAATACCTCAAAAGTACACTTAGAAATCTTGAGGATCATCAGGTTATAATTGATCAGCGCTTGGGACAAGGCTCCGCGGACTTGGTGGATGTCTTTGAGCGCCCAGGTATTCCAAGGTCAAATGATACCTCATTTGGCGTAGGGTTCGCTCCATTTTCTGAAACTGAAAAAATCGTGTACAATGTTGAGAGAGCAATTATAAAAGAGCTAATCCCCAAGCAACCTGCCATTGGAGAGGATATGAAGGTAATGGCACTGCGCGAGGGAGACAGGATAACGCTCACCGTTGCAGATGCCTTTGTTTCCAAATATGTCGATAGTTTGGAGCATTATAAAGCAATAAAGGCCGAGCTTGAGGATTTCATTCGTAAAACTGCTGAAAAATATACCTATAGAGATGTTAGCGTTGCAGTGAATACCGGGGATAACTATGAAAAGGGTGTTGTATATTTAACTGTAACCGGTACGAGCTCTGAGATGGGCGACGATGGCTCGGTGGGAAGGGGGAATCGCTGCAATGGCCTCATTACTCCTAATCGCCCAATGAGCTTGGAGGCTACAGCTGGAAAGAATCCTGTGAATCATATTGGCAAGATTTACAACTTGCTTGCGAATCAGATTGCCCATCACATTGTTAAGATCGATAGCGATATTCAAGAAGTGTATGTGAGAATCCTTTCTCAAATTGGAAGGCCAATCGATGATCCCAAAGTTGCCAGCGTGCAGCTATTGCTTAAAAAGGGTGCAAGCTTGAATGAGATAAAGCCTAGAGTGGAAGCAGTTGTGGATACTTGGCTGGAGGATATTGCAAAAATAACTGAGATGGTTGTGAAAGGGGAGCTTCAAACTTTTTAATCACAATCTTTTTAAGAAAATGCAAAAAAATAGTTTAGGGTGATTTTATGTGGAGAAGGAGATTTGGAGATGAATTCAGAGAGATAGCTGATATGATCGATCGAATGCTAAATGCAATTAGAGCTGGGAGAACATTTGAAGAACCGCTTTATTATGGATTCTCAGTTAGAATAGGACCAGGGGGAGAGCCAGAGATTCGAACTTTTGGAAACATCGAACCAACGATGAGAGAAATTAGACCGGGTACGAGAGAGCCTTTTACTGATGTTATCATCGATGAAAAAACCAATGAAGCAATTGTAACAGCTGAGCTTCCAGGCTGCGAGAAGGATAAAATCAATGTTGAAGCAACTGAGACGAGCATAAAAATCGAGGGTGAAGCAGAGAGGGTGAGGTATTACAAAAATGTCTCGCTTAGAGAAGAGATAGACCCGGAGAGTGCTAAAGCAAGTTATAATAATGGTGTGCTTGAGATAAGGGCAAAGTTAAAAAAGGCAGCGAGGCCAAGGGGCTATAAAATATCAATAAAATAAAGAATGTTTTTGGAAAAACAGGGGCAGGAGATAACGTGGTGGCTGAATAGATTTAAATATGTATTTGCGTATAACTTAGCAGAGGTGGATAAACATATGGGGATATTTGATAAGCTATTTCATCTCAAGAAAGAAACGGCGGTAGAGGATTATGTCGAGATCGAGGGACAGTTTGAGGGAATGGCAGAGGAAACAGGAGCTAATATGTTCATCAAAATAGCTGAGCTTGGCAGTTTGCATGACCTTCCTGATCTGAAGAAAGAAGTATACAATGGAAATATCGTAATAATCGATTACTCCCTAATAAGGCACGA
The DNA here is from genome assembly GCA_037443105.1 of Methanocellales archaeon. Classification (GTDB taxonomy): domain Archaea; phylum Halobacteriota; class JAWCLZ01; order JAWCLZ01; family JAWCLZ01; genus JAWCLZ01. The sequence continues at coordinate 6,068 of JBBIOZ010000078.1, forward strand.
TGATCTCAATAGAGATCGGGCACTCAGAGATCTTAAACAGGTTGCAAGCGATGTACATGGCGATATAGTGGGCTTTGAGGATACCAAGGTCATCGTCACTCCAACTGGCGTTAAGATAGACCGCAATAAGATTTCGCCCCGGAAGAAATAGATGGAGTTTCAAACTGAAGGGCAATGTCCCTTATGCGGCTCTAGAATTGCCTTAAGATGGTATTTTGATAAGATCCCCTATTTCGATGAAATCCTCTGCATCAGCAGCAACTGTAAATGTGGGTTTAGATATGCAGATACCTTTGTGCTCTCTCAAAAGGAGCCTGTTCAATATGAATTTTTTGTCTCAAGTCCCGAGGATTTAAATACACGCGTGGTGAGATCCAATTCTGGGAGTATATATATACCGGAGCTAGGCGTTGACATCGAGCCTGGCGCTCTGGCCGAGGCTTTTATTTCAAATGTCGAGGGAGTGCTCAATAGAGTTGAAGCGGTAGTCGAAACTGCTAAAAGCTGGGTTGAAACAGAGGAGCAGAAGCGAAAGGCCGAAGAAGTACTCAGCAAAATCGCTGCGATTAAAAGGGGCGAGCAGACAATGACTTTAATAATCAAAGACCCGCTTGGAAATAGCGCGATCCTTTCTAATAAGGCTAAAAAGCGAGAACTGAGCGAGGCGGAGATAGATCAGCTGAGGACAGGTATAACCATTTTAGACCTGCAGGCTAAATAATAAGATTATATATTTTTTACAGCAAACTTTTTATAGAACTTCTGCTTTACTGATTTGATGCTACTGTTATAGTAGGGAGGTTATCGTATGACAAATGGACAGCTTGCAGGACAGCCTATTCTCATCCTTAAGGAAGGTACCACGCGCACTCGCGGGAGAGATGCGCAGTCAAATAATATCTTAGCAGCCAAAATCGTTGCTGAAGCAGTTCGCACTACACTTGGCCCTAGAGGGATGGATAAAATGCTAGTTGACTCCATGGGTGATGTGG
>JBBIOZ010000079.1:0-7028 GCA_037443105.1 Methanocellales archaeon
GAAAAAGTGCCTTTCTCCTCGACAGCCCCAGGCTCCCATCTTGATTTTTTCGGTCTATAAATCGCGAAGTATGCACCTAGGTCATCGGCAACCAAACTTGCAAGGGGCACGCCATTCAGTGCTATGCCAACAACTACCTCTACATTTTCAGCGCCTACATTCTCAAGCACCATATCTGTAAGTGCGCTGGCAAAATAGCGCATTCGCTGGGAACTCATTCCAACATTGCTCCAGTCGATGAATATATCCTTGGGTACTGGCGGTGCTTCTTCTGGCTTATGTCGTGTGAGAAGCCAAGTTGCAGTTTCCCTTGAAACATTCAGCTCGTCAGCAATCTCCCCTGTTCTCAAACCCTTTGCTCGTAATTCCTGAGCACGCTTAATAAGGTCATTTATATCCATCTTATTCCCTCAATTCTTTCTTTGTTTTTCTCCTCTTTTTAAGTTTCGATCCACATATTGGGCATATCTCGCCAGCTTCAAAATACCTCCCGCAGCCGCTGCAGCGCTTCACCCATTTTAGAACTTCTTTTATTCCATTCTGCACTATGGGTATTACCGGGATATTTAAATGTACAGCGACATTTTGAATAGCATAGTCATCGGTAACTATCACCGCGCCTTCTTTGAAATATTCCAGTGCTTTCGCAAGTAGATGTATATCTGTTTGAGAGAGATTTTCAAAATCACCAACATCCTTCGAGCGCTTCATTACTTCCTGTATTAGCTTTTCATTCGAAGGCTCAACCTTCAACCCTGACTCCTCTGCAAGTTCAAATTGAATTCTTGATCTTATGTCCTTCAATTCTTCAAGTACCCCTGGCACAGTTATACTTTGCTCTTCCGGGGGCTTGAACCGAGAGATGAATACTGAGGTATCAAGTATGAACTTCATCGCTTCATAGGTTATTTTATTTGCATAAATTTTTTTTGCACAAAGATATTTTTATATATAGCGATGAGTATTTTGAATCAGCAGGTGACGGAAATGGAAGTAACACCGAATGCCGCTGCTGAACTTAAATCAATTATGGAAAAACAGGGAAAGGAAAAATGCGGTTTGAGGGTATATTTAGCTGGATTCACATGCAGAGGACCAAGCTTTGGCTTAGAATTTGAAGAAAAAGCCATGGATGGAGATACAGTTATAGAGAGCAATGGCATTACACTATATCTAGACCAAGCAATCGTTGAAAGCCTTGTGGATGCAAAGCTTGATTATATCATAACTCCAACGGCAAGGGGCTTCATTATAACCAATCTAAATACAATTGCTTGCGATTCAGAGTGTGATAACTGCCATTGAGCTGAGGAAGATGCACTTCCTATCCATAGCGGATTTAACATACCAAGAGATCTTGAATCTTCTCGAACTCGCTAGAGATCTCAAAGTGAAGCGAAAGCGAGGCGAAATTTTGAGTGAACTTAAAGGGAAAAGCCTTGCTATGATTTTTGAAAAACCCTCAACTCGCACAAGAGTTTCATTTGAAGTGGCAATGACTGAACTCGGAGGCCACGCGCTCTATCTCGATGTTTCCACGCTTCAGCTTGGCAGAGGCGAAACTATAGAGGACACAGCTAGAGTGCTGTCTAGATATGTACACGCGATAATGATCCGTGCTTATAAGCACCAGACCGTTAGAAAACTTGCGGAGGCAAGCTTGGTACCTGTGATCAATGGACTTGATGACCTAGAGCATCCCTGTCAGATTCTGGCTGATTTGATGACGATCTTGGAATTTAAGAAAAGCTTTGGAGGCTTGAAATTCGCTTGGATTGGGGATGGCAACAATGTTTGCAACTCATCTATCCTTGCGTGCGCGATAACGGGAATGGAAATAGCAGTGGCATGCCCCAAAGGCTATGAACCGGATGAAGCGATAGTAAAAAGAGCTAGGGAGATGGGAGCAAAACTTGAGATCACTCACTCACCAGCGGAGGCTGCAAGGAATGCAGATGTGCTTTACACAGATGTCTGGGTATCGATGGGTGATGAAGCTGAGAGGGAAAAGCGAAAAATGGATTTTGCAGGGTATCAGATCAATAAAGTACTTCTAGAGAAAGCAAAAGAGGATGCAATCGTACTGCATTGTTTGCCAGCGCATAGAGGCGAGGAAATAACCTCAGATGTAGTTGAAAGTGAGAATTCAAAGATCTTCGATCAAGCTGAGAATAGATTGCATACTCAAAAAGCACTTTTACTCAAATTGCTGAGATAGTTTTAAGTTTTTTCAAATTCAATTTGAAGCGCAAGGTGGTCGATTGCCAGGTGTTTTGGGCTTCTATGCATTCGATGAAGTCTGGCCAGCTGCGCGATTCATATCATTTGGACTTCGCGGCCTTCAGCATCGAGGTCAAGAGAACGCTTGCATTGTAACGTTGGAGGAAGAGTTTTATGTTGCTAAACACGCAGGATTCGTTGAAGATCGCTTCACTGACGAAGTGCTTAAGGAACTTAAAGGATGCATTGGAATCGGCTTGGTATCGCCTGTTATAGACCACAGCCAGCCTGCTTTAAATAAAAATACTTGCTTAATTTACGATGGCAAATTTTTCTTGAATCAAAAGATTTTAAAAGAATATGGCGGCGATGAATCAAAGGCAATATTGGAAATGCTCTCAAGGGAGCTTGAGCGAAGCGATCCAGAGCAAGCTGCTTTAACTTTAATGGAGAAAGTAAATGGAGGCTATACATTCATAGCTCTCTTGAAAGATAAACGAATGATTATAGGGAGAGACCCCAGGGGGATAAAGCCGCTTGCCATTGGCGGGCTGGGATTTGACTGGGGAATAATTGCCTCTGAGTCTTGTGCTTGCGATGTGACTGGCGCGGATTATTCTAGGAATATTTCACCAGGTGAAGTATTGGTGTTTAACCCCCTTAGCATTAAATCGCATAAATCAAGAATTAAAACCAAAACTGCCTACTGCACCTATGAATATGTATACCTTGCGAGACCTGATTCAATTATAAATGATATACCTATAATTCGAGTTAGAAACAATATAGGCAGAATACTTGCTAGAGAAAATCCCGTAGATGGGGATATTGTAATAGGAGTGCCTGATACTGCAATTCCATTTGCAATGGCCTACTCCAATGAACTTGGAATTCCAGTTGAAATGGGATTCATGCGCACCGGAAGAGCGGTTAGAACAGCTATTAAGCCAACGCAGTTTGAGCGAATAGTGGGCGTTCAGCTTAAATTAAATCCAATTAGAGAAGTTATTCAAGGCAAGCGAATTGTGCTCATAGATGACAGCGTTGTTAGAGGCACAACTCTGAGAAATACAGTATCATTAATGCGCCGCAAAGGAGCTAAAGAGGTGCATGTTAGAATCGGCTCGCCCCATATAGTAAGCCACTGTCCATACGGCGTTGAAGTGCCGCCTGAAGATGAACTTATTGGCAGGGAGTTAAGCGAAGAGGAAATAGCTAAGGCGGTGAAAGCAGATTCCTTCGCATATCTAAGTATGAGGGGACTTGAAAGGGCAGTCTCATTGCCATTGAGCAGGCTTTGCATTAAATGCTTTGCTGAAAAAAGGTGAAATGAAAATGAAAATGAAAATATTGCTCGTGGGATCTGGAGCTAGAGAGCATGCGATTGCTGAAGCGCTGGTGAATAGCTGCGAGCAGCCTGAGCTTTTTGCCTATGTTGCAAATCGCAATCTAGGTATTTTGAGACTAGCAAAGGGATATAAAGCTGGTGACATTAACGATCCCAAGGCAGTTGCAGATTACGCGGAGCAAATCAATGCTGACTTTGCATTCATAGGTCCTGAGGAGCCTAGTTTCCATGGCATACCCAATGAATTGGAAAAAAGAGGTATAGCTTGCGTTGGAGCTAATAAAGAGGTAGCCATACTTGAGATGTCAAAGGCTGAAATGCGCCGCTTGATGTGGAAGTATCAAATCCCAGGGCGCCTTCCCTTCAAGGTTTTTCAAAACGTCGAAGATGCTTTAGCATATATAGATGAATATGCTGAGAGTGTTGCAGTTAAACCAGCTAGGCAAGCAGGGGGCAAAGGAGTTAAGGTGATCGCGGACTTTCAAGCCTATCTTCAAAGCGAGAAGAAAGCAGCAAAGAAGGTGGCAGCTAAGAAGATATTCGAGGAACATATGAAGCCCTACACTGAGATGCAGGATAAAATCTTAATCGAGGAGAAAATCGAAGGCCCTGAGTATACTTTGCATTGCTTTGTAGATGGAAAGCATCTCAAGCCAATGCCGATGGTGCAGGATAATAAACACGCATTTGAAGAAGACATAGGTCCTGAGACAGGCGGCATGGGAAGTATAAAGGGCAAGGGCGAACCACTGCCTTTTTTAACTCAAAAGGAATTTGATATCTCAGCCAAGATAATCGAAAAAATGGTATTAGCAGTTCAAGATCAAACCGGCAAGCTATATAAAGGCATTGTTGCTGGGCAGATGATGCTCTCCTATCAAGGTCCTACGATAATAGAAATGTACAGTAGATTTGGAGACCCTGAGGCGGTTAATATTTTACCACTTCTCGACGTGGAGCGAGGCGCAGATTTGGTGGAGATCTGTGAAGCAATAATCAATCAAAAGCTCAATCAAATTAAAATAAAATTCAGAGAAGTAGTCACTGTGGTTAAATGCATTGCACCTGAGGGTTACCCTGAGCATCGCGATTTAGCAACTGGACACGAGGTCTATGTGAATGAGAAGGCGATAGAATCACTTGGCTGCAGAGTATACTATGCCACTGTAGATAAAACAGATGGAGCTATACTCACAGGAGGTGCTCGAGTGGTGGAGTTATATGCTGAAAGTGATGATATAGTGAAGGCGAGCAAAAGACTTGAAAAAGCGGTGAAACATGTTAAACTCTTAGATGGCTGGCCGCTTTTCCATAGAAGCGACATTGGGTCAAAGGAACTGCTTCAGAAGCGCTTTGACTTAGCGAAGTTAATGCGCGAGATCTATCAATATCGATTGAAAAAAGGACTCATAGGCTACGATATCGACTGGATACCGGGTAGGGGGAAGATAGAAACTGAATTTTAAGAAAGTATTTTTTCCACGAACTCAAGCACACCATCGCTATAGCTCTTCTCGCAGATATAATCAGCTTTTCTCTTCAACTCTGGCACTGCATTTGCAACTGCTCCTAAGATTGAGCAGTATTCGCGCATTTCTATATCATTTTCTCCATCGCCTATGCACGCGATTTTTGAGAAATCAACATTTAGTTCAGCGCTTATCCACTTCACCCCCAAGCCCTTTGAGGCTTCCTTTGGAAGTATCATGAATGAGTCTATATTTTTGATGATGTGGAAATTCTCAAATTTTGTAATGAGCTTGCGAAGTTCTTCTTCATATGTTGAATTCACTGAAATCACAACCTCTCCAGCGTCGTGTGGAATGCCCTTTGAATTCAATTCCTTGAGTATTTCCTCTCTATCTCTATTTTGGCAGATTACCTCCTTTTTGCCATTTGCAAATCCAATGCATCCATTTTCAGCTATGAAGGCATCGATGAATTTAAAATATTGCTTGTGAAAAGCTTCCACATATGAATATTTTCTACCTGAAACAATGGCTACTTTTATGTTATTTCTTTTCAACCTCGCTAGAGTTTCAATGGCTTTATCTTCGATTTTTAACTCTGAATTGGTAAGAGTGCGATCATAATCTGATATAAATAATTGTATATAATTCATCATCTTTTAATTTTAATTTATTATTACATTAATCTTTTGAAATATAACCTGAGATTAGCAAAGTTGAGAAGCGCGCTTTGCTCATAAATATAGCTCGATGGTGAAAAGGTATATCCACCGTCAATTTAATGCTGCGGGCTTTGTGCACGGTAAAGTTAAATGCTGAAACGCTAAATCCTTGCAAATGGATAGGGAAGTGCTGCCTCTTTTGGTATCCTCTCTATATATCTTCTGAATTCAGGGTCCATCATCATGCAGACCTTGGTTTTTTGCTTGAAGATCTCCAGCTTCCTCATCTCATTCCAGATCTCGCTCAAGGGCTTTTCAAGGACGCTGCCGAAGCTGAAGCTGAAATAAGGACACGGTTTAATATCTCCACTTATGCATACGTGCATCCAGCGCCTTCCAGCAAGGCAGCCTAGCATTTCACCTTCGAAGTAGGTATTGGAAAACATTCTCGGACCAGAAGGTGAGGAATTCACCCTCTGATACATTTCCAAGATCTCAGCTCGCTGAGCATCGCTCAAAGTCTGCTTTAGCTCTCTACCTGGAATTGATTCCCAGACTGAGAACTCGTGAACTCCAAGCTCGGCTGCTAATGCATAGAGTTTGGGTAGCTCAGCCATGCGATCTGGAGATATATGCGTTGCCATGGTAACCAGCAGCCCTGCTTTTAAAGCAGTTTTAATAGCGCGCAGCGCCATCGAATGCGCTCCCTCCAGCCTTCGCACTCGATCGTGTTTTTCTGGATCCACACTGTAGATGCTGACCAGCAGATTATGCAATCCAGCCTGCTTCAACTTCTTTGCTTTTTCCATATCAAGCTCAGTGCCGGGGGTAAAGAGATTTACAATTGCCTTTTGCTTATCCACATATCTCACTAGGTCGAATATTTCTTTTCTCAGCAATGGATCTCCCTCGGTGAATGTAACTATGCAAACCCCCATCTCAAGTGCTTGATCAATAACATCTTTAATTTGCTCCATCGAGAGCTCGAGCTCGCCTTCGCTCACCACGCAATGCTCGCATTTGCATTTGCATTGCCTAGTGATCTCAAGTGATAGCGTCTCAGGCACATATTTACCTAAAGCTATGCTGAGTTCATCCATCAAAAGGCGATTGAAGGGTGAACTTGGAATTGGAGGCAGCCACGTTGACATGATAACTCTATCTTTTTCCACAACCGCTGGTTTTTCATTTCTCAATCTATCGTTTATTCTGCTGATAAAAGGCTGGGCAATTTTGCTCAGTGAACCGCGAGCCTTAAGCATAAGTACTTCATCGTACTCTAAGTCGATTTCCAGTCCAGGCAGCTTTAGGAGATTCATAAATTTATTT
>JBBIOZ010000080.1:0-6825 GCA_037443105.1 Methanocellales archaeon
AGAGAAGAATGGCGATGGAAACTTCTTATTCGTATGCCAGATTTTGTTAATTCAGGGATAGAAAAAGCAAGGGAAGAAGTCTTCAAAAAGAAAGAATGGAACTAATTAAGATTAATCAAGTTTCAAAAGATTAAGGAAGGCAAATGCGTTCAGATATTGCACATAGGACCATATTCGACAGAGCCAGAATCGTTAGCAAAAATAAAAAAACTGGTGGAGCAGAAGAATCTTGTTGAGAATGGTTTTCACCACGAGATTTATCTTTCTGACCCACGAAAGGTCACTTCAGAAAAGATGAAGACCATTTTAAGGCAACCTGTGAAAGAAAGAGACTAGAAAAAATGCAATGTGATGATCTTTTAAAGAGACTGAAATCCCTGTCTAGTGTCAGAGCCATAGAAGGCATGGCTAAATATGGGATTACCGCCGAGAGAGCTTATGGTGTCTCAATTCCGGACTTAAGAAAGATTGCTAAGGAAATAGGAAAAAACCATGAACTTGCTCAACAACTATGGAAATTGAATATCAGGGAAACTCGAATACTTGCTGGTATGATTGATGACCCTGAATTAGTGACTGAACAACAAATGGAAATATGGGTAAAAGAGTTTGATAACTGGGAAATCTGCGACCAGGTGTGTCAGAATCTTTTTACCTATACTAAATTTGCTTATCAAAAAGCCATAGAATGGGGCGAAAGAAATGAAGAATTCGTAAAAAGGGCAGGGTTTGCTTTAATGGCATGGTTAGCTTTTAAAGATAAAGAGGCAAAGGATGAACAATTTGAGAGATTTCTTCCAATCATAAAAAAAGAAGCTACTGATAATAGAAATTTTGTTAAGAAAGCAGTCAACTGGGCATTGAGGCAAATTGGAAAACGAAATATTGGCTTGAATATAAAAGCAATTGAAACTGCAAAAGAGATTCAAAAGATAGAATCTAAAAGTGCTAAATGGATTGCTCAAGATGCAATCAAGGAATTAACAAGCGATGCAATCCAAGAAAGATTAAAAAAGGTAGATAATAACGCCAAGAAAAGGATTAATAATTTGTAAAAAATGGAGAAGTAACCATGAACTTAAACCAAGAAAGAGATGGTCTGACTGCGGCCGAATAGACTGAATTTGAAAATTCTGAGACAGAATTGTCCGTATTCCAACCCTATGATTCAGAATATGACTATCTCAAGGAGGTCCAAGAGCTCGACGTAGACTCTGTCATAAAGGATTTGAAGGAGTTGATGAGGAATTCGCAGGACTGGTGGCCTGCCGATTTTGGACCTTATGGCCCGCTTTTTATCCCCTTTCGTAGCACAGTGCTGGGAGTTATAGAATCCACGATGGCAGGGGTGGAGCGAGGAATAGAAGCATAAAAATTTCCTCCAAGAATAAACTGGCCTGACAATATAGGGCTTGATAAAGGCAATAAGGTTGCTGTGGCCCATAAAAAAGAAGTATGGAAGAAAACTCTCTTGGGCAGACCTGGTCATTCTCGCTGGAACCGTTGCACTAGAAGATATGGGTGTAAAACTTCTTGGTTTTTCTCTCGGAAGAGAGGATATCTACGCCTGATGAAAGCCTGACTAGGGAAAAAGGAGGAAATGCTTACAATCAAGGAACGCTTTAAAGAGGGAGAGCTCGAGAAACCCTATGCCGCAACAGAGATGGGGCTGATTTACGTTAATCCTGAAGGTCCAGAGGAAAGCCAGATCCAGTTACATCTGCCAAAGAAATCAGGGCTGCCTTTGCCAGGATAGGTATGAATGAAGAGACTGTAGCTCTGATTGCCGGCGGTCATGCCTTTGGGAAAACCCAGGTGCTGGAACCAGTAAAGAACTGTGACCTGACCCAAGTTCTTCACCGATAGAGAAATGGGTCTTGGTTGGAAATATAACTATAAAAGTGGCAGAGGTCCTAACACCTACACATCTGGATTTGAAGTCATATGCCAGCTTTCTCCGCCTTGCTTTTCCAATTAAAACTATGCGGGGAGTGAGATTTGAACTCACGAACCCCTACGGGACAGGGTCCTAAGCCCTGCGCCTTTAGTCAAAGAGAAACCTAGGTTTCTCCTTTTTAAGAGGAGAACCATAGTTCTCCTCTATTGACCTCTTCCTAGTGCAAGGGAGAGGAGTTAAGAGGAGAACCGTAGGTTCTCCTTTATTGACCTGGCTTGGCAATCCCCGCGCAAAATGGAATATATTTGCTGCCATGATATTTAAACTGATTTCATGTATCAATTATTATCAATCCAATCAATTATATCAATCCCTTCCTCCAAAATAAAGCAATCATCGTGATTATAGCGATCAATATCAATATCGCTAGCAGTATTTTATAGTAGATTTCACGAGTCATTGCTGTATTTATTCCTTTTATTCGATTCCTTGGTTATTAATTCTTTTACTAAGTTATTATTTCCTTTTACGTAGAATACTTTTACTTTTTACTTTTTACTTTAGAATACCACCCTCACTTGCCGAACTCACAGCTTTTGCATATCTTTCGAGATAACCCTTCAATGCACGCATCGGTGGCTTCCATCTTTTTCGCCTCGCAGCAATTTCAGCGGAGCTTAGCTTCAGTTCAATTTTTCTCTGAGGGATATCGATGGAAATGATATCGCCATCCTCCACAAGCGCGATCAATCCGCCATCTATGGCTTCAGGTGATATATGACCTATACAAGGTCCCCTCGTACCACCGGAAAATCTTCCATCAGTTATCAGAGCTACCGAATCGCTCAATCCCATTCCAGCGATCGCAGAAGTTGGAGTGAGCATTTCAGGCATTCCAGGAGCGCCTTTCAATCCAACGTAGCGTATCACAATAACGCTGCCTTTTTCAATCCTGCCATTCACGATTGCCTCAACCGCTGCTTCTTCTGAGTCAAACACTCTTGCCCTTCCCTCAAATTTAAGCATTTTTTGATCCACGGCCGCTGTTTTAACAACCGCTCCTTTTTCTGCGAGATTTCCATATAATATCGAAATGCCACCAGTTGCACTGTAAGGGTTGTTCAGCGGCCTTATGATCTCCTCATCGTAGATCTCTGCTTGATCAGCAATTTCGTGGATTCTCTTTCCGCTAACGGTTCTTTCGTCGTTCAGCAATTCTTTAGCTCGCTTTAAAATTGCAGGAACTCCTCCGGCCTCATCTAGGTCTTTCATTGTATATGCTCCTGCTGGATTCAGCCTACATATATTTGGTGTTCTTCTACTTATGCTGTCAAATAGGTCAAGTTGGATATCTATATTTATTTCATTCGCAATTGCAGGGAGGTGAAGAATGGTATTTGTGGAACCGCCGATCAGCATATCCACAGTTATGGCATTTTCAAAGGATTCCTTGGTTACAATTTTACTTGGAGTAATGTTTTCCTTAACGAGTTCCACTATTCGCTTTCCACTTTCTCTCGCGATTTCTCTCTTTCGAGTGCTCACAGCGCTGGCCGTGGCACAGTACGGTAAGGAGAGACCCAGCACTTCGGTGAGAATTTGCATGGTATTCGCTGTGTAAAGTCCTTGGCAGCTGCCACAGGTTGGGCAGGCTCTCTCTTCTATAAGCTTTAGCTCTGCCTCGCTTATTTCTCCACTTAATACTCTGCCAACGCCTTCAAATACCGAAAGAAGCGTGAGCTCTTTCCCTTTGAATTTGCCTGGAAGCATCGGGCCGCCTGTTACGAAAATTGCTGGCAGATCAAGTCTAAGAGCAGCCATCAGCATGCCTGGTACAATCTTGTCGCAGGAACAGATGCAGACAAGACCATCAAAACAGTGAGCTTGCACCATGAGTTCAATGGAATCTGCGATAACTTCTCTAGATGGAAGAGAGTATTTCATCCCGCTGTGCCCCATTGCTATACCATCGCATATTCCAATGGTTCCAAATTCAAATGGAACTCCCCCTGCCAGGCGTATTCCGGCTTTCACATTTTCAGCGAGTTCTCTTAAATGAAAGTGTCCTGGGACAATTTCATTCCAAGCATTCGCGATGCCAATGAAGGGAAGGTCGAGTTCTTCGTCTGTAAGTCCGCTTGATTTGAGCAATGCACGATGAGGTGCACGGATTAAGCCTTTTTTAATTATATCGCTGCCCATGATTTAGAAAGAAGGAATCCAAAGTATAAAAATTTGCATTTTTTAACCGTCAAGTTTTTATAGAACCATAAACCTATCATTTCTCTTATAAATCACGTAATTCTGGAGGGATATAGATTGGCGGATCAGCAAGTACAACCAATAATAATTTTGAAAGAAGGAAGCCAGAGAACTCGTGGTAGAGAAGCGCAGAGCATGAATATCCTCGCTGCAAAAACTGTTGCACAGGCAGTTCGCACCACACTTGGCCCTAGAGGGATGGATAAAATGCTAGTTGACTCCATGGGTGATGTGGTGATTACTAATGATGGCGCTACGATTTTGAAGGAAATGGACATAGAGCATCCTGCAGCGAAGATGATGGTTGAAATTGCGAAGACGCAGGATGAGGAAGCTGGAGATGGCACTACCACAGCAGTTGTGCTAGCTGGCGAGCTGCTTACGAAAGCAGAGGAGCTATTGAATCAAGAAATCCACCCCACAGTGATAGTGTCAGGCTATCAAATGGCGGCTCAAAAGGCACAGGAAATCCTTAACGCTATTGCCATACCAGTTTCAGAGGAGGATGAAGCACTGTTGAAAAAAATTGCTATCACTGCTATGAGCAGCAAAGGAACTCAAGCTGCAAGCGAGAGATTGGCTGAACTCAGCGTTAAAGCAGTGAAAAAAGTGGCAGAGAGAGAGGGGGATAAGATCAAAGTAGACATCGATAATATCAAAATTGAAAAGGTTAGTGGAGCTGGAATCGCAGATTCACAGCTTATCGATGGTATAATAATAGATAAAGAGAGGGCGCATCCAGGTATGCCCAAGCTTGTGAAAAATGCTAGGATAGCCTTGATTGGAGAGGCTCTGGAGCATAAAAAAACAGAGGTAGACGCTGAAATTTCAATTACCTCTCCTGAACAGCTTAAAGCATTCCTCGATGAAGAAGAGAAAATACTCAAGGGCAAGGTTGAAAAAATCAAGCAGTGCGGTGCAAATGTATTGGTATGCCAGAAGGACATTGACGATATAGCCAAGCATTACCTTGCTAAAGCAGGCATCTATGCAATTAAGCAGGTTAAAAAGAGCGATATTGAAAAACTCGCAAAAGCGAGCGGAGGAAGAATAATTCAAACAGTTGCAGAACTCAGCGAAAGTGACCTCGGAGAAGCTGAAATTGTTGAGGAAAGAAAGATCGGAGATAAAACCTTGACATTTATAGAAAAATGCAAAAATCCTAGAGCAGTTTCACTGTTATTGAGGGGAGGTACGGAGCACGTTGTGGATGAAACTGAGAGAGCAGTTCACGATGCTCTGCGCGTGGTTAGCGTAACACTCGAGGATAAGAAAATCGTTGCAGGTGGAGGTGCTCCCGAGGTTGAGGTTGCACTGCGCCTTAGAAATTATGCTGCAACTATAGGCGGGAGGCAGCAGCTTGCAATTGAAGCTTTTGCTGATGCAATGGAAATAATTCCACGCTCTTTATCGGAAAACGCTGGCTTGGATCCCATTGATAACTTAGTTGAACTTCGATCTCAGCATGAGCGTGGTAATAAAACCGCCGGGCTCGATGTTTTTACAGGCAAGGTCGTGGATATGCTGCAGCAAAATGTAGTCGAACCGCTGAGGGTAAAAACTCAAGCAATAAAATCAGCCAGCGAGACTGCGAATATGATTTTGCGCATCGACGATGTGCTAGCTGCAGCCAAAGCAAAGATGGTTGGGGAGGAGACACAGCCTCCAGGAATGCCGCCGCCGAAAGGGGGTTTTGAATCAGAGTAGATCTTCACCATCTCTTATCCTTTAATTTTTAAATAAAAATAAAAAACCAATTTGGGATGCGGACAGAAGTATTATATAATCGCCATTACAATATTCATAACTAGGCAGAAATCTTATATACCTGCTATCATATAGATAATTTACCTAACGCTTTGAATATGAAATTGATGAGTATTTAAAGCGGATATTTATCGTCTTTAATCCGTGGTTAATATCAAGCAGTTCAGAAAAAAGGGATAGAATCCCTTAAGGTGAAGAACTGCGGCTCCTGCCACGGAATAATAGTGGAGCTTCAAGAAAACTGGTGTTAAAAAACCAGAACCTTGATGCTGACTTAGTCCTAGCAGTTCGGAAAGTCCAATTGGCTCACCGCTAATTACCTTCAATTCCGGTTGATCCTGCCGGAGGTCACTGCTATCGGGGTCCGACTAAGCCATGCGAGTCGAGAGGGGAGAGCCCTCGGCGCACTGCTCAGTAACACGTGGATAACCTGCCCTCGAGACGGGGATAACCCCGGGAAACTGGGGATAATACCCGATAGGCTATGGAATCTGGAATGATCCATAGCTGAAAGCGCTAGCGCTCGAGGATGGGTCTGCGGCTGATTAGGTTGTTGCCGGTGTAACGTACCGGCAAGCCGATAATCAGTACGGGCTGTGAGAGCAGGAGCCCGGAGATGGATTCTGAGACATGAATCCAGGCCCTACGGGGCGCAGCAGGCGCGAAACCTTCACAATGCGCGCAAGCGTGATGAGGGGACCTCGAGTGTCGGTGCTAAGCATCGACTGTCCCGCTGCCTAAAAAGCAGCGGTAAGCAAGGGCCGGGTAAGACCGGTGCCAGCCGCCGCGGTAACACCGGCGGCCCGAGTGGTGACCGCTATTATTGAGCTTAAAGGGTCCGTAGCCGGTCTAGTGACTCTCTTGGGAAATCTGGCGGCTTAATCGTCAGGCGTTCAGGA
>JBBIOZ010000081.1:0-6726 GCA_037443105.1 Methanocellales archaeon
TATATTATTATCTTCGCGCCAAGTGTATTCACTGCGAAATTTTCAGGCATCGCTTGCCAGAGCTTGCTCATTGCTTTGAAGCCTGTGCAGTGCGCAGGTATAACTATATCTGGGTTGATCTCCTTAAGTGCAGCTATGGTTTTTTCTATAACTTCCTCTTTTACCACTGCTAGATGCATTCCAGCTATGATCGCTGCGATTTTCTCCACCTTCGTTTGCTTCTGCACGTGTTTCACTATATTTATAATCCCTGGGTGGGAGCAAGCTGAGATGATCACTACTCCTTTGTCTTTAACATTGACCACGAGAGCTTGCTCGTCCAGTATTAAATCATCTTGGTCAACGCCTGCTTTAACTATGCGCGCACCAGTCCAAGTTCTCTCAAAATCAGTTACACGCGGGATTTCACCGCTGAGCGCGAGCCCTGGTTCTAGCTCCAGAAATTCGCTAGCGAGCTTGAAGTTTGCACCTAGGGACTCATACTTCTGCCTCTCCAGCGTCCAAGTGGGGCTTTTGCCTCTTGGAGTTATCAAATACCTAGGCCAAAATGCATCGGCATGGGTGTATATATCTACTGGTTTTGATCTAGCTTTCAAAAAACCTTCCAAGCCGGTGTAGTGATCTGGATGTCCGTGGCTTAGAAATACATAGGCTATTTGATCTGCATCTATATTTAAAGCACGCATGTTGTGAAGCAGCAGTTGAGATGAATTCGAAGCATCCAACAAGATTTTCTTAGTCGAACCAGCTCTTTGAACTTCAATTAAGAAAGCCAGACCGTGTCCGCCTATCAATGGTTCTTTAAGTTCGCCAGCCGCTATTCTTTTTATATTCTCAGTGCTTGGCTCGAAAACATCTATATAGTTATCCACAATTGTTTGCACAGTCATTTTATCAAAACTTTGCATTTTCAATCCTCCTTAATTTTTTTCAATCCTAGGTTGTGAAGATCAGGATGTATCGACTTAGGTACCTTTCTTAAATCAAAGCCCATTTTCCGGAAGAAATTAATCGCCTCCACCCGCTTAATTCTCCAAGCTGCAATATATCTATAGCCTTCTTTTCTCCTCTCCTCTTCAAACATTCGATAGAAAACCGTTCCATGCCCTTTCCTGCGATAAACTGGATCTATTGTGATGTTAAAGAGGATGTAGAGATCTCTCTCCTCAACATTCGCTTCAAATATCTTATTAACGATTTCAACTTCTTTTTTATTAGCTTGCCAGTGCTTCAGCTTGCCAATTTTCAAGCCATTTAAAAGCAAAAGCTCGCCATCCAAGAAGTCAACATATTGAGCTCCAGTATTTATATTCCTCCAGAAAACTTGATCGTGTTTCTGATGATGCTCGTAGTCGACTTCCTCTTTTTTCAATATATAATAATCCATTTTCATTCCCCTTATTTCTTTAAAAGCCGAGTAGAATTTTCCTCACGTGTTCATTCATCAAAAGCTCTTCCCCTTTGCCTTCAAGAGTTATTTTACCTGATTCAACTAAATAAGCACGCTTAGCTAGGTTTAAGATCTGCTTCACATGCTGACCCACAATCAGAATTGTTATCCCCCTCGAGCTTATTGCTCGAATTATATCGCAGGTGCAGGAGATTATCTTGGGAGCGAGTCCCATGAATGGATCATCCAAGAGGAGAAGCTGCGATCCAGTCATGAGTCCTCTTCCAAGCGCGAGCATGCGCTGCTCTCCACCACTTAGATTCATACCGAGTTCGCTCTCCCGCTTTTGAAGCACTGGGAACAAGCTATATACAAGTTCAAGGGTTTCCTCTTTATTAGCGCGTGCATTTTTAGTGTAAGCTGCGATTTCTAAATTTTCTCTAACCGTCATATAGGGAAAGATCTTCCTTCCCTCCGGGACATAGGTTATGCCTAGTTCTACGATTTGATGGGGTTGAAGTGTATCTATGCGCCTGCCTTGAAATATGATCTCCCCAGATTTAGGGTGCAGCAGGCCTTGAATTGTTTTAAGAATCGTTGTCTTACCTGATCCATTTGGACCCACGATGGCAACAATTTCCCCTTTGGCTACGTGCAGCGAGACATCTTTCACTGCTTGAATTCCATTATAGTAGACATTTATATTTCTCACTTCCAGCAAGGCAAACACCTACAATATATATCTCTCCCCAAGATATGCCTCTATTACCTTTCTATCGCTCGCAATCTCCTCTGGCTTTCCCTCAGCTATTTTCTCTCCATGGTCTAAAACGATTACGCGATCTGAGAAGCCCATCACCGCTCTTAGCACATGGTCGATTACAAATACAGTCACACCTGTCTCGTGCACTGCTTTAAGTAAGTTCATCGCATCGATCGCTGCAGCTGGACTTAAGCCAGCGACTACTTCATCGAGGAGAAGAAGCTTTGGCTTTGTAGCCAAGGCCCTAGCGAGTTCCAAGCGCTTTTGTTCGGTAAGCGTGAGATCTCGAGCAAGCGTATTGGCTTTATGTCCTATTCCAACGAGTTCTAAAAACTCCCAGGCCTCTTTTTTAACGTCTTGCTTGCTTTTCACATCTTTGCCTCCAAATAACACGCCAATTGCTACATTTTCAAGAGCAGTCATGTTTAAAAATGGCTTGACGATTTGAAAAGTCCGCGCTATGCCCCGCTTGCAGCGCTCGTGTGGCTTTAAATTTGTTATATCCTTCCCATTGAAGTATATTTTACCGGCGCTGGGCTGGTAAATTCCATTGATGAGATTGAATAGCGTGGTTTTACCGGAGCCATTTGGGCCTATCAATCCAACGATTTCCCCCTCTTCGACTATCAAGCTGACATTTTTAACTGCTGAGATGCCACCGAAGTATTTACTTAAATTGCTTACTTCAAGCAGCGGCATTTACTGCACCTCTATCTCTATCTTCTCCTTAATCCAACCTATTATTCCATTTGGCATAAATAATATCACTGCTAGAATAGCAATGCCATAGAATATCTCGTGTGCGGAAGGGAAGAGCGGGTGCAGGATGAGTTCATTTGTGAGAAATAATATCAATGCGCCGAAAATAGGACCAAGCAATGATAGCCTTCCGCCGAACATGCTCATTACCAATGGTATGGCTGAGAAGTATAAACCAAATGTGAAGTGTGGCTCAAGGAAGTGTATTAAATGCGCATAGATCGCTCCATTTAAGCCTGTGAAAAAAGAGCTGAGCATAAGTGCAAGCAGCTTATATTTAAAGGTATCAACTCCCAGTACCTCTGCAGCCTCCTCATTTTCTCGAATTGCTGAAAAAGCAATGCCAAGTTTTGTGGATAAAATTTTATGTACAGTGAAAATCAGGATGAGCAGAGTAAGCACGAGAATATAGTAGTTCGCAGCTCTGCTGGTGTAGAAGTCAATTTTTATGCTTGCTATCGCTATTTCCGGGAATGCTGGGATGCCTAGCAAGCCAAGTGGGCCATTTGTTATGCTTACCAAGTTAAGTGCCGCCACCTTCAATATTTCAGCAAATGCAAGGGTTACAAGGGAGAAATAAGGCCCCCGGAGTTTGAAGCAGGTGAATCCAATTAGGGTTGAGAAGAGCATTGCAATCAATCCTCCTGCGGCCACACTAAGCCAAGGGTTTATTTTAAAATGCATGCTTAAAATTGCAGTTCCATAAGCTCCCAGTCCAAAATAGGCAGCGTGTCCAAATGAAATCTGCCCGCAGTAGGCTAGAATATCCCAAGCTAGAGAGAGGGAGGCAAAGAGAAATGCAATGTTAATAACATAGAGCAGATATTCATTGAATTCAAGCAAGAGAGGCAGGAACGCGAGGATTAAAAGCAATGTTGAAAGTAAAATATTCCTCGCTGGTCTTGAGATCTTTAGCCTCAATATCGCTTGCCCCCCAGCAATCCATATGGTCTAAGCAGGAGTAAAATTATGAGCATCGCAAAACCTGCAAGTTCTCTCCACTGAAATCCTAAAAGTGCAACTGTAAAGGCTTCGCTTATCCCTAGGATCAAACCGCCTAAGATGATGCCTCTTATCTCTCCAACGCCTCCGAATATTGTTACAACGAGTGCAATTATTGTTACCTCTAAACCAGCTGAGGGATATACATAGTGTATGCTTGCGAACAGCGGCCCTGCGATACCTGCCAATGCAGCTCCTATTGAAAAAGCATACAAATCTATTTTTTTAATATTTATACCCATCAGCGAGGCTGCATCTCTCTCTTGACTGGTGGCACGCATGGCCAGGCCTAAGTAGGTTTTCTTGAAGAAGCAGTGAAGCAGAGCTATTGCAACAAGCGAGACTGTAAAAGCCAAGAAGCGCCCGAGACTTGTACTTACTCCAAGGATAGAAATGCTTTGATCAAGATAGTTTGCAGCAATTAATCTGTAATCTCCGCTCCACAGACTAAGCATTAAGTTTTCTAGGAAAAGTGTGAGTCCAAAGGTGAATACAATTGTATTGAGTTCAAATGGCTCTTTAACTCCCTCCATGATTTTCTTTATAGACCCCCCTATGATTGAGAGCAGCAGCATGGAAATTGGAATCGATAGCAGTGGATCGACTCCTTTAAGCGACCAAAGCCAGTAAGAGATGTAGCCAGCGATCACAATGAACTCGCCGTGGGAGAGGTTGAATACTCTCACCACTCCAAATATTAATGCAAACCCCACCGCTATGAGTGCATAGAGCATGCCTGTGAGCAGTCCTGCAAGCAGGGCTTGCTGCAGTACAATCGCCATCGCTTTCAAATTCCTTATATTTCCTTATTTCCTTATTTTCCTCATCATAAGCGCAGTTAGCGCTATCGCTAGCAATACAGCTTCAAAGCCGCTTGCTCTAGGAGCGCTCCAAGGCGGCATGGGATATATTGCTTTCGCTGTTGCTCTATCCGGTGGGTATACTATTGCGTGGGTGCCATTCTGGATCTGGAATACCAATCTTGGATAGTATAATGGATCGCCTTTGCTGTCGAATTTCACTCTCTCCATTGGTGTTATTATATCGATTTCTCTCAATTCATCTCTAATATTCTCCCCTGTGAGCGACTTTCCCTTTTTGATGGCATTTTCAATCGCTGCTATCAATGCTCTAGCAGAAGCATAGCCATGCATTGAAAGCGGATCCGGTTCTTTGCCAAATCTTGCTTTATAGCCCGCGATGTAGGATTGAGTTTCATTCTCAGTTCCAGGCCAAGTTATATTTGCTTCCCAAACTGTGGTACCATAGATATACTCTGAGGTATTCCCCAGATTTGTTATGAATTCCCAGTATTCGACGCCGAATGCACCTACATAGGCTTTGATATTTATATTAAGCTCCTTCAGCTGGCGCACCATTATCATGTGATCTCCAAGGAAGAAATTTGAGAGGATTACCTCCGCCTGTTTATCCTTAACCTTGGTCAGAAGCGGGGAAAAATCGCTTGCTCCAGAGGTACCCATTTCATAAACCACGACTTCGACTCCCTTGCTCTCAAGCAATGCCTTTTGTTCCTCTGCAAGCTGAGTTGAGCCAGGTGTGCTGGAATAAAGTATTGCCACTTTCTTTGCCTTGAAAACATCCAGCACCACGCCTGTCATGGATTCGACGTATGCATCCAAGCTTGCTATTCTGAAGAAATAAGTGCGATTTTTAAGGGTTAGCTCTCTCTGCAGCGATGCAGGAGCGATGTAGGGCACCTTGTTTTTATCGCATACCTCGCTTATTGGTCCAACCAAGCTATCCACATAGCCTCCGACTATGGCCACTACTTTTTCCTTAATAGCGAGCTCCTCCGCCTTTGCAATTGCAATCTCTGGCTTGCTTTCATCATCTCTCGTTATCAAGGTGATATTTCTGCCATCTATCCCGCCTTTTTTATTCACTTCCTCTATAGCATATAATATTCCCTCGTGGAGTGCCTGACCTTGTTTTGCAAATCTTCCAGTTAATGGATTGATCCCCCCCACTTTAATTGGTTCCTTCTCCATTTGAGCATATGCACCTGCGGCAGAGGAAAGCAGCATGCATAAGACAAAAATCGCTCTGTGCTTCATTTTCATCACCGCTTTATCGGGCTTCAATGCAACTTTTTATATCTTTTTATATATCTCTTTTGATTTCGACCATTTTTTATAGGATGAGCTGTAAAATGTTCATTAATGTGCCGCTGCTTGGAGTGCAGATGGTTTGTAAAAGCCAGTTTGAGTTGCACTGCACCTGGATATAAATCTAAGCCTCAGCTAACGCCAAAGCGCGTGTGGCGAACTCGCACCTGCAGATACTTCTCGCCCAAGCTCTACTGCGTGGCTGGCAAAAGATTTCTTGAATGGATGAGGGAAAAACTTCCAGATGTAGCATTCGAAGACTGGTCTCATCCGTGCAGGCTTTATGCGGAGATCAAGCTTCGCGATTTGGGATACAAGATCAATGAAAAGGAGATACGCAGATATATAGCGCTGCATCCTGAGTTTAATATTCGCCCGCAGGACTATCGCTTGCTTGAGAGAGATTCCAAGTCCTACATCTGCTGGGTGGATGTGAGATACGCTGAGCAGATGGAGAATGGCTATTATTCTCTCGATGGCAAGAAATTCAAAGACTTTTTATTCATAAGTGAGGACAGCGGGCTTCCAACCTACATCGTGATATACGCAGCTGGAGATTTCAATAGATTCTGGTGGGCCAAGTTAGATAAAGCAGGCGGCCCGGAACTCAACTGCCAGCCTGAAATTTCTTTCTCAGCTGAGATAAATAGATTAATTAAAAATTTATGTTAATATTTTAAATA
>JBBIOZ010000082.1:0-6622 GCA_037443105.1 Methanocellales archaeon
ATCTAATTTCAACGATCTCCTGAGCAGTCGACTTCTCTGCCATATCATCGATGATTGGTCTTTCTATTATTTGTTCTTTGTCATATATTCATAACCAGCATTCAATGCTCTCACATTAATCGATATGCTCGCGCTTGGCAGTGTTTCATCTATCGCTTCAAGCAATCCAGCTAGTTCCACTGTTCCATTGATCGCTGCTAGAGCTCCAAGCATCACTATATTCGCAGTCATCTTGCTGCCAACGCTATGCGCTATCCGCGTGGCAGGAACCAGCAATCCTCTTTTAACCTGAACCATATCGCTATCTAATACAAGCATTTTTGCATTTTTTATGTACGGTAAATTTGCATCATAGCCCTTCTGATGCATTATCACAAGCATGCTGGGTCTGAGGCACTTGGGAAAGCCTATCTCTGCTTCAGATATGATAACATCGGAGGTTGAAAGGCTACCTCGCTTTTCAGCTCCATATTCAGGCACATTTGTAACATAGTAACCCTTCTTGCTTGCTGCTCTAGCATAAAGCACTGCCATTAACAATATTCCTTGACCTCCAACACCAGCAAATCTAACCTCTTTTCTTGCCAAGTTCAGTCAGCCTCAGCATTTGACTGCGCTCTTGAAATACTCTTACCAAGCCTTTTCTACTGTTCTCAGCAAATTCGCCTATGATAATTTTATCTTCAATTAAATGTTTATCCTTTTTTCTCGCCTCCTCCACATTAATAGAATTCCTCTTATACCACTCCATTATCTGATAACCCTTGGGCATGTTGTTCAAAACACCGAAGACAGTTGGACATTGAGCTACCACTTCAACATAGCAGAAGCCCTCTTTATCTAAGCACTTCTTAATTGACCTCACCAAGCTATCCACATGATACGTTGTCCATCTTGCTGCATAGTTCACATCCAAAGTCGCCAGCAACTCCGCCATATCAAATTTGCCGGTTACATTCCCATAGGGCGTGGTCCTAGTGATCATCCCCCTAGGGGTGGTTGGAGCCATCTGCCCCCCTGTCATTGCATAGATATTATTATTCACAGCGATCACCATGATATCTATATTCTTCCTAGCAGCGTGAATTAGATGATTGCCGCCTATCGAGAAGAGATCGCCATCGCCTGAGAAGACAATTACATTCAAATCTGGATTCGCAAGCTTTATTCCAGTTGCAACTGGAATCGCTCTGCCATGCAGCGTATGAATGGAATCAAGATTAACATAGGAGGCTGCTCTACCAGCACAGCCAATTCCGGAGACTATAACGATCTTATTTTTATCTCTACCGCTAACTGCTTCCAGCAGTGCCTTGAGAGCTATGCCTATTCCACAGCCCTCGCACCACATCGTTGGCAGGCGGTCAAGTTTAAGAAGTGCGTAGTCCATAGATATCTTTCAGTTTTTTATAAACCTTTTCAGGCAATGGAAGGTCTCCAAAGCTTCTCAAACTATAGCAGTGCTTGAACCAAGGCCTCAATAAGCCATAGATTTGACCATTGTTCATTTCAACCACAAGCACCTTTTGATCTCTAATTTTTTCCTTTATGCCTTCGAAGTCAAAGGGCCAGAGTGTTTTTAACCTGAGTAGGCCAGCTTTCAGCTTTCTCCTTCGAGCAAGCTCCACTGCTGAGTAACAAGCTCTAGCTGCTCCACCGTATGAGAGCACAACAAGCTCAGCATCCTCAAGCCAGCGAGTTTCGAATTCCACAATTTCTGGCTTATTTTTATTGATCTTATCACTCAGCCTGCGAATTAGCTTTTCATATAATTTCAAATCAGATGTCACAGGAAAGCCAGTTTCATCGTGAGCCAAACCAGTTACGTGCACTTTATAGCCCTTTCCAAAAGTATGCATGGGGGGCACGAGATTTGCTTTTGGCTTAAATGGAAATCCAATCTCGCTGGGTAGAGGCTCCTTTCTCTCATAGGGTACGATGTCTTCTCTAATTATGGTTTGCTCCCTCATGTGGTTTATTATTGCATCGCTCAAGATGAAAGTTGGGACCCTGAATTTTTCTGCAAGTTCAAAGGCTCTTACAGTGAAATCGAACATCTCCTGAACCGATGCAGGACATAGAGCGATGATTTCATAGTCCCCGTGTCCCCCGTAGCGAGCACTGAGCACATCGCCCTGCGAAGGTAGAGTTGGAGTACCGGTTGCTGGCCCCCCGCGCTGTATGTCCACAATAACGATGGGTGTTTCAGTCATCGCAGCATAGCTTATGCTCTCCTGCATCAAGGCAAGCCCCGGGCCAGAGGTAGCGGTCATCGCTTTTTTTCCAGCCCAGCTTGCACCAATGACTGCCGATATAGTTGCAATTTCATCTTCCATTTGAATGAAAACCCCTCCAACTTCTGGCATTCGAATTGCAAATAAATCCATGATTTCATGAGAAGGCGTGATTGGATAGCCAGCGAAGAATCTGCAGCCAGCTGCTATTGCACCTTCTACGCAAGCAGTTGCTCCTTGGATCAGCGCTCTTTTCATTTCTCGCCCTCTTTCCTTACTCTTCTTTTCTTTACTTTGATTGCAAAATCAGGGCAGTATTTCTCACAAATTCCACATACTATGCATTTTTCAATTGCAACTGGGTAAATAAAGTAATAACCAAAGCGATTAAGTTTATTTGCTGTATTAAATACGCCTTTTGGGCAAAAATGCACGCAAATCTGGCAACCTTTGCATAAGTTTTTGTTGATTTCTATCAGCTTGCTTCCTCCATTAATTCTTATAATAATTAATATTTTAGAACTTCTAGTGTGGGGTAAACAAAATAACTATAAGCCTAAAATTCTTATACTCTTGCGTCATGGATGGAGGGCAGATCTGGACTGAGAAGTATCGGCCGCGCACTTTGGATGAAGTGGTGGGGCAGGATGAAATCGTGAGGCGATTGAAATCCTATGTTAAAAGTGGGAATCTCCCACATCTGCTATTCGCAGGCCCTCCAGGCGTGGGGAAAACGGCTTGCGCTATTTGCATTGCACGCGAGCTATACGGCGAGGAAGCGTGGCATAGTAATTTCACTGAGTTAAATGCCAGCGACGAGCGCGGCATAGAAGTTGTGCGAAGCAAGATTAAGAACTTCGCTAGAACTGCTCCCCTTGGAGAAGCCAGCTTTAAAATAATTTTTCTCGATGAGGCCGACCAACTAACTGAGGATGCTCAATCTGCTTTAAGGCGAACAATGGAGCAGTACTCAACCACTTGTAGATTTATATTAAGCTGCAATTATTCAAGTCGAATAATTGAGCCAATTCAATCTCGATGCGCAATGTATAGATTTCGACCTATAAGCAACAAGGCAATTAGAAAAAGGCTTCAGCAGATTGCTCTGCAAGAAGGGCTTCATATAACTAAAGAAGGCTTTGAAGCCATTGAATATGTTGCGAGAGGCGATTTAAGACGTGCTATAAATATACTGCAAGCAGCTTCAGTGTTAAGCAGCGAGATCGATGCAGATACCATTTATAAAGTCACTGCAACCGCTAGGCCTGAGGAAGTTCGCGAACTTGTGGAGCTTGCTTTAAAAGGAGATTTTTTAAAAGCACGTGAAATGCTGGATGTATTATTAATAGAATATGGCCTCTCAGGAGAGGATATAGTGGATCAAATTCATCGCATCATTTTTGAGCTGGGAGTGAGCGATGAAGTTAAAATTCGATTGATCGAGCGCCTTGGGGAAGTCGACTTTAGACTAACGGAGGGTGCAAATGAGCGCATACAGCTTGAAGCACTGCTTGCTCAATTCATGCTGGAGGGAAAGTTTAGAAGCAGAATTGAGTGAGTTTTTATAATTAATCGTGAAATTTGATTTATTATGAAATGCGTGCACCATCCTCAAAATCAAGCCTCTGCCACTTGCACTAGCTGCGGCAAACCCATTTGCCATAAGTGCTTGGAACAAGTGGGTGGAAAAAATTACTGCGGGGATTGCGCAAGTGCACTTTTTGGAGAACGCAGTTCAGGTGCACAGCATAGTTTATGGTGGTATATCCTTCCAGTTTTATTTGGAATCGCTGGAGGAGTAATTTGCTATTTATATTTCAGAAAGATTGATACCAAGATGGCTGTAAATCTTCTTTTAACAGGTTTAATTTCAAATGCAATCTGGTTAACCATAATTTATAGCATTGGAGCTTATAAGTAATGAATATGAGATGCGAGTATTGCTGCGATATCTGCAATGGCTGCAAGTTATTGCATCCCTCTCCGCGTTTATTGATCATAGTGGATGAGTGCAAAAAACACAGGCTATGCATCCACGGGGGAGAACTTGAAGATCGCTATGACTGCTTAATGCTTCAAGCGCTTGATGGAGTTGACTGGTAAAGGGTGGGAAATTGAAAGAGAAGGTTGAATTGATTGTAAGTATGGACTGCGGAGGCACTTATATTAAAGCAGCACTTGTGGATTGCGATGGAAATATCATGCATAGGAAAAAATGCAGTACAGAAGCTAAGAAGGGAATGCGTGCTGTGGTTAAAAATCTCGCTTCAATAGCGCAGGCTTTTGCAGCTGAGTATAAAATCGCTGGAGTTGCAGTGGGAATGGCAGGGGCAATTGATTTTAAAAATGGAATATTGCTTCAATCCCCGAATTTTGCCGATTCTGAGAACTTCCCTTTGAAAGCTGAGCTGGAGAAAGAACTGGCTCTGCCAGTTTTCCTTGAGAATGATGCCAATGCCTATGCTATGGGGGAAAAGTGGGTTGGAGCTGGCAGGAGTTTTAGCTCGCTGCTGTGTCTTACAATTGGCACTGGAGTGGGAGGTGGAATTATATTGAACAATGAGCTCTGGAGGGGCGTAGATGGCACCGCTGGTGAACTCGGGCATATAACAATTTATCCTAATGGCTTAAAATGTAACTGTGGCAATCGCGGGTGTCTAGAAGCATATATATCTGCAGCGGGTATTATAAGAATAGCTAAAAAAGCCATGGCTGAGAAGCGCGATACTATTCTAAGGTATGAGCAGAATATAACTCCGCAGCTTGTCTATGAGGCAGCTTTATGCGGTGATTCAGCTGCTGCTGAAATCTGGCGAGAAATTGGAAGAATTCTTGGCATAGCCTTGGCGACATTTATTAATATTTTCAATGTGGAGGCAATCATAATTGGCGGAGGCATAGCCTCGGCTTTTGATTTTTTCATAGAAAGTGCAAAACTTGAGATGATGAAAAGAGCGTTCAAAATACCTGCTGGAAGAATAAAGCTACTTAAGGCCGAGCTGGGCGATGACGCAGGCATACTGGGTGCTGCCTATCTAGCTTGGCAGGCTCTTAGTAAGGGGAATACCAAGGCTTAATTAGGTAAAAGTTATCCGCTATTGTTTCATCCTTCAAGCGCACCACCGCATGCTTTCTTTATATGGGGTTAGCTTCTCCTCCTTTTCTGGCTTTCTAAAGATATATAGATGTTCGTGAGCGATTTTAAGGAAATCTAGTTTAGTGCTTCTCCATCGCTTTCGTGTAGTTTTCATTTTCCATTGCAACTTTATAACATCTTCTCTAAGAATAAAACCTACATCTAAAAATACTTGTAAAACACGCGAAGAGATAGGGACAAAATGTTTATGCCTCCGAGTATCACCAATTAAGATCGCACAGTGTTTCCCAGGTTTTAGCACACGATAACTTTCTTGAGCTACTTTACGCATCTCAGTCATAAATTCCCCGATCTTATGCACTTTTGATATATCATACTCAACTTTTGAAAATGGAACTATGCTAGCGTAGGGCGGGTGAGTTGCTATCAAATCTATGCTATCATCGTCAATTAAGTTGAGGTTGCGTGCATCTCCCACATAGGTTTTGATTTCGGGCTCTTGGTAGTCTTCATCGTGTGGTTTATAAACGAAATCAAGTCTATTTCTTGTTACCATTATTGCATTAGGATTTATATCTACCCCTATACCACGTCTTTGTAGTAATTTACATTCAACCAACGTTGTTCCTGAACCTACCATTTGATCTAAAACTAAGTCATTTTTATCTGTGAAGCGAAGTATAAGATTTCGAGGTATATATGGCGACCAATTTGCGCGATAATTTCCACGATGGGTAGCCCAGCTGCCTCTATCTGGAAAACTCCAAACCGTGGTTAACTCAAGTTTAAAGTTCCTTGGGGCAAATTCTGAAATCTTATGGCATTTAGGAAGCTCAACTCTGGCATCTTCGACCACAACGTGGTCATATGTTTTAATAAACTCAAGATAATCTTCATGGGTAACTTCTTTCATTCGAACATATCTTTCATTCATTTTTCTCACGTCAATTGAGGGCTTTGAACTATAAAGGTTACTCAAATTTGTTCTGAGTTTTTGGCCTTTATATGCGCATAGCAGTTCCAACAACTTCAAGAACAACGAAATGAGCAATTGTTGAACTTATAGAAGGTTTCGGACTCTTGGGCGAGCACAGCATTATTACATTCTCCTCAGCCTCAGTTACTTGCATTTAACTTTAACAGCTCCCGATTACTTGCTTCCTCATCTTCAAACTTTAGTCATTTTGACATCGCCCTTAAGTAATCAAGAGGAGAACCCTTGGTTCTCCTTTGCTAGACTATAATTAACTCTGGCTTTTTAGTTTTGGGATGCAAAAAGTGCTCAGCGCAT
>JBBIOZ010000083.1:0-6362 GCA_037443105.1 Methanocellales archaeon
TAACTGAACTTTTGCGATTTTGAGAAAAATATATAGGTCGATTAGATAATAATAATTTTTTGGGATGGATTAGTAATGTTACCGGTAGTTGAGTATCCGCAGATGGTTAGAGAGTATGCTCCTTATTTTCAGGAGCTGTTTAATTCTCGGCAGTTTAAGCATTTTCAGGAATATCTCACAGGGCTTATAACTTGTGAGAACATTACTATAGCTGCGATGAATGAGCGATTTGTGGATCGGAATGATCAGAGTGCTTTGAATAAATTTCTCACACTGGCTAAGTGGGATGAAATGGAACTCAACAAACTAAGGCTTGAGTTGCTTCAACAATTCCCCGAGACCAAGTGGCAGAAAAATGGCGCTATTTGCATAGACGATGTAATTGCACATAAAACAGGTGTGCACATTCACGGAGTAAGCAAACTATACGATCATAGCGAGGGCAAATTTGTTAATGGACAGCAACTTGTTACTACACACTACGTTGACCGTAAAACGCAATATCCTATCGAATATCGCCAGTACTACCGAAAAGAGACACCTGAAGCAATGGAAAAAGGATTTCGAACCAAAATCGAACTCGCAATGGAACTCGTGGATGATGCAGAAGCAAGAAGAATTCCCGCAGAGGTTTACCTTGCAGATAACTGGTTCTTATGCAAGGATCTTACGAGTAAAATTAAGAGCTACCAGAAGCACTGGATCTTCGCGGTGAAATCCAATCGAATAATAAACGTGGAGAATCGAACTATCTCGATCAGCGACTACGCCGAGCAACTTCCACCTGAAGCCTATAAAATCATCGAGATCGGGGACAAGAAATATAGGGTGTTTTCGAAGGTTGTGAAGCTATCTGAGATCGGCAAAGTAAGAATCGTAATTTCCTATGAAGTGGAGAAGCCGGAGGCTGATCCTTTCTTTCTTGCTACTGATTGTCTCACCTGGGAAGCGAAGAAGATTTTGAATACTTATGGCATGCGTTGGGGTGTTGAGACCTTCTATCGGGACTCTAAGCAACATCTTGGCCTGGAAGACTGCCAGCTACGGAACGAAAGAGGTATCAAGCGGCATTGGTACTTAGTGTTCTTGGCGTACACTCTTCTTCGGCTTGATGTAGCGCGAAGTAGATTCAGTAGATGGGTTAGCTCCGATTTGCGCACGATTGGAGCAAAATGTCGAGACGCATGCAAAGGCCTCGTGCAATCACTGGTTATGTGGTGCATAAAAATGCTGTCCTCAGGAACTAAAAACGAAATAAAAGTAGAACAACAAAAAGTACATCACCTATTAAACGTATTGCTACTAACCTGAGAAATCGCAAAACTCAAGTTAGATATAAAATGCTCGTGGCAGTTGCAATTTTAATTCTAGGATTGCTTTTGGCATCGGCGGTACTTTGGTTTATATTCAAAAAGTTCTAGGTTCTAGAGACCTTCTCCTCTCCGCACTGCTGGCATTTAACTGGAAATTTATCTGGGTCTTCTTGAAATATGAAGCCGCATACATTGCAAATGAAGAAGACCTTGTTTTGATCCAGTTCATCTTCGCGCTGCATTAGTTAATTTGTTTTTTATTATTTTATTATAAATTTTTTTATAAATGATTATGATGACTTCGGCAACCGCAGTTTGCCTCTCTCCATTATAATATACTTCTCGCCGTTGAGATATTCAACTTCGATGGTTGCCTTGGCCTCGGTTACGAAGTCCCAGTGCAGATTTGATTTATTAACACCGCCATAGCCTTGATTATCGCCAATGGCAATGTGCACCGAGCCTCCGATTTTCTCATCGGTCAAAATATAGCCGATTGGTCTATCGATCACTGGATTTAAGCCGATGCCAAGCTCTCCCACTGCGATAGCATTTGCTTGATTATATCTCTTAATATCAAGCTCAACCATCCGCTTAACTGTATCCTTCAGCGCATCCTCTCCCTCATCTGCGCTGCATTCTTCAAGTATCAATCTACCATTTCTAAACACAAGAGTGGCGCCTTTTATGATTTCCTCAGTTAGCTTATCAATGGTTAGAGGACAGTAAAGCTTCCCCTCCCCATAGGTCTCAACCGGAGCTATAAATACCTCTCCAGCTGGTAAATTCCCACCTAAATCGCCGGCTCTATGTTTTTCCTCTGTGGCAATGCCATCGTCGAGGTTAATCCTCCGCCCAGTTACCTCCAGCTTTAAATCTGTGCCCTTGGTGTCTTTAATGTGTATATATCTAGCATTTTCAAGCATTCTCCTCAATGCCTCGCAATTGCTTCTCAGAGTATCATAATCTATTAAACAGCCACCTAAGATCAAGCGCCTTAACTCGCGATAGGAAATGCGATATTTCTTCGCCATCGCTTTACTTGGCCAGCCCATGTAGAGCCACTTCTTGCCAGGCTTTGAATAAATTATCTCTCTAATTGGAGATCTGCCCTCTCTATAAGCTGCAAGTTTTACTCTATGACCAAGCAAGATATCTGGATCTTCATAGGGCTCAATAATTATATAGCCGTCGATCGCCTTAACCAGCTCAATTTCATGGCGAGGTGCAGTTTTGAACCAGTCTTCAGGTATTTCCTCAAGCAATCGCTTGAAGTAGTGATCACTTGCTGTGGAGATAATTGGATATGCGCCTTGAAGTGCAGATTGAAATGCAATTTCCTCCACAAAGGCTTGAGTATGAGTGCCGCTTTTTATATATAAACAATCACCTGGTTTAACGAGCAATGCTCTTAATGCATTTTTAGCAAGCTGAGATAGGTCTATTCCACGCAAAGCAACCTCTCCTTAACAGATCGATGAAAAAGCTTTTCTTCAACTTAATACTTTTTATTAGGAATGTGAACTTAAATGATCGAGGAAATTCGCAAGCTAGCTTCTATAGATGCTCCCTCGGGATTTGAAGCCCCTCTTCGAGATTACCTAGCAGGTGAAATGAAAAGATATGTTCAAGAGGTGAAAATCGATCGCTTTGGAAATCTCATTGCAGTGAAGCCTTCAAGGTCTAAGGATTCCGCTAAAATACTGCTAGCTGCACACATGGATGAAATCGGCTTCATTGTTAGAGATATAGATGAAAATGGATTCATAGCTTTTAATGAATTAGGAAGCTGGTCGGATCAAGCTGTTTTAGGAATGCAGGTAAAAATTTTAGGTGAAAAAAGAATTGTATTAGGTGTAGTAGGAACAAAGCCGCCTCATATTATGATGGAGGAGGAGCGCGGTAAACTAGTTAAAATCGAAGAAATGTTCATAGATACAGGCTTAACAAAGCTAGAACTTGAAGAGGCTGGGGTGAGAATTGGCTCGCCCATTGTTCCATTTTCCAATTTCCATGTGATCAATGAAAGAAGAATTATGGGGAAAGCCTTTGACAATCGCATTGGATGCACAGTTTTACTTGAAACTGCAAGGCGCCTCGCTGGAGAGGAATTAAACAGCGAAGTCTACTTTATTTTTACCGCTCAAGAAGAAGTTGGATTGAGAGGTGCAAAAACTGCTATCCATGAAATTGAAGTGGACGCTGCATTTGTATTTGAATGCACAGTGGCGGGAGATGTTCCAAATGTGGCTAGGAAGGACTCTCCTTCTGAACTTGGCAAAGGCGCTGCGATCACCGTTATGGATAGATCACTGATCACTCAGCCTAAATTGCTTAACTATGTTTTTTCCCTTGCAAAAGCACAGGGAATAAAATATCAAATAAAAAAACCCCCAGCTGGCAGG
The DNA here is from genome assembly GCA_037443105.1 of Methanocellales archaeon. GTDB lineage: Archaea > Halobacteriota > JAWCLZ01 > JAWCLZ01 > JAWCLZ01 > JAWCLZ01. Next base: position 3,719 of record JBBIOZ010000083.1, read on the forward strand.
ACTGATGCTGGGGAGATACACCTAGCAAAAGCAGGGATACCAACCGTGGTGATCTCAGCGCCATGCAGATATATTCATTCAAGCGCCAGCATAGCTGATCTCGAGGATATCGAAAGCACTATAGCTCTTGCAATGGCAATTCTCAGAGACTTCTCGATGGAGCGATTATGGTATGAGAATGATTAGAATTGGCATCATTGCTCTGCAAGGCAGCGTTGAAGAACATATGGCAGCAATGAAGAAGGCACTGCAGGAAAGAGGGGGAGGCGAGGCTGTGGCTATAAAGCACCGGGGCACAGTTCCAAGCTGCAATGCAGTAGTTATCCCAGGAGGTGAAAGTACCACATTGAGCAGGCTTGCGTGGCGCGAAGGAATCGCTGAGGAGATAATAGAAGCTGCAAGGCAGGGAAAGCCGGTCATGGGCACCTGTGCTGGTCTTATATTACTTGCAAAACACGGAGACGAGGAGGTAGCTAGATCAGGGCAGAAGCTCCTGTGCCTTATGGACATCCACGTCAATAGAAATGCCTTCGGGCGCCAGAGGGAATCGTTTGAAGTGGAACTGGAGATAAAAGGCTTTGATAAGCCCTTCAACGCGGTTTTCATTCGAGCACCAGCCATAACGAAAGCTGGAAAGGACGTTGAGGTTTTAGCCAGATATAAAAATTTCATTGTAGCCGCTCGGCAGGGTAATCTACTTGCTCTAGCATTTCACCCTGAGCTGACGAACGATCTCCGTCTGCATCATTACTTTTTAAACTTTCTGAAAAATAGGTTATAAAATATCAAAATAATCATTTGTAGATATAAAATAATTATTTGTATAAAATAATTAGATCAAATAATACCATGACCATTACTATAGGCATATTAGGCCCTGAAGGTACATTTTCTGAGAAAGCAGCTAGACTGTGGAGGAGTAAAGCAAGGCTGAGGTATTTCGATGATATCCCAGGGATATTTAAGGAGGTAAAGGAAGGGAAGATCGACTTCGCAATTGTACCTATCGAGAATTCCCTAGAGGGATCTGTGATCGCTACTTTGAACCTGCTGCTTGAGTTTGATTTAAAGATTGCTGGTGAAGTTGTTATTCCTATTAATCACTGCTTGCTTTCCAAAGGCAAGCCTTCGAATATCAAGGTTATCCTCTCCCACCCTCAAGCACTGGCACAGTGCAGCAAGTTTTTGAAAATGAAATTTCCCAATGTAGAGTTAAGAGCTGTTGGGAGTACAGCGCACGCTGCTAAATTAGCAATGGAATTTGAGGAAATGGCAGCTGTGGCTTCAGAGGAAGCTGCGCGGAGGTATGGGTTGAATGTTTTAATGCGGGAGATCCAAGATGAGAGGGAAAATTACACTCGCTTCGCGGTGCTAGCTACAAAAATTCCTAACCCAGGTAGGAGGAATAAAACCTCAATTATGGTGCATTTAAAAGAGAATCGCCCTGGAGCGCTACATGCATTTTTAGGCATATTTGCAAAGCGCAATATAAATCTAACGAAGATTGAGTCTCGTCCAAGTAAAAAAGCGCTAGGCGACTATTTATTCTTCATAGATTTCGAGGGGCATATAAAAGACCGAACTATTGCAGAAGCGCTTGAGGAAGCTAGGGAAATGGTGGATAAGCTAAAGGTGCTGGGTTCATATCCAGTAGCGCCCTAGGGGGCTTTTATCCTATGGCGGAGGTATATATAGGCGAGGAGAAGCAATATGGCGACTACTATGGCAAGATAAGGCGCCTCAGCGTAGACCAATTTTATCAAATCCACTGCTAGACTAACTGTTACAGCCCATATCACAGATGAGGAAAGAGAGGCCACAAGTACTATGGGAAATATTTGATTCATCTTGAACCCAAAGAGCTTGGCAATGCAAGCTGCAGTTAAAGCCCCGGTCACTTGAAGTGGTACGAAGCATAGCACGAAGATTCCGATCAAGCCATATTTCCTCACAGGGTTGTCTTTCTCTTGCTGCACTTTCTCCAATCGCTTTATCGATTCCGAGAGCAAGCGCGTTCTTTTAAGCTTGCTGTGGAACATTACGAATATGGGATAGCCCATGAAGAGTACGAAAACATCCTCTACTGCACTGCCGATTATCATAGTTGCAAGAGGTATGCCTTGAGCTGCACCTGAGATCATTGCTACCTCTCTGCCCACGAAGAATTGGGTGAGTGCTATAAAGCCCATCTGCGCTAGGAACTCAACTTTATAGAAATAGGAAAGCAGCGAAACAGCTATTAAGCCTAGAACTCCAGTTATGAGTACAGCTGTCAAGTTAAATCTATTCTCTTCAAGCATCGTTAATACTTACTCCTCCTCTATATTCATTTTTTTTCACTTTGAAACAAAAGAAAAATTTTCAAACAATTTTCTATTTTTTTGTTAATTTAGCAAATTTTTACTTTATTATTATCATTATCAGCAAAATATTTATACATTAAATTAATTATCATTAATATGCGAACTGGGGGAGTTCTGTGGAGAAGGAGAGAACCGCTGTCAAAAGGAGTCCGGATGAGATTCGATCGCTGCTCAGCCAGCTTCAGATAGATGCAACTGCAAAAGAAACACATGAAAAGCAATTGATCTCCGATTCAAAAGCTGCTGTGGAAACACCTGTGATAGCAGCCTCGAAAGAAGAA
>JBBIOZ010000084.1:0-6321 GCA_037443105.1 Methanocellales archaeon
AATAGCCACAGACGAATATGGCTTCCTAACCGAAGCTCATCCAAAGTTAAGGCCTTTGGAGACAGCTGAAACTGGGATATATGTGGCTGGTACCTGTCACTCCCCTCGGGATATTCCAGATACGGTGGCGCATGCAAGTGGGGCTGCCTCCAGAGTTATAGTTATGTTCTCAAGAGACACGATTAAGGTATATCCGGTAGTGGGGGTTGAAGAATTAGTGAAACCAGCGATCAGAGAAGTGAAAGTAGAGGAGAGATAGGAGCTATTTTTTCCCTCTCCCTAGCTATATGGCTTTCTTTGACTTGCTTGCTGTAATTGATCTGAAAAGCTCATATAAAAAGGCTGCTGATTGGATGGCTGAAAAGGATTATGACTGCATTTTCCTCCCACTTCCGCTTGCAGTTGAAAGTTACATTAAATTAAGGCGGTTAGATAGAGAAGTGCTATTAAAACAGAATATTCTTCGAGAGCCAGAGGATTCCCAGTTAATTAAAGCAATGCAGCCGCTGTTTGAATATTTAAAGAGTTTATCCAAGAGAAAGCGAACTCTAGAGATCTGCTGCTATAAGGCTGATTTAGATTGGTCTTTTTCACAAGATTTCACCACTCGAATCCTGCTTCTCACTTTGAGAAGCAAATTGCAAGGCATCAAAGTTGAAGAATGGCTAAAACTGCTTATGGATGAAGCAATATTCTCAGAGGAAGCTATATGCAGAGAGGCATATCTGCTTTCAGCTAAAGCTATGGCTAGGAATGCTTGCATAGCTGGCTCCGATGCTGAGGAATTGAAATTTTCTCTGGAGAAATTGGGACATAAGGTTGAATTGATCAAGCTGGACATCTCAGCCGCTCCTCTGGATAAACTTAGAGTGGAAATAAAAAGAAAGGTGAGATGCAAAGGAGAAGTATCTCGAGAGGTGGCGGAGAAATTAATCGCTATGCATTTGAAATTCACAGATCTTATATTGGAAAAGGGCTATGAGGAGGCCTATCAATTGTGGTGTGAATTAACCTTAAACTCTAGTAGCTGACATTATTTGAGTTATTGAGAAAAACCTTAGCTCTCTCTCATCGAAGAAGCAGCGGGACCATAATAATGGCCAAATTCAACTCAAAGCCAGAAAAAAATATTTTTTCAGCCAAAAATTTAACTTAGGATATCAAATGCTTCCTTAATTTATTCATCCACTTGGGAGGTAAATCGTTGATGGCGCTGTTGATGATGATTTCTTCACCGACCTTAAGCTCTATCAATCCACCCTTCTTCCTCGCAGGTAGAACCACCTCGCCTGAGCGGGATTTAGAGTATGCTTCAGGATATGCTTCTGTTAGAGGTACAACGAGAAACTGCTCTCGCATGAAAAGTGGTAAAATCCCGCCTCCCTTGAGTTTTGAAATAATCACTCTATCTAAATATGGACGTAGTTCAGTATTTTGAAACAGTGCGTGTTTATTTATCCCTATTTCATTCAAAGAGAGCTCGCGAGAGTAACCCCCAACTGGCGCTACATACCACCCGCGGAGAGTTTCAAGCGGCCAACGATAGCTAACTTCATTTTCCATTTGCATACAAAATATATTAAGTAAAAATGTATATTAAAATATAATGCCATAATCTAATTAAGTGCAATAAATCTTATATGAGGCTGAAATGAAGAAGTGGGATGATGAGATAGAACATTTAAATAAGGACTTGAATGATATGCTCAAGAAAATCTTTCCAGATGCAGAGGTGAAGGTCGAAGTTTTCCCCGCGCGCGAGGGAATAGGAATTAAAATTGATATGGGCAGCAGGCCTGCGCGGATCGATTTCGATAAACTTCAGGAAGTTTTAAAGCAATATATGAACACGCGGGATACAGCTGCCACTATTAGAACTCAAAAGCCTAGCGATTTGGAGATAATTGACGCGGGGGATAGATATTACATTACTAAAGAGGTCGATGTTGAGGAGGAGGATGTTGAGAGAATAGATATAGGAAGAGAGGTGGTTACCATCTATAGAAAAAATGGCTCCTATGTTGGTTTTGGATTGCCTAAACTTGAATCGTTCGATCCACGTTCTTTGAAGTACACATTGAAAAAAGGAGTTTTGGATATAGAGGTTAAAAAGAAAGGTTAAAAAGAAAGCATAATTACCCCCTCGGGACCACTATTTGTCCCTCCTCCATACTTCCAACTTGAATGGTTTCCCCTTTGAGATATAGTAAAGCAGTTATGGCACATATCAAGGCATCGAATTCATGTTTGTTCTTGGTTTTTACTTCTCCATAGCCCTCTCTCTTGAGATATTCATAGACATCTGCTTCCTTCCACTTCAATGCTAAAAGCGAAGTGCGTGGATGAACCTCAATTACTCTATAGCTATATCTCCCTAGCAGCCTGCTAAGTCTCACCCCTCGCTCTGTTAAATTCTTCATCCAAGCAAATGCAGGGGGGAAGACTCTGTAGCCTCTTGAAATCAGCTCTTTATCGGCCAGTCTCAGATTAGCTCCTTGAGTTCTGCATTTGCAATCTTGCTTGAGGCAGCATCTGCCCTTTGGAAGTGTTAAAGGAGCATCGATAGCTACTACCTCAGGCTTCGCATTTTTAATTTCCCATATAAGAGCTTCATCTCCTCTGACAAGTTTTAAGCTTGCTCTAGTGCTTAAAATACAAACGCCCGTATTATTTTGCTCCTTAGCTGCTAGGTCAATGCCAGCCACTGCATCCAAGTTTTTACCCATTTATATCTAGCTGATTTAGAACGAAAAAGTTTACTTTTGTGTAAATGTAAACGAATATGGTGATTCTATGAAGGAAAAGGAGGAAGTGACAAGCTTTATCTATCGCCTGCTCCATCCTAGGAATACCATTTTGGTTACTTGTATTGATAAAAATGGAAGGCCGAATATCATTACCCTAGCTTGGTCGATGCCGATTTCTATGAAGCCAGCGGTTGTTGGAATTAGCGTTGCTCCATCTCGCTATTCTCATGGTTTAATTGCTGAGACTAGGGAGTTTGCAATTAATATTCCAACTAGAGATATAGTGAAGCAAACTCTTTACTGTGGAAGAGTTTCAGGGCGCAATGTTGATAAGTTCAAGCAGAGCAAGTTAACCCCCATTCCTGCGAGGAAAATCAAGCCACCTTTGATAAAAGAATGCATTGCCCATCTTGAGTGCAGGGTAACGCAGCAGCTTACCATAGGCGATCACACTTTGTTCATAGGTGAAGTGGTGGCTGCTAGTGCTGATAAAGGCATCTTCAATGAAAGCTTTGATATGGAAAAAGCAGATCCTATCTACCACGCAGGTGGAGATGCATTTATGTTTCTCGCAAAGGAAATTTTAACTCCCAAGCCATAAATTTTTATCATATATTATTAGCTTTAGTTAAAGGTGCTTTTGCATCTACCCTCGCTCGCTCTATTTATCTACATTTCTCAGCGCTATATTTTGACATATCCCAGTGCCTTTCTTCCGATTTCTCGATCATCGAAGCAGTTTAGAAATTCCGCTTCGCTTTTGAAAGGTCTGTTTAAAATAATTCTAGCTGCTCTTTTCCTCCCAATACCCGGGATGTAGCTTAAGAGTTCCAGGGAAGCGCTGTTTACTTTGAGTGGATATGGCAGTGCTGTTATAGATCTATAGCCGTGGGCAACTACTTTTACATCAATGAATTTATTCAGTTCGAGTTTCAAAGGTATGCCCACAAGCACTGGATAGCTTCCCATCTGCCTGCCATAGGTCAAGTTTCCATCGTGAACCTCGGTTCGAACATCGCGGAGTATGGTTCCAATTGGCACAACGCGCTGAATCATTCGGTGATCAATTTCTTCTCGAATGCGCTTTTTCCAGTAGTGAAACAGTGCTTTGTGCTTTCTAGCTATGGAATCCCCCACTTCCCCCATCTTTGTGCCCTCGAATGGCATCACTTGGCGGATATTAATTCTCCTCACAAGCAGTTTTCTATCCATTACTTCTCGAAGGAATTGATAGTTAAGCTCGAAGGTCTCCTTGGTCTCGCCAATCAAACCATAGACGAAGTTTATCCCCGGTAGTAGCTCTGGCAGTCCGCTTTTACCGTGCCTAGCTCCAACCTCATTGATTATTTCAATGGCTTTAAGGGAATCTTCAGGCATGGCTTTAAGCTTATTTGCTTTGATGACTCGCGGATCCGCGCTTTCAATTCCTAATGCTGCAACATCGCCTGAGGTGTGATATTTCACTATTATCTTGGCTATCTTCCTTGCTTCTTCTGGATATGCGCTTATAAGCCCAGGGTTGGCATTATCCATATGAAGCACCTTCAGCTCCGGAGCTGCACTTCTTATCCCTTTATATAGCCTTTCAATTGCCTGGGGATTTGGCCTCGGGAACTCCCCATCTGTTTCGAAGGATTGATAGGCAAATAAATCTGGCTGCCTGCCGATTCGAAAATGCCTTATTCCAGCTCTGTAAAGGGCTTCAACTTCTGCTACGATGTCTTCAACAGCGCGGTAATCCGGCTTGCCATAGAATTGCTCGATGCAGAAGCTGCAGCAAGCTCGATAGCATCCGCGGCAGGTCTCAATTTCTGCCATTGTATTGGGGTAGTCCTGATGCTGCTTTACGATTTCCGCTCCTGCAATTGCGATCTCCCGCAGGTCAGCGCTGGTCCTCGTTCTATATACATCAACTTTTTCAGGGCTTGAAGTTATTAATTCGCTGATTACTGCTTCCACATCTCCATATGCAATAATCTCAAATTCCGATTTCAAGCTTTCAACGCGCTCAGCCTTTTTGCCTCCCTCCACTCCGCTTCCAAATCTAGCAGCTGGGCCACCTAGCACTTTAAATGTTTTTATTTTTGAGGCAATTTTCTTTATCTCGCTAAGTGTGGCAGGCGTGCCTCCTAGATATTTTCCTGGCACGGTGACGCCTGCGATTATTACAACGATATCCATTTTATTCAACAGTGAGTATAAATCTAAATCTCTCCTCAGCTGATCCACCGTGCGATAAAACACCTCGCACCCATGCTTCAAGAGTACACCTGCGATATATCGAGGATATGGGGCTATGTAGGGAGGGACTCCCAAGCAAGCTGGCTCATCAACATAGCAATCTAGTATTGCAGCTCTCTCGATCTTCATCCAAACTATTTTTATACTGCACTGCTAAAAAAGTTTGATGTGGAAGATATTATAGAGTCCTATGAGGATGGCAGTGACATTGTATTTGTTCTAAGGAATACCATTGATATTAGAATTAACAAGAAGCTTTACAGGCAGATGAGCAAGAGGCACGATCAAGAGGAGATTCTTTCTAGGCTTGCGCCTAAAAGTTTGAGGCATCATATAACCCAGCGTGAGCTTGTCTATGTAACTAAAGAAAGCGGTATCCCGCTTATAGGCCATACTGCTTTTGGCTTAATAGATAGAGGTACGAATGTTATTCAAGTTAGACCAATCTCAGGCTGCAATTTGAATTGCATTTTCTGCTCAGTGGATGAGGGAAGGAGTAGAACGCGTGTAACCGACTATATCGTGGATGTTGACTATCTCATTGAGGAATTTAAGAAGCTGGTGGATCTTAAGGGTGCAAGTAAGATCGAGGCGCATATCGATGGCCAGGGGGAGCCTTTTCTTTATCCTTATATGGATGAGCTGATAGATAAACTCGCTAAGATTAAAGGTGTAGAGGTGATTTCTGCTCAGACAAATGGTGTGCCTCTTACAAGGGATTTTCTTAAAAAAGTTGAGGGTAAATTAAGCAGGCTGAATCTTTCAATTAACTCTATGGATGAGAAGCTAGCAAGAGTGCTTGCTGGAACAAATAGCTATGATTTAGAGCATGTAAAGCAAATTGCAGTTGAAATCGCGAGGAGTAAAATCGATCTCCTTTTAGCCCCAGTTTGGGTTCCAAATTGGAATGATAGTGAGATTGAGCGTATAATTGAATTTGGACTTGAAGTTGGAGCTGGTAAAAACTTTCCAGCATTTGGGGTGCAGAAGTATATTAAGTATCCAATGGGTAGAAGGCCTAAGAAAATTAAAATTCAAACCTTCAAACAATTTTACTCAGCTCTTCGCAAGCTGGAGTTAAAGTATGGGGTAAAGCTAATTTTAAAGAAAGAGGATTTTGGAATCCACAAACGCCCGGCTTTGAAAAAGGTTTTTAGAAATGGAGAAATTTTGGATGTTAAGCTTGTGGAGCGAGGGAGGATGCGTGGTGAAATGCTTGCGGTAGCAAGGGATAGAGTGATTCAAGTTATTAACATAGATAGGCAAATAGGCAGCAGAGTGCGGGTAAAAATTTCAAGATCCAAGGATAATATCTATGTAGCAGAGCCTCTAT
>JBBIOZ010000085.1:0-6238 GCA_037443105.1 Methanocellales archaeon
ATATCAGCTGTGCCAGAGAAGCTGATTGAATACACCATATCGCTGGGTGCCAATAAAGCACAGCTGCTTTGGATTGTTGTTAAGGAAGCGAGAGTTGGAATTCTAGCAAGCATAGTTGCAGCTTTCGGAGGGGCTATTTCAGAAGTGGGTGCAATAATGCTCGTCGGTGGAAACATAAGATACTTCACTAGAGCTTTAACCACTGCCATAGTGCTCTACACTAACATGGGGGAGTTTGAACTGGCAATAAGCCTAGGGATAATCCTACTCATAACAGCCTTTCTTGTAAATCTATTCTTGACATATCTGCAGAGAAAATCTAGGCCAAATACTAAAAGAATTAAGCTTCCAAAGTTTGGTGATTAAAAATGCTCAAGGTAAGCAATATACAGAAAAGCTTTGGAGGGAAAAAAGTGCTTAATGGCGTTTCTTTTGAAGCAAAAAAGGGGGAGATATTCTACTTAATAGGACCAAATGGTTCCGGGAAGACAACAATATTGAGGATAATTGATTTGCTCGATGAGCCAGATAGGGGAGAAATTTACTTCAATAACGTTAACATATGTAAGCTTAAAGCCGAAGAGAAAGCTGTCTGGAGAAAGAAAATGACAATGGTTTTTCAACAGCCGATATTATACAACACAACTGTTTATGAAAACATAGCAATAGGTTTAAAGATCAAAGGTGTAAAGAAAGATTTAATTAAAACAAAAACCTTTGAAGCTCTCAAGCTAGTAAATCTTTTTGATTATAAAAACAGGCATGCATATACTCTTTCTGGTGGCGAAGCTCAGAGGCTATGTCTTGCGAGAGCATTGGCTCTAAAGCCAGAGGTGCTTTTGCTTGATGAGCCAACGGCAAACCTAGATCCTGCAAATACGCTTCTTATTGAGAATATTGTTAGAGATTATGTGAAAAATGAGAAGAGCATAGGCATATTCACGACCCACAATATGTTTGAAGCAATGCGCCTTGCAGATAGAGTTGCTCTGCTCATAAATGGAGCCGTAGTTGAGGAAAATGAAGCTAGGGAGTTCTTCAGCAATCCCCGGGATGCGAGGACAGTAAGCTTCATCAGGGGTGAGCTTGTTGGATGAAATAGAGAGAAGGCTGAGGTTTAAAGCAGATCTTAAGCCAAAATGCAGAATAGTTCTCGAGACCAGAAACTTGCGATATGTGCTGGAGGAGGATGGTGCTAGGCTACTTGAAGCAGTTAAGAGGTTTGGTTCTATCTCAATGGCTGCCAAGCATGTTGGATTGGACTACAGACTCGCTTGGATGAAAATCAGCGGGCTTGAAAAAGCTTTTGGATTTAAGGTGGTGGACAGAGTTCTCGGAGGAGTTGGAGGTGGCAGCGCTAGGCTGACTCTGGAGGGAGAAGTGCTGCTTCAGAAATATCTGTTGGCTGAAAGAAAGTTGAAGCAATTTTCAGGTACACAAGATCTCCTTAAGCCTGATTTGAACGTAATGGGCAGCCACTGCCCTGCGCTTGAGATTTTGATTAAAATGATCGAAGAGAGATATGAAAAATTCTTCATTGAATATGCAACTATAGGCTCGGAAAATGGTTTAAAGCTAGTCCTGAAGAAAATTGCGGATGTATCAGGGGTTCATATTTTTGATAAAGAAAGCAACAGCTATAACGAGTTCCTGCTTAAAAATAATAAATTCGGTAAAAAGCTTGCTTTAATCAAGGGTTATTTCAGGGAGCAGGGCCTCATTGTTAGGAAAGGGAACCCGAAAAAAATTTATTCAATTGAGGATTTGCTCAGGAAAGAGGTTACGTTTATCAACAGAAACAGGGGCTCGGGGACAAGATTGCTATTAGATGCCCTAGTGGAAAAGCTTGCTTTAGATAAGAGGATTGCTTTTAAACACGCTGTAAGAAATATCAGAGGTTATGGCAGCGAGGCCAATTCACATCTGGAAGTAGCAACTGCGATAATTTACGGTAAAGCGGACGCAGGACTTGGAATAAAAGCCTCTGCAAATGCTTTCAACTTGGATTTTATACCGCTGCAGAGAGAAGCGTTCGATTTTGTGGCTTTGAAAGAAAATGCAAATAAAGAGAAGATCAAAAGGTTTGTTGAAGTGCTTCTATCAAAAAAATTTCAATCCGAAATTAGAAAAAAAGATTATGGAATAGAGTTCCACAGCGAGACAGGAAAAATATTAGAATAGACTTTAAATGTCGCAGCACTTGTTTCAGCCACAATTTTGATTTCTTTCATAGTCCTGAAACATTTTAGAAGCAATTCCAAAGTTCTTTCAGGCCGGTGAATTCCAGAACATAAATCTACACATAATTGGGCTTATAGCAGCCCTAATTACAGATATCAAGGCACATCCCACGAGAAGAGAAAAAGTTAGCCGCGTGACAGGTTGCGAGTATTGCGTAATTCACGTTGACCCCAAGTAGTTGAATGGTAAACATAGAGGCTGAAAACTCGCACCAAGGTTAACCTTATATCCTTTCCTTCAAATAAAATTCTGAGCGTGGGAAAATGAACTGGCGAAATGCTGTGGAGATTTCTGAAAAGGTATACTGGGTTGGTGTTAAAGACTGGAATCGCAGATTGTTCGATGCTTTAATTCCACTGCCAAGTGGAACTTCTTACAATGCATATTTAGTAATCGGCGAAAGGAAAAGAGCTCTCATTGATACAGTAAACCCCGGCTTCGAAGGCGAGCTTGTGGAGAAAATCAAGCAAATTGCAGATATAGAAAAATTGGACTATGTAATTATGAATCACGCTGAGCCCGACCACGCGGGAGCAATTCCCCAAATATTTAGGCTGAGCGAGAAAGCAGAGTTAATTGCAACCGAGAAAGGGGCGAAAATGGCTCAGATATACTATAAGATACCCGAGGAGAGAATAAAAATAGCTGGCGATGGTGAAGCAATCGACTTAGGAGGTAAAATTCTCAGGTTTATTGAAGCACCCATGCTTCACTGGCCGGAGACTATGTTCACATATTTGGTGGAGGATAAAATATTATTTCCATGCGATTTCTTCGGATCGCATATTGCAAGGGCAATTTATGATGATGAGGTGGAAGATCTCAAAATTCACGCTCAGCGATACTTCAGCGAGATAATGATGCCATTCAGGAGCATGGCTCAAAAGGGATTGGAAAAAATAAAGAATCTGGAAATCAAATTAATAGCACCAAGCCATGGACCGGTATATAGAAATCCACGGATGATCTTAGAGGCCTATGCTAAATGGGCGGCTGGAGAAACCAAGCCAAAGGCTACAATAGTCTATGTAACAATGTGGAATAGCACTGAGAAAATGATTCAACCACTTGCAGAGACCCTCGCTTCTGAGAATATTGAGATCTCGCTTTATAACTTGACCTATGCAGATATAGGTGATATAGCAAGAGACCTCGCAGATTCCAGAGCTATTGTAATAGGCACACCAGCGGTTCTAGGCGGCGCGCATCCACTTGCGCTTTATGTCAGCTATCTAGTAAGAGTATTGCGTCCACCTGCGAAATTCGGAGCCATTCTAAGTTCATATGGCTGGGGCGGTGGTGCGGTGAAGCAGATCCAAGAAATCCTAGCCCCATTGAAAATCGAAGTTGCTGGAGCAATAGAAATAAATGGTCCGCCAACCGAAAAAGCCATTGATGAAATAGTGAAGCTAGCTAGGACACTTGCCAGAAAAATTAAGGAGGAAAAGCCATGATGGAGAAGAAAAAAATGCTGAAGGAATTGATCAAGCAATTACACGCAGGGGTAGCACTAGCGGAAGTTAAAGAAAGATTCAAACAAGTTTTAGAAAGCACAACTCCCTTGGAAATCGCAAGAATGGAGGAGGAACTCATAAGAGAGGGTGTATCTAGAGAGGAAATCCGCAGGTTATGCGATGTTCATTTAGCTGTTTTTAAAGAGCAGCTGGAGACACAAAAAATCGAAGTGCCTCACGGGCACCCAATTAAGATTCTTATGGAGGAACATAAAATTCTATTAGAGCTGCAGGAGAAATTAAATAGCATTGCTGCTGAGCAAACACCTGAGGTATCGCAGCTGAAGCAAATAGCAGCAGATCTTCTGGATGCTGAAAAGCATTATCTGAGGGAGGAAAATGTATTATTCCCAGTTTTGGAGAAACATGGAATTACAGAGCCCCCTGCGATTATGTGGATGGAGCATAATCAGCTGAGGGAGAAAAAGAAGGGACTTCGCGATTTAATTGAAAGCTACAATACGATGAATCTTGAGGTTTTTAAAAAGCACCTTGCTAATAACTCAAGCGCTTTAAATAGCTTGCTTTCAGGTCATATATTTAAGGAGAATAACATTCTCTTCCCAGCTGCAATGCGAGTGGTCACGGAGCAGGAATGGATGGATATCAGAAGAGAATTTGATGAAATTGGGTATCCTAGCTTCACGCCCAAACACTTAACAGCACCGCTTCCAGTAGAGAAGCGAGTTGAGAAGCCATTGGCTGCGCCACCTGAGCTACTTCAATTTGAAACAGGCTCGCTTTCAAAGGAAGAGGCTGAGGCTATTCTCAACACCCTGCCAGTGGACTTAACATTTGTTGACAGGGAAGATGCTGTTAAATATTTCAGCAAAGCTGAGAAGAGAATTTTTGTTCGCACAAAGGCTATACTCGGGAGAAAAGTGCAGTTATGCCATCCACAGAAAAGCGTTCACGTGGTAAATGAAATCTTGGAAGCCTTCAAAGCTGGGAAAAAAGACTCAGCTGAGTTCTGGATCAGGAGAGGGGAGAGCTTGATATACATTCGATATTTTGCAGTTAGAGATAAAGCTGGAAAATATCTGGGAACGCTGGAAGTAACGCAGGATATAACGGATATTAAGAAAATCGAAGGCGAGAAAAGACTTCTAGACTGGGGTATTAAATGAGAAAGCTGTAAATTGCAAATACCTTGAAAACCGGGTTCGAGATGCGGTAAATTGCGATTAGCTCTTGAAGTTCTTCACTTAAGTCTATCTTTCTCTCAAGCGCTATTCTATTCAAAATCCTGATCTCCACAGCGACCTCGTCTTCTGAGAGTGGAATTTGAGATTTCCATATTTTTTTCTCCACCATTTTAAATCCAGTGTGCTCAAGCTGCTTTATTAGCTTCTGCAGATTAATAGCATAGTTAGGAAATATCTTTCTCTTTATTTCAAGTTCTTTCGCAGCAAATTGATTTACAGGCAGGTCTTCCACTATGATTAATCTCTCTCGAATGCAACTTCTGAGGCCCGCGAGCAAATTAGTCTGAATGGTGCAGAGTGCTGAGTATATTATTGCTGCATCATATTCTGGGGATTGGCAAGTGGAAACCGGTGTATAGTTGCTGCTTAATTCAAGGACTTGCTTATCATCGAGATCTAGAGCTTTGAGGAGTTCAATGCGCCTTAGCTCAAGAAAACTTGGAATCTTTTGTTCACTGCCTTGAATGTTTATCATTGTTACAGATTTATGAAAAATATATTTTATAAAGTTAATGAAATAATTATCAATGCTGATTATCATTCCTGATAATTTCAGAGCTCAGCTGAAAGCAAAAAAGAGCAAAAATATATACCAGCGATAGTATATAAAAGTAAAAGAAGTAGCATGCGGGAACGACTATTTGAAAGAGTGGTAAATATATTGAATAAAGCAGGCTTCGTAACCTCAGAAAGATGCGATGTAAGACCATCGAGCTTCGACCTAGCGGCGAGAAGAGGAGACCTGCTGCTACTGCTTAAGGTACTTTCAAATATAGATGGATTATCAGAGGAAGCGGCTTTGGAGATTAAAAAACTAGCCGTGTATCTACTTGCACATCCCCTCATCATAGGCGAGAGAACCAGCAATCACAGGCTGGAAACAGGTGCAGTATACCTTAGATATGGAATACCAGCGATTAACTGGGAAACGCTGAGCGAGTACTTCATAGAGGGAATTCCCCCGCTGGTGTACGCAGCACCAGGCGGGCTGTATGTCAGCATAGATGGCGAAGAATTGCGAGAGACCAGAATGAAGAAACAGCTCTCGCGTGGGGAACTTGCAAGTTTAATGGGTGTTTCTAGGAGAACAATTCGCAAATATGAAGAAGGCATGGATGCCACAATTGATGCAGCAATTAAACTCGAACATATACTGGAAACGCCCATTGCAAAGCCAATAGATCCACTTGCATTCGAAGTAGAATTGGAGGAAACACCTCTGGAATCATTGAATCTTAGCTCGCTGGAGAAGCACGTGCTTGAAATCCTCATGGGAAT
>JBBIOZ010000086.1:0-3060 GCA_037443105.1 Methanocellales archaeon
CTTTA
The DNA here is from genome assembly GCA_037443105.1 of Methanocellales archaeon. Classification (GTDB taxonomy): domain Archaea; phylum Halobacteriota; class JAWCLZ01; order JAWCLZ01; family JAWCLZ01; genus JAWCLZ01. Next base: position 6 of record JBBIOZ010000086.1, read on the forward strand.
CCCTTGCAGCATATTGCTTGTTGTTTTCGAGAATTATTCCCCAGTTCTTATTTAAGTTCTGGGGCTCAATGATTGCAAGGTTTTTTTCTTCCACACTGTAAATCGATCTATTGCCATCAATGAGATGGAAGTATGCATCAACCATCACTGGCTCAAATGGTCTAACTAATAAATATACACCGGTTGAGTCTGCAAGGAAATCTGTAACGTGCAATCGAGGTAAAGCAGCGCGACCGTATGTAAAGTTAAAATGAGCCACCGTTGCATAATTACCTTTTCTTAACTCCACTCGAGCAGTATACGCGCCCTCCTCTTTTTTGCTATTCCAGCTTATGAAATAAGTATAATATTTATTGGCCTCTATTGATTCAACCTCTATATACTTCGAGTCAATGATTTTGCCTTCAAATAATAGCTCAAAATTGAGGCTCAAATTTCTCACTTTACTTTGACCTTGAATTGTGACATCACAACCATCAATGTTGGAAAAAAAATCAGTAATTTTAACCTCTGAACTTTGGGCGCTTGCCAATATCGCTGGGATGATTAAGAGGGTTATGAAAGCAAATATAATACTATTTTTCACATACTTCAAATTTATATTTTATATAAAATAGCTTGCGGTTAAAAATAAGAGCTGTAAAGTTCGCGACGTGGGAAAAAGCTAATTGCCAGTGAATATCTTTTAAATTTATGCATGCAAAAAGGCGCTTGAAAAGCTATAAATTCGATGGCGGGGTTAATTCACTCTGGTACTGGCATAAAGTAAAAAATCCCATTCGAGTGGCTGTAAACTTTCTTGTGATCTACATCTGCCGCTTCACGCCCTCGCTCAGGCTCAAGAATTTGCTCTATCGCTCTATCGGGATTAAAGTCGGCAGAAATGTAGCTATAGGTTTAGGTGCAATGTTTGATATCTTCTTTCCTGAACTCATTGAAATAGGTGAAAATAGCATAATTGGCTATAACTCGGTAATCCTTGCACATGAGTTTTTGATGAATGAACTTCGCGTTGGGGAGGTGAAAATCGGCAGAAATGTACTCATAGGTGCAAATGTAACCATTTTACCTGGAATTGAAATTGGAGATGGCGCTGCAGTATCAGCTATGTCTCTGGTGAATCGAGACCTGCCTCCAAATTGCTTCGCAGGTGGAGTACCGGCTAGGGAGATTAAAAGATGAACCTCTGGAAGAAGCTTGCATCTGGAAAAGCACTGTTAATTATTGCAATTATAAATGCAGGTGGAACTGCATTTGGATTCTATTACTATCGCTATCAGCTGGCAGATAGCGAGCCTTGGCTGTGGATCTTCATCCCGGACTGCCCGCTTTATACTCTGCTTTTCATAGTCTGGTACTCCGTGAGATTAACCGGCAGGAAAAATCATCTTTTCAGCCTTATAACTGCAACTGGCTTAATGAAATATGGATTCTGGACCATATTCGTTATTGCTTTATACCGTGATTATTTCCTCAGCTATAATTTCCCTCTTTATGCTTCTCTTTTTCTCCTTCACATTGGCATGGCAGTGGAATCGATTTTAATCTTGCCAGAAGCGGGAACCAAAAAATGGCAGATATTTGCGGTGCTTCTCTGGTTTCTGCTTAATGATTATGCTGATTATTATCTAAATACATACCCCTACATTCCAGTCTCATTTTTAGATTTAATCAGAAACATCACCATAGTTTCCACTTTCGGCTGTACAGCAGCTGCGGTGTTGCTGGCAAAGAAGCTGGCTCGAGCATATTGAGCACGGCTTCACAAAATCTTTCGAAAAATTTGGGATGAGCAAGGGTGTGAATATGAGTGTATTGAGCAAGAAACATTATTCCATCTTTCTTTTGAGCAATTCCCTCTCCGCGTTTTACTTCGAATGTGAATTTTACATCGCTATCCACATATGCACGGGAGTAATGATATTCGTGGCCTCTTAAGATATCGCCTTTATCTGCAATTATGCAGTTTTCCCTAGCTCTTAGCTCAGCGTAGCTCGCAAGTTTCTGCTGCATCTTAATAACTAGAGGCACAACGCCTGCCATTTCATATCTCATGTTTTTAATTTCAACCCATCGAGAAAGATATATCAATCCACCGCACTCCCCATATACTGGCATGCCTCCCTCTGCAGCTTTTTTAATACTTCGAAGCATGCTTATTCCTTGAGAGCTGTTCAGCATATAACTCTGGATAGCTTGATTATTCTATCCATGAATTTCTCGATTTCAAGCAACTCTTCTAATTCTAGGCTAGTTTTTCAGATTTAATTCCAGCGAGCAGCTTTCTCTTGATCTCGATCTCTGGGAGGCGCGGTACTTTGCCAAGTAAAGTTCTCCCTGCGATAATTTGAAGCACTTCATCGCTCTCAATGACGCGTATCACTGGCAAATTCAAAATTCCAGCCGCCTCCCTACTACTCATATCTCCTTCAACCACTGCGAAGTCGAACTCATCCTTTTTCCTAGAATAAATATATCTAACTCCCTGCCCATGTTTTAAATGGAATCACTCTATACTCCTTTTTTAAAGCGCTGCTATTAATGTAAGTGCAATTGCTGTTCTTTGCTTGGTGGTGCCAGTGATCATGAATCCCTTCATCTCGAGGTTATCCCTGCTATTTTGAAGACTTGGTTTATATCTATACTGCGCTCCACCAAATCTGCAAGCGCTTTATAGGGATCTCTCTCTTTTTTATTCCCAAAATTGCCAATATCGCTGCATCCCTTCCGCTCCTGAAGGTATTGCAGAAAGGCGAGTCTGAAGTTTTCATTTTCAAATAAACCGTGAAGATATGTCCCGAAAATCAATCCAGTGTCGTCAATGCAGCCATCGCTGCCAAATATATGCCTTCGCGCATCTGTTTCCGTTACCCCCATATGTATTTCATAACCGTGGATGAATCTCCCTTTGATTGGACTTAAAATTGGTCCCCAGCCGGAGACCTTTTTGCGCACCTGCTTTGTTTGTTTTTCATAGCGCTCGAATTTGGTTACAGCTTGCAGCAGGCCAAGACCGCGAACTGTTACTTTTTTATCGCCTTCGATTGCTTCATCG
>JBBIOZ010000086.1:3110-6202 GCA_037443105.1 Methanocellales archaeon
AACTCAAAATTTGCTCATCCATTTTCGCATCTCGCAGAGCTTGCAAATCAGCTATGGTATTTTTAGTGCCTGGAATAATTATTGCATCTGGATTGCCGAGATCTTCATTTAAGTCAACGTAGCGCACACTTACTTCTTTTTCAAGCGGCTCGAAATCTGTGAAATTTGAAATTCTGGGCAATTTTATAACTGCAATTTCAATGGGCGATTTCCTCTCTCTCCTATTTTTATCCCCAAGCGATACTGAGTCTTCAGATGGAATATCTATATTTGAGTAGGGAATTACGCCTAGAACTTTAATGCCTGTCAGACTTTCAAGCTGCCTCAGTCCAGGTTCTAGGATCTTGATGTCGCCTCTAAATTTATTGATGATAAATCCTTTAATGAGTTTTCTTTCATCCTTTCCAAGCAAAGCCCAGCTGCCATAGAGACTAGCAAAAACTCCGCCGCGCTCGATATCGCCAACTAAAATTACAGGCGCTTTTACAAGCTTCGCAACCCGCATATTTACAATATCTCTATCGTAGAGGTTGATCTCAGCAGTGCCGCCTGCGCCTTCTATGATTATCAATTCAAATTTCCTGCTGAGTCTATTTAAAGCAGCTCTTACTATCTCCATCATCTCAGCAGTATCATGATAATACTCCCCGGCTTTTCGATCACCATAAGGCTTCCCAAGCACTACCACCTGTGAAATCATATCGCCTTTGGGTTTAAGCAGCACTGGATTCATGTCCACCTCTGGTTCCACTCCAGCGGCTCTTGCCTGTATAGCTTGAGCAATTCCAATCTCCCCTCCATCCTTGGTTACCCAAGAATTGAGGCTCATATTCTGTGCTTTGAAAGGCGCCACTCTGATCCCTCTGGCTGCGAAGATTTTGCAAAGTGCGGTTACCAGAGTGCTCTTGCCCACGTGCGAAGCAGTTCCCTGTATCATGAGGTATTTTGCCATCAATGAAAGCAATTATCTTTATATTTTATATTATTAATCCCTTTAAGGATGAAAGTTAAGGGGAGCGCGTAAGCCATTGAATCGAGAAAACTGTGAGTTATGCGATGTAAAAGATTTTCATAGATGTAATGATAAACTAGACCAAATCTTCGAAAAAATAGCAGGAAATATTTGGAGAGGCAGCGATGAATTTAATGTATGCTGCTATTATATTGCTGCTTGCAATTTTCATAGATTTAACTCTAGGTGAGCCACCGCCTTCCTTTCACCCGGTGGTCTGGACAGGCAGAGTTATTGATTTTTTTCAACATAAAGCTCCATCCCGTATGCGAAAGCTATATGGTATGTGCTTGACCATTTTTTTAATCTCCCTCATAGCCTTTTCAGGCTATCTTGCAGTGGAACTTCTGTTTTCTTTCAACCGCTGGCTTGGGGTTTTATTGGGTGCTTTTCTTCTTAAGAGCACCTTTGCTTTTAAAAGCTTGGTTCAGGCTGCTGATAGAATTGCAAAGTCACTGGCTGAGGGAAATGTGGAGATAGCGAGGCAGCAATTGCGCTGGCTATGCAGTCGAGACTCCAGTAAATTAACCCAGCACGAGATTGCTTCAGCCGGTATTGAGTCCTGCGGTGAGAATTTTGTGGATGCTATTCTTTCTCCACTCTTTTATTATACCGTATTCAGCTTCTTTGGCTTTGGAATTTTCGCGGCGCTTGCCTTTAAAGTATCAAGCACTCTTGATTCAATGATTGGATATAGAGCTGAGCCATACAGAGACCTGGGGTTTTTTGCTGCAAAGCTCGACGATCTGCTCAATTTTCCCACAGCTAGAATTTCAATTTTTTTACTATCCCTTGCCTCAAGTTCTCCGTCGAGATCGATTTACATCGCTTTGAGGGATGGTGCTAGAACAGCGAGTCCAAATTCAGGCTATCCCATGGCAGCTATCTCGGGTGCGCTTCAAGTCAGGCTGGAGAAAAGCAATTCCGATGAGAGCTATGTGCTCGGGGAAGAATTCAAACTGCCTTCGCCTAGGGATATTGAAAGCACGATAAAAATTGTGGAGCGTGCTTCGCTAGTTAGCTTTGCAATTTCATTTTTATTATTAATTGCAATTACACTGCTATGAAGAAAAAAACTAAAAATAAAACAAAAACAAAAAATAATTTGAAAAAAAAATTTAATATTAGAATCTTGCATATATTATATATGACCGTGAGTTTGAATTTTCAACCCTCCTCAAAACCTCCTTAACCCTCACGGTCTTATTAATCTATGCTTCCTCCTTAATTTTTCTTGCAGTATGATGTCATCTATAATGAAATCATACGATCGCTTGTCCCAGAGCCAGTCCTCCTTCTCGTGCTGCGAATGAAACTTTCTTAGTTCTTCGCGAATCCCCACCTAAGGCATAACCAACCCCTGATTTTTGTCATAATTCTTCATTTAAATATGTTTTGCTTTTGCCATTTCAAAGCGCTTGGCCTCGTTTGCAAATAAATGAGCCAGTCTCAAAGGTTCAGGCAGCTTGTGACCCCGCAAGCAGCTCTTTACGATTTTAACCGCGCTTTTAAGCGCGATTTTATGCCCAGGGGCGACCACTATGGGGCGGCAGTTTAACTTGCTCAGCAGCAGCACTGCTATTTTTCTTCCATCCTGCACTATAAATTTGAATTCCCCTTCTCGTTGAGGTCTGCTTTCACACTCTCCGCAGAGAATGCTCTTGCTGACTCCTATGGTTGAGATGTCAAGTTCCACGCCTATATGCGAAGCGAGTCCAGCCTTGCGAGGGTGATTAATCCCGCAGCCATCTACAATTAAGATATCTGGTTTGATTCTCAGCTTGTTGAAGGCTTTAATAATCGCTGAGCCTTCCCTGAAAAAAAGATAACTGGGTAAATATGGAAATTTTATTTCATCAACAGCTGTAGAGCGAGCCACGATTTCAAAGCTATCATAATCGAGCACTATAACACAGGAAATGACTTTGTTATTGAAAAAAGCTTGGTCCACGCCGCCTATAAACCTAAGAAGCGGGAATTCATCTTTCAATATAACTCTACCTGCCACTTCCCTCTGGATCTCATTCAGTGTTTTAAGGTCGATCATAGCACATTCAGGACAATTGAGATGAAAACTGGG
>JBBIOZ010000087.1:0-6194 GCA_037443105.1 Methanocellales archaeon
CGATTCTCATATTGCTTAGCGCTAGAAACTGAAGAAACTCTCCAGCCCCGGGTGTTGGTACTATGATTCCATTTTCAATACTCCTTGCAAGCTGCGCTCTACTCATGGTCGAGGTGAAGCAGTATTTCCCATCGCTCCTACGCCAGAGTGTGCCATCGCCATCCAGAAAGGCAACTTTATAAGCAATCATGCATCTTTAGTTATAATCAGCAATGTTAAATAGCTTTTTTTAAAAAAAAGCTTTTAAAAAAAAGTCTTTAAAAAGCTTTAAAAAAAGTCTTTAAGACTTTTAAAATATGATTTTAAATACGAATATCCCCAATTGGCAATTAGACTTAGAATTATTATGATCTTCCGAGGCAAGGGTATGCCTGTGATTATATTCCAAATTGCTTCAACATCGGTTTGAGTTTTTGAAACACCTCCATAGGCAATGCCGTCGCGCTGCACATAAACGTGGTCCTTCTGAATCACCAGCGTAGAGTTGATCTTGAGGTACTCCTGAACAGATTTAATTAGAATTGCCCTATCCTCACAGTCTCCCCTTCCATTCTTCAATGTCTCGCTAGGAGTCGCCCAGTATTCTAAGTTATAATAAACATCATAATCGCTTGCATAGGGTATTTTGCTAAGCACATAATCCTCCACTGTAGCATTGCCATTTGCCCTTGCTTCTTCAGCGAGTCTTATTACACCTTCATCGAATGGAACAATGAGCGATTCCAAGCCATGCTGCGTTCTGTTGATCTGCTCTACCGCTAGAGATATATTTGGAAAGAGCACTATTAGCACTAGCAAAATTGAAAGCACAGCCTTGACGATGATCTCTATGCATCGCCTTTTTGCCGCGATCACGAATTTAAATAAGGATCGACTTTGATAAAATTTTTACCCAATAGCGATAGATTAAATGTTAATGTCTCAAAAAAGGACTGAAAAAACTGCTGTTAGATCACGGGAGCCAGAGATAATGTCAGAGCACGAGCGATGGCAGCTGCTCTGCAAGCTTGAAAAGGAGTCAACATTCGCAGGGGTAAGTGTGCCTGAAACTCTTGAGATCAAAACCGAGAAATTTCCCCTGCGGAGCTATATATTTGAGATGGTGAAAAGAAAGGGCACAATTTCAAAGGAGGAGCAGGAAGCTGCATATAGCTTGATCGCTGAGCTAAAGCGCAAGAAAAAAGCCTTGATTGAGGAGATAAAAAAGGCACCCATCAGTAGAGAGCGGGGGAATCAGCTTCTTCAGCAAATATTTGGGATCGACCGCGCTATAGAAATTCTCTATAACTTGGATAAACCCAAGCCATCGCTTGTTGAAGAGGTAAGGAAAGCCAGAGTTGCTGACGAGCGAAGATGGCTGGATTTGATTAAGAAGATCTCGAAAAAAGACCTCTGGGACGAAAGACTGTTTTAGATCAGCTGCACTATTGAGAGGTTTTAACCACCATTACTTGGCATGGTGATTCAACAACCACCTTATCCGCAACTGCATCCAGCAAAGCAGCATAGTTTCTATCTCTTTCAGTCGATCCAAGCATTATCAGGTTATATTTACCATCTCTAGCTTCTCTAAGGATCTCCTCGCTTGGGGAGCCCAATAAAACTTTTGCTTGACTTGGTACATTTAATCTTTCAAAGTGAATCCTAGCTCTATTTATTATATTTTCTGCACTCGCGCTGCCCTCTTTTGAGCTCGCCACGTATAGCACAGTTGCTCTGCCTCCGTGCCTTTTAGCTAGATTTGCAGCTATTTCGGCAGCTTTCTCCGCGTGTTTATATCCAGAGGTGGGCACTAGAATTTGACTGCAATCCAAACTCACATACTTGCGATAGCTTATTACTGCGATATCACAGCTTGCGTAGCGCAGTACTTCATCGACGATGTTTCCAAACACCACACCCTCGGGTTCTGCACGCTGGCTGGAGCCCATGAGAATTAAATCGCAGCGGTCGATCTTTGCCTCTTTAACTATCACCTCTGGAATTGATCTCGCCACAACGATTTTTGGTTTCACCGCAATACCCTGCTCAACTGCAACTGCCGCTGCTTCCCTCACCAAGTTCCGCGCCATTTCCAAATTTTCCTCAGCGAGACTAAGAGGATATGGCTGAGGCACAGCGATGACGTGTAATATTATCAATTGAGCATTTGGAGTTAATAGATCCATTGCTAGTCTCACCAGTTCTCTGGCCGTGAGAATATTGCTGACCGGTATGAGAATATTTTTATACATCTCTGAAAACATTAATACAATTACAGTACTTAAATGCTGCGAGCTGCTAATTTTTCAGGATACGGAAAATAAATTAGTATAGTATAATACTCAAGGTCTTGGAGTCCGCGTGTTTTCCATTGACGTTTAAAGTTATTAGTAATGTTATATTCTCTGCGAGGCGTATGCCACTTGTCTCCGCTTGGGTGTTAAAAATTGCGGAGAGCCGCTTGATAGGATAGCAACAATGATAAAGAATGCAATTAACTTTTTCAATATCGATATTCCTCCGCGTTTCTCATTGAAACCGGGACAAGCGAAGCAAAGATTAGAAGTCTTTCACTCATTCTTCATAGAATAGTTTCTCCTTTTAAGCACCAAATCTGCGCTGCCTGCGCTGAAAATCTCTCACTGCTCTTAGAAAATCTATTTTTCGGAAATCGCGCCAGCTCACATCGGTGAAGTAAAGCTCTGAGTAGACCGCTTGCCAGATCAAAAAGTCAGTCAAGCGCTTGCCATCTGCCCTTATTATTAAATCTGGCTCTATCTTGAAGGTGAGATGCGCTTCGATCAGCTTCTCATCTATATCTTCCACTTCTATCTCCCCTGCTTCCACTTTCTTCATTATCTGCTTTATCGCATTTGTTAATTCATATTTACCTCCATAGCCAATTGATATGTTGAGCAGAGGACAGCCAGCTTTAATCTGCTTCTGCTTGTCCTTAGTGAATATGGCTATGCCCATCCCAGTGTCTAAGAATGCTTTAGATGCAGTGTTCAAAAGATTTTCCTCAGCTTTCTGGCTCAGCTCGCCTGCTTCAACGATACTTATGTAGACAGTGATATTTTGAATTCCAATCTCGCTGCACCATTCAGCGAATGATTTGAGGCGCTTCCAAGCATTTTCCTCCATCAAGTTATCCTCAGATATGACTAGGATTATATGCTGGGGGATTTTGCCATTCTGGATCTGCTGCAGGATTTTTTTCTCATATATCGCGGTAACTATTTCTTTCACTTCTTCGTACCTCAGGATAAAGTTTTTTGTCTTTGAAGGATTTAAAGGATTAGCATGCGCAGGGAAGTTAAAAGGCAGCTTTTCTATGTATCGCTGGGCTTTTCTGCATTAGTAATTCCTTTTCTCGAACCTTGGCAGATTCTACTCACAATAGCCATTGTCACTATTTTAATTGCATACATCCCGCCTAGAACTAGGCTTTTTGCAGCAATCGCTGAGAAAGCTGATATGGAAGTTGGTTTTTTGATCAATGCCACGCGATTCAGCTTTTCTTTTCTAATTTTGGCGATTCTTGTTTCAACTTTAAATTTTCCCCCCTACCTGCTAAGTGCCTCAATTGCGATCGTTGCATTTGGAGATGGGCTGGCCACGCTGGCTGGATGGCTTGGTGGAGATTTAGAGCAGCAAAAAACGCTGAGAGGAAGCATTGCATTTTTGATTTTTGGCAGCTTGGCTGCATATTTATCTGGCTCTTGGTATATACACTGGCGTGCTGCTCAAGTGGAGCACGAGTTTATGTTCTTCTTAGCGATCATAGGCGGCGTGGTTGGAGCATTGATAGAAGCGGTTTCCACTCCAGCCAACCATAGCATAACAGTACCTCTGGGAAGTGCAATGGCTATGTGGCTTTTTTCAACCTTAAATTACTCGGTTTCGCCTATTTATTTACTGCTTGCATTGTTCCTCACACTCTCAATTGGCATTGCTTCATATAGATCAAAAATAGCTGACCTGAGTGGTGTGCTAAGTGGCACACTCCTAGGGATGCTGATAATCATATTCGCTGATCTGCGCTGGTTCATAATTCTTTTTGCTTTTTTAATGCTCGGATCTGGGTTTACTAGATATAAATATGCCTACAAGCTTTCCATAGGCGTGGCTCAGAGCAAAGGAGGCGCAAGGGGGGCGAGTAATGTCTTCGGCAATGGTTTTACTGCCTTGGTTTTTGCAGTTGCATATGGTTTATACCACCACGAGATATTTCTATATGCTTTTTTAGGAGCCATTTCCACTGCCACCGGCGATACACTGGCGAGCGAGATCGGGGCTACAAGCCGAAGGCTCCCTGTTTTAATCACCAGTTTAAAGCCAGTGCCGCACGGTACAAGCGGCGGGATAACTCCACTTGGCGAGGTAGCTTGTGCAGCTGGAGCTGCTGCAATTGGCTCGCTGGCTATTGCTTTATCGATGGGCAGCGGTTTTGAGCTATTCACATTCACCTTCATAGGCGGAATAGCTGGGACAAATGTAGATAGCTTGCTGGGTGCCACTCTTGAAAAAAAATATCTTTCAAATGCTATGACAAATCTAGCTGCCACTTTCTTCGGAGGGGTAATTTCAGCTACTTTTTTCCTTTTCTTTTAAGCACGTAAACCAAAGCTGCAATCGCAGTTATAGCAGCACCTTCGAATCCTGGCGCTACTCTACGCGTGGGCGTTGGTTCAGGCGTGGGGGTTTGAGTTGGCAAACCGGTTGGTGTTGGAGTTAGGCTTTCATTGAGATTTGTGATCGCAACTATACTGGATTTCGCAATCGCGCGATAGTTTTTCACATCTACATAGGTTGATGTTGCCTGAGGGAGGGTGAAAGATCGATTGGTTATGATTTCGATTTCATAACTCAGAGAGGTGCTCTCCCCTGCTTTTAGTACTATTGTGTTTGAGGTGAGGCTGCCATTCACCAGCCTAGCACTTTCCACAGGTATTTCATCTGAGATGTTAACAGCGCAGGTTCTATCCCCAGAGTTTTTGGCTGTGACTGTTACATTAATTCTATCTCCGTTTTTAACAACTGTACTATCAGCTATCTTTGTGAGTTCTATATACGGCCCGTGAACAACCAAAGTGGGCGCTTCAGATTCAACTGTGTAATTAATGCCATTATAGGTGAAGTTTGCAGTTGCCTTTGGAAGAGTATAGCTGCCTGGCTTTAATGGAATCATTATGTAAAATGGCGTTCTCTCTTTTTCAACTCCTGGTTCGAGTATATCGATCTTCATATTGGTCTGACCGCTTTTGAGTTTGAATTCGCTCAGCAGTGAATCGTTTATTGTAATTTCATAGACAGGGAAGCTTCCATGGTTGCGTATAACCACGCTTACCCCTGAGGATTCATCCATATATATGCCTGTCTCAGTCGGAGTTGGAGTTAAATATCCCGCGCTTCCTGAGACCAGTTTGATTATTTCAATCATGGATTCTATCTCTATTGCCTTTGAACCATTCCACGCGTAGGATATATTCTTTGCATCGTAGCCAGTGGCAGTTACATTTATGTAGAGGGTTGTTTTATTAAGCAGCGAGGGGGCATTCAAGGTTAGCTTTATATCTGGAACTTGCTCCCCCCTTTTGATTTCGCTATAGCTCTTCGATGTCTCCCCCATTACAACCTGCATACCAGCGGTATCAATATTAAGCTTTACATCCCCAACTCTCGCGCCCTTACATGAACTAGGCGAGTCGCTCCCGGTGTTTTTAACCTTCACCGTTACCTGAATATATCTATTTGCTTTATAGCTATCTGCATCTGTGGTTACCTCGATGGCTAGCTCTGGCAGCCCTCTTAAGGTGACATATAGATCAACATAGGCTTTTTGAGGGGGCTCGATGTATACATTTGACACATCTATCCAGATCTCGTCTTCTCCATTGTAATTCCAGTGATTCCTTGGATAATTAACATTCATAATTCTCTCGTCAAGGTAAACCCCGTCTTTATAGAGCTTTAGCTTCACGCTCTTGATTTCTCCGCTTACTGTGAAATCAGCAGCTTCAATGGTGTAATTTCTAAAGCTGGCTTTGTCCCCCCAGTAAAGCGTTGCAGATTGCTGAGATTCCATCTCAATTGGAGCAGAATATCCTTTGCAGATGTATGGAACTGTGAATGCAAATAAGGCAAGGAAGAGCACTATTTTCCAATTCATCTCTATCATAATTATGATTGATTTCTATATATATTTTTTT
>JBBIOZ010000088.1:0-6101 GCA_037443105.1 Methanocellales archaeon
AATTGCACGGTGGCAAAATCTGGGTTGAAAGCGAGGTTGGAAAAGGCTCCACCTTCTACTTCATCATTCCTAAGTAAATCTCCTCTTCTTAAGAAAATCGACTTTGAATTCTTGAAGCAAGTCATTCATCTTCGCATACCATTCATCGATGTATCGCTTCATATCTCTATAGATCCTTTCAGGATCGTTGGGATGATAGGTGTAGTAATAGCCACCATTCTTAATTACATGGGTTTCTCTAAATACCAAGCCATGGGTGATTAAATTCTGAAGAGATCTGTAAGTCGTGCTCTTTTCGCGCTTCACATACTCGCTTAATTCATCGACTTTCATCTCCCCTTTCTCGAGGAGACATTTATAGATCGCTATATCAAGCTGTTTTAAATCTAAGATGCAGGAAAGGATATCCTCACATTTAAGTGTTTTTTTAAGCTGCTCAACTATAGACCTAGCCATTTACCCCGCGATATATTGCTCAAGCTATATATGTTTTATCTTACTTTTTGCAAAACTATACAGATCCATAAATGAGATAGGGGCCGAATATTAAGAAGAGGAGGGAAGAGAAAATAAGCATGGCTAGCGCTGTTACAATTGCGCTTGAAACTTTTTCACGCTTTACCTCATCCTTGGTGAATTTACCCACAAAGCTCCTCGCAATCTCTCGGAAAACATGGCCTCCATCAAGCGGTACCGCTGGCAAGCAGTTGAATAAAGCTATCGTTAAATTGATCCAGCCAGTCCAGAAGAGGATATTAGCTATCCAGAATATACCAATTCCAAGTTCCTTCGCCCAAGCTACTGGTTCATAGAATTGCAAAAGCAGACCCTCGAATCCGCTGAATCCAAAAGCTGAGGTATCTATGAAGGGAAGCGAAGCAAGCCATAGCCAAGCATACGGTGAATAAAGCATGCTTGGCAGCCTGCGGAGAGCTTGGAGATACTCTTGGGAGGGGAATTCTCCAACTGCCATCCCAAGTCGAGAGGTATCAACCCGTATGCCTAGGAAGCCCTTGGTTTGATGGGGCGCACTAGCAAGCTGAATTTGAAATACCTTCTCTTCATCTCCATCGATCACGTGCACGCTTAAAACATCTCCAGGCCTAGTTTTATTCATATAAGTAAGAAACTCCCTTGCATTGTCCACAGGCGTGCTATCAATTTTCACGATCTTCATCCCAGGGGTTAAACCAGCTTCCTTAGCCGGATAGCCATCGATTGTATCCACGATTAGCACGCCCTTTTCCTCATATTTCCTGAGCCAGAAAACTTTTTCCTGTTTATCATAAACCGCGTGAACCGCTACCGAGCTGCCTGGCTCGAGGGCATCGAGATAGCTATTATATTGACTTAGATTTTTTATTCTAGCTCCATTTAGAGCAATTATTACCATATCCCTATGCAGGCCTGCTTTTTCTGCATCAGAGTTCTTAGCCACATCTAGCACCACCACGTTGTTCCCAACTGGCTCTATGGCATTTAAAACTGGACCGAAGAAAAGTAATAAAGCTATGAATGCAACAGCAAAGTTCCCCATCACCCCAGAGGCAAATACCCTCAAGCGCTGATCGCGATTAGCAGGCTTCTTCCCCGCTTCCCCCTGGCCTTTTTTAGTACCCAGAAGCTGCTCGTCGTCTAACTCTGCAAAAGCTCCAACGGGAATTATTAAGAGCAAGATTCCAAGCGATTTTACCGCTATTCCTTCGACTTTCCCAAGAATGGCGTGGGAGAATTCATGTGCAACGATCGCTATTATTAATCCAACGATCCCCCACGTGAAAGGGATGAATCTATTTATACCTGGCAAAATAACTATATTTTGAGGCTCGGTGTAGGCTGAAGGCTTGGGAGGCTGAGATATCATCATATAATCGCTGAATAGCAAAAGCGAGAACATTGCGGCCATTGATATCACCACGAGGGGAATGCCCGAGGTGGCGAAAAACCTCCAGAATTTTTTTGGCTTTGCCAAGCGATCTAATAAGCTCTGACCTTTTTTAGTGCGGATCATTAAAATGGGACCGAAGCTGCTTATGCCTCGCTTCTCAAGCGCTCCAGTAGATAGAAAAACTATCGCTATCCAGTAAGCCAGAAATGCTGCTGCAGCAAGTGCAAGGTCTATGTTCATCATAGTAAGATATTATATTAATGCATATAAAAATAAGGTAGGTGAACTGAATGTTCTCGATAGTCTATATAACTGTGAGCAGTTTTGAAGAAGCTAAGAAGGTGGCACGCATTTTAGTTGAGGAGCGCCTCGCTGCTTGCGCGAACATCTTCCCAATTACCTCTATCTTTCAATGGAGGGGAGTGCAGGAAGCGAATGAGGTAGCAGTAATTGCCAAAACTAAGATAGAGAAAGTGGAGGAAATAATTGCAAGGGTGAAGCAGATTCATAGCTATGAATTGCCCTGTATAATTTCTTGGAAATTGGAACAGGGCTATCAGCCTTTTTTAAAGTGGATCGAGGAGGAGGTTAAAAAATAGAAAAAATGAGGAAAAATAGGAAAAAAATAGGAAAAAATAAGGAAAAATGAGGTGAAAAATGAGGAGAAAACCTGCACAAATGGGGCCTAGGAAAGCAATTGTATATAGCCAAGATAGGTGGGAAATTCTTGCTGAGCTGCGAGCAATAGCTGGTAGAATAATGCTTGAACTTGATAAACATGGTATAGCTTCTATAGTCCACGGGAGCATTGCAAGAGGCGACGTTACTAAGAGCAGCGATGTAGATATCTTCATTCCATACGTGGTGAAATCCTACCAAGTGGAATTCGCCCTAAGCGATTATGAAGTTCTAGAGCGAAAGCTGGTACAGGCTACTCCTTTGAGTTTGATAAAAGCGCATTTAATTCTACAGGATAACGTAATGGTTACTTTTCCAGTGATAAAGCCTCAGAGGCGCGAGCTTGAGTTTTATAAATTTGGAGGTGCAATTTCCCTCACCGAGTTAAAGCAGAATAAGCGTGTTGCCGGTGTTGACAAGCGCCTTATGCTGATCGAGCCCAGCGAGGAGGGACACATTGAAATCCCTCTCAGCGAGCTCTCCACAGGTAGAGTTGCTAAAATACTTGGCGTTGGGCAGGATATCGTTGAAGAGCGCCTGCGAGTACTTCAAAGAAGAGCTGAGGTCGGTAGAACTGGTGTATATCTAGAGCGAGTTTTAGCCAGCAAGGAAAACTTTGAAACTGTGCTTAATGAGATTGCTAAGGATCCCGCTATCAGGAGGCGCTTAAATTGGATGCTATAACCCATATTTTAACAGGCTACATCATAGGTAACCTGCTCGCTGCCAGTAGTTTTGAATTTATAACGTGCGTCATTGCAAGTTTCGCTATGGACCTAGATATTTTTATCTCTAGTTCTATTAAATATCATCGAGACTTCAGCCATTCCCTCTTATTTGCCCTTATTCTAAGCATTTCACTTGCAGCATTTAGCTTGATATTTAATCAAGTTTTTTTTAAAGTCTTTTTTCTAACATTGCTCAGCAGTTTGACACATGTTTTACTAGACCTCTCAACCACTTGGGGAGTGCCATTGTTCTATCCGGCTAAGCTGCAGAGTAGCTTAGAGCTTGATACTGCTGTTAATCCAATTTTGCTCATAGCAAGCTTGCTCTTACTTGGAGTAATAGCAATTTCAAACTCCACCTTGCTTTCGCTTTCAGCGATTTTGCTTTTAATCTTCTACCTTCTGCTGAGAGCTACTTCGAAGCAAGTCGCAGCTAAAATGATCAATGGTTCAGGCGAGGTTGCAATGCTTCCCACTTTCTCCCCCTTCCTGTGGAAAGCGATTCAAAGATGGAGCAGTGAACATAGCTTTATTCAGAAAACTGGCTTTGTGCATATTCTTCAATCTCGCTATGAGGAGATAAACACCTGCACATTTCCCTATTCCTTAATGGAAATCGGAAAAATAGCGGTAGCGCCTCCTCTGGAAACTGAGAGAGCTGCAATTCTATATTCAAACTCAATTGAGCCAGTTAAATCCTTTAACTCTAAATTCAAATATACAAATGCAAAAGCAGCGTTGGAAAATGAAATCTGGAGGGTGATCTGGACCTCTTTCGAGGTGGGCTGGCGAATTGAAGTGCTAATCTCGAAAAATGGGGAGATAGTTGGAGTTGAATCATATTGGCATCGCTAGATCCTAACAGCTATCCCTCTGTTCTGCAGATATCTTTTGGCTTCCGATATGGAATACTGCTTGAAGTGAAATATACTCGCTGCCAAGCAAGCATCAGCTTTGCCATATTCAAATGCTTCATATAAATGCTCCAAGCAGCCAGCTCCACCTGAGGCTATTATTGGAATTCTCACAGCTTCTGAAATTGCTCGAGTAATTGGAATATCGTAGCCAAGTTTTGTACCATCGCGATCCATGCTTGTAAGCAGGATTTCACCCGCGCCAAGCTCCTCAACCTGCTTCGCCCAGTGCACTGCATCCAGTCCAACTGGCTTTCTCCCTCCATATATCACCACTTCATACCAAGCAAGGTTTCCATCTTCTAACTTTAAAATAGTTTTATTCCCATCTAAGCTGCGATTTCGCCTGCAATCTATAGCTACCACGATGCACTGGGAGCCAAAGATTTCCGCTGCTTGCTTCACCAAGCTAGGATTTTTCACCGCTGCTGTGTTCACCGAGATTTTATCTGCCCCTGCGCGGAGGATTGAACGTATATCTTCGAGTGAGGCAATTCCACCTCCAACTGTTAGAGGTATGAAAACCTCATTAGCAGTTTTCTCAATTACCTCAAGCATGGTTCTTCTACCTTCATGTGAAGCAGTTATGTCTAGGAAAACTAATTCATCTGCCCCTTCCTCGTTATACCACTTGGCCATTTCAACAGGGTCGCCGGCTTGTCTAAGTTTAACGAATTCTATGCCTTTAACCACGGTAGCGATTGCTCTATCATAGGTAACATCCAAGCAGGGTATAATGCGCTTCGCAAGCATTACCCTCACCCGGACCTGGCTCCACATTCGATGCAATATTTAGCATTTGCGGGTAAAACAGCTCCACAATTTGCACATTTACTTTCCAACTTACACTGTATCATATGCGCTAATCCCAAGGTTTCAAGTACTTTTTCAGCCGAGAAGCTTTTTCTTATGTCTTTGAATAATTCATCTAGCTCTTTCTCGTCCTTAATTTCTTCTTTTTCTTCCTCTGGCATTGCTTCAATCCCCTTGGCAAGCATTGCCTCTCGATTTTTTCTCACCTTGTCTAAGTTTTTGATCAATCGTTTTGCAATTATATGATCTGGATTGGCAATTGAAAGTTCACACTGCTGCTTGCATATATTGCAGGCTTTCTCCTCGGGCTTGGTTCTGAATATCGGGCAAATTCCCTCTTTGGTTACCAACTGCGTCTCGATTTTCTCCAGCGCAATCGATGCCTCTAATCGGATCTCGCTGCTTGGGTGATACCACGCTAAGAATTTAAGATAAGGATAACTATTTAACACTTCCCTCGGGTACTTTTCCCCGATTACGCCTAAGATATGAGCAGCAGCCGCTCTTGTATCTTGATGTATGCTTCCCAAGGCTTTTATCAGTAGAGGGATACTTGGAATCAGATACTCTGGTTTCACGGTGCTAATTGAAAGCAGAGTGGAGTATGAGATTCTCCTCACAGTTGAATATAAATCATCGAGATTTCCCACTATTACTTCCACGTTATTTTTAACCAGCTCGGGGTTTACTTTGGCAACGTAGTACATCAATATAGCTGAGTTCTCCCTGACCTCTTCCTCCCCTGCCTTTGGCGGCTTTTTTAAGATCTCTATAAGCAGCGGTATGCTGTCTCTGATTTGCTCTAGATTAAGCTGCGCGATCTTTCTAAGCAGATAGGTCGAGTATTTCAATGTATTTATGTCTTGCTTTTTCAAGCACGCGATTATCGCTGGGGTGAATTTAGCTATGCATTCCTCATCGAGTAATTTCAAAAAGCTTTCAACTATGATTTCGTTTCCTCTGCCTCTTTCAATTTTTTTAAGCAAACTGCGGAGCTTTACCTCAGGGTCATGAAGTTTAAGCAACACATTAAAAATTATATATTTTTGAATTATTTATGCTTTTTGTTAGAAAATTTTT
>JBBIOZ010000089.1:0-6046 GCA_037443105.1 Methanocellales archaeon
AAAAGCAATTAAAATTTTGAATGATTTTGCGATTCAAATTTCGCCTGACGATGGAGATAAATTATTAAAACTAGCGGAAACTGCAATGACTGGCAAGGGAGCAGAAATTGCTAAGGAATTGCTTTCAAAACTTGCAGTGAAAGCTATGAAAGCGATAGCTGAAAAAGAGAATGGAAAGATAGTTGTTGATATCGACAACATTCAAGTGGAAAAGAAAACTGGCGGGAGTATAGATGATAGCCTGTTAATCGAAGGAGTGATCATCGATAAAGAAAGAGTGCATAGCGCCATGCCCAAGCGCGTGAAGGAGGCGAAGGTAGCCCTACTCGACGCATCAATCGAACTGGAAAAGCCAGAGGTAAAGGCTGAGATTTCAATTGCCTCTCCTGATCAGCTACAGGCATTTCTGAATGAAGAAGAAAGAATGCTTAAAAGCAAAGTGGATAAAATCATCGCTTCCGGAGCAAGTGTTTTATTCTGCCAGAAGGGCATCGATGACCTAGCTCAGCATTATCTTGCAGAAGCTAAGATTCTTGCGGTACGCAGAGTTAAGAAGAGCGATATGGAAAAACTGGCGAAGGCAACCGGGGCAAGAATTGTCAATAACATCGAAGCACTATCAAGCGTCGACTTGGGCTACGCGGGTTTTGTTGAGGAGCGTAAAATAGGTGAAGATGAAATGGTTTTTGTAGAGCAGTGCAAAAATCCAAGAGCAGTTTCCCTGCTATTAAGAGGTGGCTCTGAGCACGTTGTAGACGAATTGGAGCGAGGCGTAAACGATGCACTGCGCGTGGTAGGCGTGGCGCTTGAGGATGGAAAAATAGTGACTGGAGGGGGCTCGCCTGAAATAGAGCTTGCGCTGCGCTTAAGAGAATACGCTGCCACAGTGGGTGGAAGAGAACAGCTTGCTGTGGAAGCATTTGCAAGTGCAATGGAGATTATTCCGCGATCTCTTGCTGAAAACGCAGGCTTGGATATTATCGATACTCTGGTGGAATTAAAATCGCAGCATGAGCGAGGCAATAAGCACGCGGGGATAAACGTCTTCACAGGCAAGGTCGTGGATATGCTGAAGGAGGGAGTCATAGAACCCCTGCGCGTTAAAACTCAAGCTATAAGTTTGGCTTCTGAAGCAGCCACGATGATTTTAAAGATAGATGATACCATATCTGCAAAAGGAATTAAACCAAAGACGCCCCCCACTTCAGAGGGAATGCAATCACGTGGAATGCCTCCAATGATGTAAGGACGGCTATGGGTAAATACGAACTTGCGATTAAAAACGGCAAGGTTTTCATCAAGGGTAGAATAGTTCAAGCAGATATCGGTATTGAAAATGGTAAAATAGCTGGAATTGCCAAGAAAGTCGAAGGCTTTAAAGTAATAAATGCAAGTAAAATGCTTATACTCCCCGGAGCCATAGATGTGCACGTGCACTTTAGAGAGCCAGGTTTAACACATAAGGAGGACTGGTACACTGGTTCATGCGCAGCTGCAGCTGGAGGGGTAACCTCAGTTATAGATCAGCCTAATACCATTCCCCCAACTACAACTGTTAAAGCATATAAGGCAAAGCTCAAGCTGGCTAGCCAAAAATCAATCGTGGACTTCGGGATAAATGCAGGTGTTATGAAAGAAGCGGAGCTTGAGGAACTCTGGAAGCAGGGCGCAATTGCTTTTGGCGAGATCTTCCTGGCAGATTCAGCAGCAGAATTGGATTATTCATTTTTACATAGCGCTTTTGAAAGAATAGCTAGGCTCCGCGGAATAGCTTGTGTTCACGCAGAGGATAGCTCGCTAATCAAGCAAAATCTCAAAAAATATAAAGGCTCAGACCCCAGCATACACTCCAAAATTCGCTCGGCCAGGTGTGAAGCACTGGCTATTCAAAGGGTATTGAATTTAAGTGCAAAATTGAGGTATAAAGCAAGGCTTCATATATGCCACCTCAGCTCGAGGCTGGGTTTAAAATTGCTCAGGCAGAGTGCTTGCACCGCAGAAGCAACACCCCATCATCTGCTATTGAACTTGAAGGATTACAGTCGTCTGGGAAATCTGGCAAAGGTAAACCCACCGCTGAGAAGCAAAACAGATCAGCTTGCTCTCTGGCGTGCTTTTGTAAGAGGCGAGGTAGAAGTACTCGCTTCTGACCACGCTCCCCATTTATTCGTTGAGAAGCAGGACACTGGTAGCGCTCCATCAGGCGTGCCCGGAGTTGAAACAATGATGCCGCTCTTGCTAGCCATGGTAAAGAAGAGGCTGATCCCCCTTGAAACACTGGTTAATGCTGTTTCTAAAAATCCAGCTAAGATTTTCAAAATCAAAAATAAAGGGGAAATTAAATGCGGGATGGATGCAGATTTACTTATCACCGATTTAAAGCCCACCAAGATAAGGGCAAGGAAGCTGCATAGCAAGTGCGGCTGGACCCCATTTGAAGGCTTCGAAGGAGTTTTCCCAAAGCTAACGCTTTTACGCGGAGAAGTAATTTTCAAAGGAGATGTAACTCGCGAAAGAGGCTTTGGAAAATTATTAATGCGAAATAATTAAGGTCTTGGAGATACAAGGATTGCCTCAAATGAAGGTCATTTCTATCGTTGGCTATAAAAACTCTGGCAAGACTGATTTAACAGTTAAATTGGTGAAAGCACTCAAGCAAAAGGGAAAAGTGGGCACTGTAAAGCATATGCACGCTCATCGCTTTGATAGAGAGGGAAGTGATACATATCGACATATGCAAGCAGGAGCAGATGTAGTTATTGGTGTTACACCCTATGAACTTGTGAAGCTTGCCAGTGCAAATAATCTAAAAGCAGCGCTTGATGAACTTGCCGATGCCGGCGTTGATTATGCAGTGGTGGAGGGCTTTAAAGATAGCTCGCTTCCCAAAATCGCTATTGGCGAAGTAGAAGCAGCGAATGTTATTAAAACTGTGGATCCACAAGCAGATATAAACATAAGCGAGCTCGTAGAACTTGCAGAGAGGCAGCGAGAATGGGTAACATTTAACTCGCTTGTGAATCGTGTTAAAAAACACAGGGATATTGCCAGAGTAGGTGCAATTGCTACATTCACAGGAATAGTTAGAAGAATAAATAAAGGGGTTAAAATTAAAGAACTTCAATTTGAACATTACGAGGAAATGCTAGATAAAACTTTGGAGAAAATCAGGCAAACTTTGAAGCAACGCGAGGGTATAGTTGAAGTGCTGATCCATCATAAAAGTGGAGTTATACCTGCTGGAGAAGACATTATTTATATCGTTGTGGCAGGTGCGCATCGAGGGGATGTATTTAAAGCTCTAAGTGATGCAATTGAAATGGTGAAAAGTCAGGCACCTATCTGGAAGAAAGAAGTTACAGAAAAAGGTGAATACTGGGTTCAAGAGGTAAAAGAGAATGAAGCCATTCAAGAGGTAAGAAGAGAATGAGGCCGCTATTCGGCACTAATGGTATTAGAGGAATAGCTAATATTGATTTAATCTCTGAAGTTGCACTTGCGGTGGCGAAAAGCTATGGAAGCTTGCTTGAGTTAAGCAGCACAGTTGCAGTTGGGAGGGACACACGCCTCTCGGGTGAAGTATTTAAGCAAGCGGCTATCTCAGGCTTGCTGTCCACTGGCTGTAATGTTGCGGATGCAGGCATAGTTCCAATTCCAGCATTGCAGTACTATGTAAAAGATAATACAGATGGAGGGATTATGATCACTGCATCCCATAATCCGTGGGAATACAATGGAATTAAAATCATTGATAGAGATGGCACTGAGATAGGCAAGGATTGGGAGGAAAAAATTGAGAGGCTTTATTATAGCTCGAATTTTAGAAATGCAGAATGGAATAAAATAGGAGTGCTTGAGAGGGCAGAGATCATTCAAAATTATATCAATGGAATTTTGAAACTTGTGGATAGAGAAAAAATTGCAAAGGCAAAGCTGCGAGTTGCAATAGATCTGGGCAATGGCGCTGGCTGCATGGTAATGCCTAGATTGCTCCACGCGCTCGGCGTTGAGGTAATTGCAATAAATGCTGATCCCAACCCAGTTTTACCAGGCCGCGAGCCAGAGCCAACTAAAGCCTCACTCAAGCAGTTGATGGAACTCGTGGTCTCAGTGAAGGCACACTTCGGAGTGGCTCACGATTGCGATGCAGATCGAGCTGTCTTCATAGATGAAAAAGGTGAATATGTTGAAGATGATGTAACACTTGCACTTTTTGTCAAAAATGCTCTTTCTAAAAAAACTGGACCTGTTGTTACACCTATCAGTTCTTCGGAGAGAATCGTTGATGTGGCAAATGAATTTGGAGTGAAAGTGGAGTGGACAAAAGTTGGCAGCATACATGTTGCTAGAAGGATGAAAGAGATCAATGCAGTTATAGGTGGAGAGGGGAATGGGGGTATAATATTCCCAGAACATCAATACTGCCGTGATGGCGCTATGGCGGTAGCAAGGATGTGTGAATTAGTTTCACAGCAGAAACTATCTGAACTTGCAAGTCAAGTGCCTCGATATTACAATTTGAAAACAAAACTGCGGTGTGAAAACAAAGAAGCAGTTATGCAGCTTGTTAAAAACAAGCTCAAGGGCAAGGTCATAGACATAGATGGATTCAAGGTTTATTATGATGATGGCTGGCTATTGATCCGCGCCTCAGGAACCGAGCCCGTTCTTCGAATCTTCGCAGAGTCCAAATCCAAGGATAGAGCCGAAGAGCTTCTGGAGTATGGCTGCAACTTGATTAAAGAATGCAGTCATTCGCTTTCTCACAAGATAAACCAGCAGTAGCAGAGTTATAAACTGCACCACCGGGGCGTCAAATATAAGTAAAAATCGCAGTCTCGAAGCAATTAAAAGGCTGGCAAGATAAGGGAATAAGAGGGAGAGTGAATAGATGGGTGTGCTCAGGAGAATGATGAAAAAATACAGACTCACAGAGGAAGACATGCAAGAATGGCGGGAGGTAAAATCTTGGTATTTAAACATGGCAAATGAATATCCCCAGAAGTGTTTAAAATGCGGAGAGTTATTTTACGTTGACCCTTTTGGTGCATTTTTGATAAGCCGAAATAAAAGGGCTTGTTTATGTCAAAGATGCTTGAAATAAGCGAAATCGATAATTTTATGTGCTATGGAGCAAAACTTTGGTTAGCAAGCGAGAAACAAAATATCAGCCTGAGGAATTCATGCGTTTTAAAAATAGAGAAGACGCAGGGAAAAAGCTGGCTGCAAAGCTTGCGGGTTTGAAAGCCCTAAATCCAGTGGTGCTCGCTATACCTCGCGGGGGTGTTGTGGTGGGAGATATCGCTGCTAAAGCATTGAGCGCCAAACTAGATATAGTGGTTCCTCGTAAGCTTGGAGCACCTTATAATCCCGAGCTCGCCATCGGTGCTGTTATGCACGATGGAACTTATTATTTAAATAAAGATATAATAGCACTGCTGAATGTGAATGAAGAATATATTAAAAGAGAGGTGGAGACTCAAAGACTGGAGATTGAGAGGAGATTGCATTTATTCAGAAAATCGAGAGAATACGACTTAAAGGATAAAAACATTGTACTCGTGGACGATGGCATCGCCACTGGCGCAACTGTATTCGCTGTAATTAACTGGCTGAAAAAACAGCAGCCAGGGAAGCTAGTGGTTGCAGTTCCAGTGCTGCCTGCTGAAACGCTGGAGCTATTAAAGAAAGAAGTCGATGAAGTGGTCTTTCTCTTAGCGCCATATGAATTTGGAGCAGTTGGAGAATTCTATGAGGATTTCAGTCAAGTTGAAGACGAAGAAGTTATGGAAATAATGAAACAATATCAATAAATGGGAAAAATACAATAAAGGGGGAATTAAGATGCCATTTGTATTATGTGAAAAATGCTATGAAAAAATGAAGGAAGAGGTATTCATAAGCAGCAGACCGGTTTATGGAAAATGCGTCCTATGCGCCTACTTAGGCTACGGGGTTGTTGTTGTAGAGCCCAGAAATATGCTTGCTTTCGAAACATTGAAAAAAGCAGCAGAGAAGGGATTAGTTCCAGAAGAATATTTATCAA
>JBBIOZ010000090.1:0-5670 GCA_037443105.1 Methanocellales archaeon
GTCTTCCAGAATCCCTATGCCTCATTGAATCCAAGAATGACAATAGCAAATATGGCGATTGAAATGGGAGCTAAAGCTGGAATAATTGAGGCAGATCGCAAAACTGAGCAATATCTACGCAAGAGAATCCCAGACTTTAAACTGGAGAATGCTTATAGGAGTGATAGAGATGCAGGCTATAGTGAGGTGCGCAGTTACGACATTTCAAACTTAGAACCGCAAATCGCGTGTCCGCATAGTGTGGACAATGTTAAACCAGTGAAGGAGGTTGAGGGGATCAAAATCGATCAAGTCTTCATTGGCTCCTGCACCAACGGTAGATTTGAGGATTTGAGGATAGCTGCTGAAATAATCGATGGCAAAAAAATTGCAAAGGGAGTTAGAATGATTGTGATCCCGGCATCGAGAGCAGATTATATACGCGCTGAGAGAGCAGGGATTTTAAGGATGCTATATAGCGCAGGAGCAATTATTGAATCACCATGCTGCGGTCCCTGCATGGGCGGCTCATTTGGACTGCTGGGTGAAGGAGAGGTTTGCCTTTCCACCTCAAATCGAAACTTCAAGGGAAGGCAGGGAAGCACTGAAGCGCAGATCTACCTCTGCTCACCAGCAACTGCAGCTGCCTCTGCAATTACAGGCGTAATAACCGATCCTAGGAGGGTTTAACTTGCAACTGCTAGAAGGGAAAGCAGGTAGAAGCTGGAAGTTCGGCGATGATGTTAATACCGATGCTATTGTTTCTGGGAAATATCTTATATTGAGCGACCCTGAAGAGCTTGCTAAGCATGCGTTTGAGGGAATTAGACCTGAGTTTTCACGCGACGTGAGAAAGGGAGACATAATTGTTGCTGGAGAAAACTTTGGATGCGGGTCTTCAAGAGAGCACGCACCACTTGCATTGAAAGGCGCAGGGATAAAATGCGTGATTGCAAAATCTTTTGCTCGAATTTTCTTCAGAAACGCGATAAACACAGGCTTGCCAGTGCTGGAATGCAAGGAAGTGGATAAAATTAACGATGGCGATTTGCTTGAAGTTGACTTCAGCTCAGGGTTGATAGTGAATAAAACCAAGAATGAAACATATACCACAACTCCATTACCTGACTTCCTGCAGGAAATAATGAGAAAAGGCGGCCTGATAGAGTTCACGAAAGCGCTGCTAGAAAAGAAGATTCAGCCTAGATAAATTGGTTTCCCGTGGCCGCGATATACCACTGCTATATCCAGTTTCGAGAGTTTATTAACCGATTGCTTGAGCTGCTCCTCAGCAATATGCCTTTCGATATGTCTATCCACAACGCTTGGCAGAAATTCCATTGGAGTATCGCCTGAGAATAGCCATTTATGATTCTTTTCATAAAAGCAAACACTACCTGGGCTATGCCCGGGAGTGTGGATTATCTTCAAAATATATTCTCCAAATTTAATTTCATCTCCATCCTGCAATATTTCAATTCTGGCTCCTGAAAATCTATTGTCTCTATCCAACTCGTGCACTTTAATGATTGCATCCGGAAAGAATTGTACTCCCCCAGAGTGATCGTGATCGTTATGGGTAAGCAAAATTTGCTCAACTCTAGCGATACCAAGTGCTTTTAAAGCATTTTTAAGCCTCTCGCTTCTATAACCGCTGCCTGCATCTATCAATAGAGCTCGATCTTCAGCTTTCAGGATATATACATTTGAATCATAATCATGTTGCTCGCTGAGAAGCACATATAGCGTCACGCAACTCCCTCCCTAAATATATCTTGATATCTTAGGTATCTCTGGGTCAAGCTTTTGAGCTGCTCTTATGAACTCAGTTCCATAGAGCCAGGCGAATCCCATGAAAATACCTATGAGATACTTTTTTGCCGCTGCTTCATTCACCAGAACATCCACACCATGGGAACTCTTAAGAGTATAGACTAAGTCCAGATCAAAGAGGGGGGAGATTTTTATCCTCCACTCCTCGTCCACATTTTTAGCAAATTCTGCCTTTATCTCGCGGGCTGCTTCTCTGGCAATCTCGCATTTTATGTGTTTCATCAGGGATTCTCGCTCACCAATAAAATACCTTGCAAATGTTTCACCTCTTTGCTTCTCAAGCTCGTAAACCGATACCAGTTTTCCTCTATCACTTTCAGATTTTGAAAGCAGATATTCTTTAAATCGAGAGATTACGGATAAATAGCACTGAGTAAAAACAGCTACATTTTCAGTGGGAATTTCACCCCTCGCTTCCCTCCCGAAAAAGAAATAAAGATTTTTGCCAAACTCTTCATTTTCATCGAAGAGAAACACTATGCGCAGCTTTCGAATGGGATTTAAAACAATAATCCACCTTACTGTGGGATAAATTCTCTCCTCTACGAACTCGCCCTTCATCTTAACTGCTATCTCCCTCGCTGAGCTCTCATCTATGCCATCAATCTTGGCTCGATACTTCCGATTAATCTCAGAGGCTAATCTATTATGCCAGCCAAAGCCGCCTTGAAATTGCTTCAGAGTTATGAATTCCGCTGGGAGTATCTTCATTTGAACAAATTTTTGATGTTCAAACAATAAAGACTTTATGAAGTCGCCGGCAAAGCTATATAAATAAAGATGGAACATATTTAGCTCGAATCAGAAGCAGTAAAAGCTGAAATTGATAAAAGCAAGTAAATCCCGCTGGGATGTGGCGCATTGCGCTGAACCGTAAAATGCAGGGTGAAGAATATGAAATCAATGTATGCATATATAAGGGAGACGTGGCAAGATAAAGACCCGCACTTTAAAGAACTGATGTGGGAGCGGCTTCAGCAATGGAGAAAGGAACCAGCTGTGGTTAGAGTGGAAAAACCAACGAGGCTTGATCGAGCGAGGGCGCTTGGCTACAAAGCCAAACAAGGCTTTGTGATCGCGAGAGTGGCAGTTCGCAGAGGCGGCAGGCGCAAGCCTAGGTATGTTAGAGGTAGAAAAACGCCAGGCATGGGTGTGAGGGGGATAACACCGGGTAAGAGTCTGCAGAGGATCGCTGAGGAGAGAGCAGCTCGCAAGTTCCCGAATCTCGAGGTTTTGAATTCCTACTGGGTTGGCGAGGATGGGAAGAGGAAGTGGTTTGAGGTTATACTGGTTGACCCTCATCACCCGGTTATAAAAAGCGATTCGAATATAAACTGGATTTGTAATAAAAAGGGGCGTGCATTCAGAGGCTTAACCAGTGCTGGTAAAAAAGGTCGAGGGTTGAGATGCAAAGGCGAGGGTACTGAAAAAACACGTCCAAGCATAGGTGCGCACGAGGGCAGGGGGAAGTGATCGTTAGTATAAGTCTCCGCGGAATAGCGCATGCAACAGAGGATATTGAAAAAGTTAAGAGAGCGATTCAAAACTTAGCCTCGAGCGAACTAGCTATAAAAGAAACCAAGATGCAGGGTCACTTTGGAAATCCAATTGTAGTGCTGCATTCAAACATAGAGGGCAAAAGAGCGTGTGAGCAATTTTTTAAAAACTTAAAAGCAAGGCTATCCCTTGCGGACTATCAGCGATTGAAAAAAGAGCTTCCCGAGAGGATTGATACCGACTGCTATTTGTACATAAGATTTGATAAACAAGCCCTATTTGAAAATCAAATTGAACCGGCAAGCGGCGAGGATGCTGTGGCAGTTAAGGCCAAGATTAAAGCCTATCCAGCGAAGCATGAAAATGCCTTGAAAGTAGTTAGAGGAATTTTCTCATGACTGCCTTTTATGACCTGAATGTACATTCACTGCCAGAATGCGCAGACACCCCGAGGAGGCTCTGGTTAAAGGCGAAGCAATTTGGCTACTGCGGAATAGTGATAGCAAATCACTCAGATTTTTTTGAGCAATTCCCCAGAGAAGAAGGCATTCTGCTGGGGGTGGAGATTAAAGCCAGCACTGAAATGGAATTGCAAACTAAAATCGCTGCCTATCGAGCTAAGGTGGATGTGCTTTTAGTCCATGCTTCCACCGAGGAAATCAATCACGCTGCTTTAGAAGATTCAAGAGTAGATATACTTGCTCATCCAGAGCAGGCAAAAGAGGGGATAAACCACGTGCTTGCGAAAATCGCGAGTGAAAATCAAGTGGCTTTTGGATTCAACCTCAATGCACTTATTCACACCAGAGGGGGCGCGCGGTCTAGGCTACTTTCCTGCATGAAAAAAAACTTCATGCTTGCTAAAAAATTCGAAGTACCCATCGTTTTAACCAGCGGTGCTAGGTCGCATTATGATTTGAGAGCGCCTAGAGAAATGGCAGCACTCGCTGAGCTTTTTGGAATGAGCAAAGCAGAAGCTCTCCAAAGCTTAAGCAAAGTTCCTGAGAGAATCTTAAAGAAAAGTGCGAGGGTAGAGGTGATCGAGTGAAACCTCTGCCCACATCGCTGAGAAAGCGCAAGAGATATATAGTTTTCGATGTAGACAGCGAGGATGATTTTTCAAAAAACGAACTCAGCAATGCCATCTTTCGAGAAGCGCTGGCTTTATTTGGAGACGCAGGCACAAGCGACCTCGGTATAACGCTGCTTGAATTCAACGGTTCTCAAGGCGTGCTTCGATGCAATCACAATTGCGTAGAAAGCGTGAGAGCAGTGCTTGCTTCGCTACGCAGCGTAAAGAGAACTAGAACAGTACTTCACGTCTTAGGTGTGAGTGGAACTGCGAGGGCAGCTATAGAAAAATTTAAGCGAAAAAAGAGCATAATTAAAGTTGATAATATCCCTTCTCGTGTTGAAGTGAAATATGTATCTGGAAATGTAAAGAGAATACGTGGAGAGGAAATTGATATAATTCCAGATAAAAATGAAATAATTGAGCGATCAAGTGTAAGTTTAATTGGAATCACCATATTTGATTTAAAAGGTGAAAGTTAAAAGGAGAGATAGAAATGCACATGGCACCCCAGATGGGTTATGATAGAGCAATAACGGTTTTCAGCCCAGATGGACGGCTCTTTCAAGTTGAATATGCAAGGGAAGCGGTCAAAAAGGGCACAACCGCTATTGGCATAAAATGCAAAGAAGGTGTGGCTCTGCTGGTGGATAAAAGAGTGGCAAGCAAGCTGCTTGAAGCACCGAGCATAGAAAAAATCTTTCAAATAGATGACCACATAGGTGCAGCATCCTCAGGCTTGGTCGCAGATGCTAGGATGCTGATCGATAGAGCAAGAGTTGAAGCGCAAATTAATCGCGTTACATACAATGAGCCGATTGGAGTTGCAACGCTTGCCAAGCGAATCTGCGATCACAAGCAAACCTATACGCAGTATGGCGGCGTTAGACCATATGGCACTGCGCTTCTCATCGCGGGCGTAGACGACAATAAGCCAAGTCTCTTTGAAACCGACCCAAGTGGAGCTCTCTTGGAGTATAAGGCAACTGCGATTGGCGCGGGTAGAGGCACTGCTATAGAGGTCTTCGAAGCTGAATACGATGAAAATGCTAATCTTGAAGGAGCAATTTTGCTTGGAATGAAAGCGCTTTACAAAGCAGTTGAGGGTCAGCTTGATGCCTCCACTGTAGAGGTCGGCGTGATTGATGTAAAGACAAAGAAATTTAAAAAACTCCCGGTAGAGGAGATTCAAAGTTACATTCAGAAAGTAATTGCCAAGCAGCAAAAAGAAGAGAAGGAAAAGAAAGATTAAGGTGGCGTATGGTAACTCTGGATGAAGCAGTGGTAGC
>JBBIOZ010000091.1:0-5343 GCA_037443105.1 Methanocellales archaeon
CAGCGGGGGAATAATAACAAATCCTCACTGGGTTTCACTTAATCCAATCGGCCTAGACCGGGTAACGATAGATGGAATTACTCTTAATCACGTAGTACTTAAAGCTGAAAAAATGAGTGGATATGGATATGCCAAAGAAGTTATTTGGAATGTAATACACGGCATACAGCAAGAGCTAAGCTCAGCTCTTTCACTTATATGGGAAGATGAATATTCAGATTATATTCATTACAATAGACTATGCAGCGAATTAATCTTAAGGCTTGACGCTGAGCACGATTTTGACCTTTTCTATATACACGATTTTCAGCAATTGCCCGTTGGCTTTATGCTTCAAACTTTGAAGCCAAAGATTTTCAGATGGCATATTCCTTTTGATGAAACCACGATCCCGCGAGAATGGAGGCAGTTTTTATCAAGCTACATTAAAAGTTATGATGCAGTGATTGTGAGTTGCAAGAGATATTTAGAAGCTCTTAAGAAATTTGGATTTGAAGGAAGGGCTCATTATATTCACCCTTACATCGACCCCAGCATATATAAGCAGCCTTCTAATGAGCAAATAAGTGAATTCTGTCATAAATTTGGCATCTCAGAAAGGGATAGGGTGGTGCTTGTAGTTGCCAGACTAGATCCTATGAAGGGACAGGACCGAGCGATAGGAGCTATTGCTCATCTAGCTCGAGAAATCCCTGAGGTAAAGCTAATTTTAGCTGGAAATGGAAGCTTCTCAAGTTCAAAGCAGGGACTTGCGCTTGCAAAAGGAAGCAAATGGCTTAATGAGTTGATCAAATTGGTTAAGCGCTTGAAGATTGAGGATAAGGTAATTTTCACTGGATATTTAACGCATAGAGAACTTGAGGCAGCCTATACAAGATCCGACTTAACAGTGCTTCCTTCGATTAGAGAAGGCTTTGGCTTGGTTGTAATTGAAAGCTGGCTTTATAAGAAGCCTGTGATTGTGAGTTCAAATGCTGGGATAGCTGAATTGATAAGGGATGGTGAAAATGGCTTAATTTTTGATCCTAGCAATCCTTTTGAGCTTGCTTCTAAAATTCGTGAATTACTCTTAAATTCTGAAAGAGCACAGGCTATTGGCGAATGCGGTTATGAAGCTTCTAAGAAATGTCACATAGATGAGGGAGTAAAATTGGAATCGGAGCTGTTGACCAAGATCACCAAGGGTGAAGTTTAAATGCTTAATGAGGAATTAATAATATCCTTTATATATTTAGCTATATCTTTTCTGGCGATAATAATTGCCACAGCGATAATTGCGCGGCTCTTTAAAATTCTAATTGGAAGAATGCTTCGAACTGGATTGCCACTTGTAACTACGCATGTTCAGCAAATAGCTTCGGTGGTTATCTGGATCATTGGTATATTAATCGCGCTTGAACATATCGGCTTAAGACTGGACTTCATACTTTTATTGATGGGATTAATTGGCATTGGAATTATTATCGCTATGAAGGATACGCTGCAGAACATTGCCTCGAAATATTTTTCAGATGTATATGTGCCTTATAAAGTGGGAGATATGATTAAGGTTGAAAATTATTCTGGCAAGGTAATTGAGATAAATCCAATAAGCACAATCCTGCTAACCGAGGGCTCGGAATTGATTTCCATACCAAATATGCTATTTCTAAGGAAAATAGTTATAAATATTTCCCCTCAAGCTTGGAGGGAGATAATAATTCCAATAATCATTGGCAGGGAAATAGACTTGCCTGAATTTGAAAGCGAGGTATTGAAGAGCTGTAACAAGCTTAAGATGTACTTTGACGAGCGCTTCCCTCCAATTCTCACGGTTAAAAGGAGAGAGGAGAAATCGATAGAGCTTGCTTTAACCTTAATGCTTAAAGAAGCTGATAAGAAAGATGCAATTGTTTCAGAGATAAATCAAAGAGTGAAAGAAATATTAGAAGCAATGAAGCGCAAATAAAGGAGGTGGAGATATGGGATTAGAATTAGGATTAGGTTCCTTGCTGCAGTATATTATTCCAATTGCTATAATCCTAGCATTTGTGGTGGTTGGATATGTAGCTAGATACATCTTCACGAGATATATCGCAAGTTGGGCAAAGAAAACTGAGACAAAGCTTGACGACATAATAATTCAAGCGATCCGCACGCCTTTGCTGCTTTGGTTTCTACTAGCTGGCGTATGGGCTGCTTTAAAGTACATAAGATTGCCAGTTGAGTGGAATTTCTACCTTAACAATGGCCTGCTTGCATTCATCATTCTCTCCATGGCCTTCCCTATTATGCAAATTTTTGCAGGGATAATTCGATACTATGGAAACCAAATAGCAGCTTTTAAGCCTATCTCAGGCATCGCTGAGGGAGCAGTTAAAATCCTTGTGCTTGCGATTGGCATAATGATGATTTTAAGCGCTTTTGGCATTGAAATTACGCCATTGCTTACCACTCTGGGTATCGCTGGCTTAGCAGTTGCAATTGCACTTGGGGATACCCTTGCTAACTTCTTCGCAGGTTTATATATCGTGGCTGATCAGCCTGTTAGAGTTGGAGATTACATTAAGCTTGACACCGGCGATGAAGGCTATGTTGAGAAAATTGGTTGGCGAAGTACGAGGATTAGAACCCTGCCGAATAATATAGTTATAGTGCCTAATCAAAAGCTAGCGCAGAGCATTGTTACCAATTACTTCCTCCCTGAGAAGCGCATGGCTTTGCTCATAAATGTAGACGTGAGCTATGCTTGCAATCCCAGAAAAGTTGAAGAAGTACTTGTGGATGTAGCCAAAAAAGCAGCAGGCGAGGTCGAAGGCTTATTAAAAGAGCCAGCTCCATTTGTACGCTTCATCCCTGGATTTATGGATTATTCCTTGCGCTTCACATTGATCTGCCAAGTGAGAGAATTTGTTGATCAATATTATGTGCAGCATGAATTGCGGAAGAGAATATATGATAGATTCAAGCAAGAGGGCATTGAAATTCCATTCCCAATCAGAACAATATATTTAAAAAAATGAAGAGAAGAGAAAGTATAGAAGAGAAAGTATATATGTCGACCTTTGTATTCAAAAAAGCACGCTATCTAGTTGAGCTCACAGGGAAAAAAGCAGGAGATATAAAAGAATTTCTAGAAATAATAAAAAATATCGAGCAAAGCTCGCTTTTCTATCACATTCATCACGCTTTATTAGATTACCACATAGTGCCACTGGAATACCCTAATGACTTTGCTTTTTGGATCGCGGATGAACTGCGCGAGCCAGAGCTAGCAGAGAAACTTGCGAACATCGATATTCTTGAAATGGATTTGGATAAACTTCGCCACTCCATTATAAAAATCATAGAGGAATATGTGCAGCAGCATCCAGGAATAGGAAGGGCACACGAAGGCCATGAATTCTACTTTGTAAAATGCACCACCATTATTTTTCCCACAAAATACGCTGCCAATGATATTGAGGAGTTTCTAGAGGCACTGAGGAAGATCGATAGCGAAGCGCTCTTCTACCACTTCTTCACAACTAGATTATTTTACAATCAAGAAACCAATGACTTCTCAAGATGGGTCCTAGCAATTACAGGCAACAAAGAACTTGCGGATAAATTAGCCAGCCTCGATCCCTATGGATTTACCAACCTGGATGCGCTGCGTGCCGAGATTATCAAGGTCGTCGAAAAACATAAGGGTGGTGCCATTGCTAACTGTTTGGGATTATGAACCCTTTGTTGGGGAAAAAGCAATTGAAGAACTAATAGTGCTTGCGGAGAAAATAAAGGGCAAAAGTATTCAGCACGTGAACTCCACTTATGTCGGGGGTGGCGTTGCAGAGATCCTCAATAGACTTATACCGCTTTTAAAAAATCTTGGAATAGAAGCAAGATGGGATGTGATAAGGGGCGATGAAAGCTTTTTCAAAGCAACGAAGAGTTTTCACAATGCTCTACATGGAAGGCAAACTGAAATTAATGATAAGATGTTTGAGGATTATTTGAAGTGGAATGAAGCTAATGCAAATGAGATGAATTTCGATAGCGATATTATTTTTATTCATGATCCTCAGCCAGCAGCGCTTATTAAAGCTAGAAAAAAAGGTAAATGGGTATGGCGCTGCCATATTGATCTAAGCAATCCAGATCCAAAGGTTTGGGGCTTCTTAAAGGAATTTATTAAGAATTACGATGCCTCTATTTTTTCAACACCGAGTTTCGCGAGAGAGGACCTAGGAATAAGGCAATTTCTAGTGCCACCTTCGATAGATCCCTTGAGCGATAAGAACATAGAACTGCCTGAGGAAAAGATCTTCGAAGTGCTTGAGAAATACAATATTTCTCTGGATAAACCAATCATTACGCAAATCTCACGGTTTGATCAATTAAAAGACCCCTCTGGAGTGATTGACGCCTATAAAATGGTTAAGAAGCATATCGACTGTCAATTAGTGCTAGCAGGTGGCCTTGCACACGACGACCCTGAAGGGGTTGAGGTATATCAAGAATGCCAGCGCAAGGCTGAAGGAGATAAAGATATCCATATTTTATTGCTCCCTCCAGCGGATTTGGTTATAAATGCTCTGCAGCGCGCCTCAACAGTGGTGCTGCAGAAGTCCAAGAGAGAAGGCTTTGGCTTAACAGTGGCAGAAGCACTGTGGAAGAGAAAGCCTGTGATAGCCAGCGCAACAGGCGGGATACCATTGCAAATTAAAAATGGCATCACAGGTTTTTTAGTGCGAAGCGTAGAAGGCGCAGCCTATAAAATTAGATACTTATTCCGAAACCCAGAACTTGCAAGAAAAATTGGGGAAAATGGCAGGGAGCACGTGAGGCATAACTTCTTGATCACTAGGCACCTCCGCGACTATTTACTCATAATACTCGCGTTGGAGCATAAGTCCAGTATAATCGAATTGTAGTGCAGTCGAAGTGAAAAAGTTCTATAAGTAGCTGAAGAGCGGGCTTCATTTTAGTCGTGATAATAAGCAAATCCAGCCAAACTCAACCACTTTTACGAAGGAATACATATAGCTCCCGCGTGGTATTCTTGCATCCATAGCTATATTTTTAAAGCAGCGCTTCGCATCACATCTTTAAGCAAATAATCTATAAAGCTAGAGATATTCAACGGACCCGCGGGGATTTGAACCCCGGACCACCGGCTTAGAAGGCCGGTGCTATATCCTGACTAAGCCACGGGCCCATGGAGAAGTTATCTCTAGCGAAGTATTTTAACTTTGCTAAGCTAGGGTTTGCAAAAAACTTTGAATTTCCAAGAACCTTTTTCAACCTCAAATTGGAAGAGAAAGCATTAGAATAGGTATAGGAAGTACCTACAGTTCCAGAGTTCGGGCCAGAGGGCGCGCT
>JBBIOZ010000092.1:0-2606 GCA_037443105.1 Methanocellales archaeon
CTCTTACACCAGAGGCTTTGAGTTTAATTGCTCCATATCTAGATGCCTATCGCGTTGATATAAAATCAGTGAGTGAGGATTTTTATAGAAAGATCTGCTCAGCCAAGCTTGAGCCAGTTTTAAAATGCGTGAAACTAGCGAGGGAAATTGATCTACACGTTGAAGTTGTAAATCTCATCATTCCAAGGAAAAATGATTCAGATGGAGAAATTGAAGCTCTCGTGAAATGGGTTCGCGATAATTTAGGTAAAACAACTCCACTGCATTTCCTGCGGTTCTATCCAGCTTACAAGCTTTTTTACATCTATCCAACACCTGTGAAAACTCTTGAGAGAGCTAGAGAAATTGCTAAGCAAGTGGGCTTGGAATATGCATACATTGGAAATGTTCGAGGTCATCGCTCTGAAAGCACTTACTGCCCAAGTTGCAATTCGCTGCTCATCGAAAGAGCTGGGCCTTACATAGCTTTTCATAATATATCTATTGAAAAGAAATGTTTGAATTGCAACAGCGAAATACCTATTCAAGGCACATTTATAAATGCACCTAGGGAGGAGGTGCTGAGGATTTTTTGATGAGAGAATTGATATTGATGGCGATTTTGATCTCCAGCTTGATAATTACTGCGCTGCTGCATGATAAAACGGCTGGTGATTATTATTTTTGGTTCATAGAAAAAGTCAGAGAGGGTGATCGCGGGCAGTGGCTTGATTGCGCGGGCTTGAATTCAACATTAATTGAAAATTTCAATTATATTCATAGTCTTCCCTACAAGAAGGATGAAGAGCTATATCACTGCTCTGATTACTATGCAAGAGCCAGCGAGTTTTACGCTAATAAAGCTGGCGATTGCGAGGATAAGGCAATTGCATTTGCATCTGCAGCATATCACTTGGGGGAGCCATATAATGCATCGAATTATGTTAAAGTTGTGCTTGGCAGTGTTAATGCCAATTACACTACGCAGTTGAAAAAGAATGAAACAACCGCTGACTGGCTTTTTATCTATGGAAGTGGCCATGCTTGGGTGGAAATAGGAGATATGGTTTATGATCCAACCGCAGGTATAATTTTGAATAAAGCTGCTTATTATGATTACTATGTGCCCAACGAATATCCTTGGGTGCAAGAACCTTTTTGGTTTTCCTGGCACCAGTCCAGTGGACTAAAATTCCATCCAGCGTTTTGCTATTTTTAGATTTAATTGATCAAACCAAAAATTATTAATATTTTGAATTAAATACGAATATTTGTAAATAAATTTGTAATAATAATTATATTATGAGCGAAGAATTGCAATCTTTGAGAAATAAGCTTAATAGAACGTGTGAATTTTGCAAAGAAAAAGTTACACTGGTATTTGATATACCCAAGAAATATTCTCAATATCTCGCGATTGACATTAGAGTCAATATCCCATTTTACACGCAAAATGGAGTCTGGTTTGAATACGCCAAGTGTCCGAAATGCAAGCACTGGATAGAATGGATCAACTAGCTTTATCTTAATCAGCGTTAATCTCCATCCAAGTTGTTTTTCGCTTGCAATCTGGACAGGTATCGGATTTGAAAGCAAGCGCGGAATTCACTGAATACCCGCAGTGAAAACATACAAAGCTTGCCTTCTTCTTCAGCCTTTCCTTGCGCGTGAAATAGCCTAGCAAATAAAACTCTGCAGCTATGACCAAAAAGAAGGCAGCTGCAGCATAAAGGCGTAGAATTGGATCGGTTTCAAAAAGACTAAGCAGCCCTGAAAGAGGCTGCGCTAAAGCAGTGCTTGAAATCCATAAAGTTAATATAAGCAAAATCAATGGAATTTTAACTCGCACCTTAAATAGCATCTTAAATGGATATTACCAGATATTTAAATAAATCTTTTTGAGCGCAATATCTTTAAATACATAATTTTCTGAAATAGCCTTAGCTATGCGGAGAAAAGTGCTGGTTACAACGGCTTGGCCATATGCCAATGGACCACCCCACCTAGGCCACGTTGCAGGTTGTTATTTACCTGCAGATATTTTCGTGCGCTATCACCGCATGATAGGCAGCGATGCAATAATGGTGAGCGGTACAGATGAACATGGCACGCCAATTTCAGTGAGAGCTGAGGTTGAAAAAACCACGCCTCGTGCGATTGTGGATAAATATTACAAGATCATAGCTCAAAGTTTGGAGGCACTGGGCTGCTCCTATGATTTATTCACCCGCACCACTACTGAAAACCACTATCAAACTGTTCAAGCATTTTTTTTAAAACTCTATGAAAAGGAATATATTTATAAGAAAACAATGCTTCTGCCCTTTTGCTCAAACTGCAAAAAATATCTGCCGGATCGCTATATCGAGGGAAAGTGCCCGAGATGCGGGGCAGAGGGTGCAAGGGGAGATCAATGCGATGCCTGCGGGCGCACCTTGGATCCCTTAGAGTTAATCGATCCCTGCTGCAAGCATTGCGGTTCAAAGCCAATTGCAAAAGAAAGCGAGCATTATTTCTTCAAACTATCTGCATTTCAAAACAAGCTCATAGAATGGGTTGAATCGAAAAGCATGGATTTCAAGCCAAATGTTTACACCTTCACCATCAACTGGCTCAAGGAGGGCTTG
>JBBIOZ010000092.1:2638-5335 GCA_037443105.1 Methanocellales archaeon
TGCCAGTCCCGCTGGAGGATGCTAAGGGCAAGGTCATCTACGTCTGGTTCGATGCAGTAATTGGCTATCTCTCAGCCACAAAGGAGTATTTTAAAGATAAGGAGGGCTGGAAGAAGTACTGGCTGGACAGAGAGGCTGAGATTTACTACTTCATAGGCAAGGATAATATTCCATTTCACACCATAATCTGGCCTGCGATGCTGCTCGCTCACGGCGATCTCAATTTACCAAAAAATGTACCAGCCAATGAATTTCTCAATCTTGAGGGAAGCAAGTTCTCAACCAGCAAAAACTATGCAGTCTGGCTTAACGATTACCTAGCTGCTTTTGACCCGGATCCCCTGAGATATGCACTGACTATAAACATGCCTGAGACAAGAGATGCAGACTTCACTTGGGATGAATTTCAAAGAAGAAATAATGAAGAACTTGTATCGACTTTTGGCAACTTCGTTCATCGAGTGCTCACCTTCATCGAGCGATTCTTCGAGGGTAGAATTCCTGAGCCAGCGGAATTGAAGGAGAGGGATTTGAAGCTGTTTGAGGAAATCAAAAAAGCGGAGAGGGAAATTGGGGAGTTCATAGAGAAATTTGAATTCAAACGCGCACTCACTAGGTTGATGCAGCTTGCAACCGCTGGCAATCAATATTTAAATGAAATGGAACCTTGGAGGCTTGTGAAGAGCGATAGAAAGAGAGGAGCAGCAGTTTTATATGCAGCTGCAAATCTCGCGAGAGCTCTAGCTATCCTTTCAGCGCCATTTATGCCATTCTCAGCGCAGAAGCTCTGGCACATGCTTGGCTACGATAGCTCTGTGCACAGGCAAAGCTGGTTCTCAGCCAGCGAGAGAATTGCCTCAAATCAGCAATTGAGAGATGTGAGGCCGCTCTTCAGAGTCATTGAGAGCGAGGAAATCGCTAGGGAGAAGGCAAAGCTGGGGGGTGTGAGAAAGATGAAGGAAATTACAGTTGAGGAGTTTCAGAAGCTGGATATGAGAGTGGGTACCATATTGAAGGCTGAGCCGATTAAAGGCAGTAAAAACCTGCTGCGCTTTGAAGTGGACGTGGGTGAGTCAAAGCCTAGGCAGATAATAGGTGGATTTGCAAGGAACTACAAACCAGAGGAATTGGTTGGAAAGCAGGTAGCAGTGTTGGTGAATCTAAAGCCTGCCAAGCTCTTTGGCTTGGAATCCCAGGGCATGATACTTGCCGCTGGGGAAGAAGAACCGGTTTTGCTCATTGTTGAAAAAAAGGTAGCGAGTGGTTCCAAGATTAAATGACTATATTGAAACCTTGCTTCTCCAGCGCTCTTTCTACAGCGCGCATTTGAAGCTCGCCTGATAAGTGTATCGCGCCGCATTTGCCATCGATCCAGCCTCGAGAGGCTCGACATGGATAATATTGCACCAGCAGAGCTGCTTTCCTAGGTGCTTCCTCAACTTTAGTGCCCGGGAGATTTTCAGCCACGAAGTAGCTTCCCCCGCAGGGAGTGCTCCTAATAACTTTTACCTCTTTTATTACTCCATCTTTTACCTTAATCTCATATTCAGGCATGCCGAAGTATTCAAACCATTTTTCAAGCACTTCATTCTCAGGATTTGCAAAAGCACAGCACACCTCGCTTACCTCTAAAGCTATACCATATTTCTCCCTTAGCTCGCGGTAAATGTGGGAATTCTTTGTTCCTGCTATCATCACTGCTTTAACTCCACTCAGCGCTGCCCTTCTCACTATCTCAGGATTTAAATCCGGGTGCAACGCATAGCTTATAATTAAATCTGCTTTGAAAACTGAGCCATCGAATTTTTGCTCATCTAAAAATCTCCCGGGATCATCAATTAACTCAGGGAGTGATAGAGGCACCTCTGTTGAGATAACTTTAAATGGTGTTTTACTTTTGATTACTTCGATCAATCGCCTCCCATATTTACCACGCGTTATAACTCCAACCTGCATTTAAATCAACTTTTTGAGATTTTCCTTCAACTCCATCAATGCCTCTCTCGCTGGACACTTTACTTCTACAGGTGGAATCTTTTCCAGGTCTGCTTTAACAAGAGCTGGGTCAAATGGAATTCTGCCAAGCACTGGAATTCCAAGTTCAGCAAGCGCTTGCTCAACTTTTATGCTTCCCACATCTTTATTGATAACCCCAGCGATCTTCGCTATCCCCAGCTCTAGGCAAAGCCTTTGAATCCTCTTAACAGTTTCCAAGCTGCGCATTCCAGGCTCAACTACGGCAAGCATAAGGTCGACGCCTTGAGCAGTGCCTCTTCCAAGGTGCTCTATTCCAGCTGCCATGTCGAAGATCACCACTTTTTCCTTGAAAATTGCATGGCGTACGAGCGCTCGTAGAAATGCTGAAGCCGGGCACATGCATCCACTGCCCCCGCGCTCAATTGTGCCCATTGCTATCAAGCGCACGCCGTGTGCACTGACAGCATATCTATCGATCACATCGTCAACCTTGGGATTGAGCTTGTATATTCCATTTCTTCCACCTGCTCTCTCAGCAATTAGGTCTTTTAACTCTGAAATGGGCTTTGGATTCACCTTTATGCCTATTGCAGAGGC
This sequence comes from Methanocellales archaeon, assembly GCA_037443105.1. Classification (GTDB taxonomy): domain Archaea; phylum Halobacteriota; class JAWCLZ01; order JAWCLZ01; family JAWCLZ01; genus JAWCLZ01. The sequence goes on from JBBIOZ010000092.1 coordinate 5,213, forward strand.
AAGATTCATATCTGGATCGCAGTCGATAGCGAGCACACTCAGCCCATCGCTGGCAAGGAGTCTCGCAAGGCTGCCTGCAACCGTTGTTTTGCCCACCCCGCCTTTTCCACTGACAGCGATTTT
>JBBIOZ010000093.1:0-5187 GCA_037443105.1 Methanocellales archaeon
ATGAGTTCATTGAGGAGTTGAAGAATTCTGGAGAGTTATAGGGTTAGGGTTACTGGACGGTTTGAGAGGGACTTATAATCCCCCCTGGCTCTCGATCCAAAAAGTATTACAAGCTCGGGCTTGAACTCCTCCTTAACCTCGCCACTATTCCCTTAATTCCTTCTTCAACCATTCAAAAACCTCCTCGCAATTTTAATATCCTGCTTTTAAGACAGTCTTCCGCAGTTTTCAGATCTGCTTTACTCTGCTTCAACCAGTATTCTGCTTCTCTCCTCATAATATACTACTATACTCAGCTCTTAACAACCCCCGCTCCATACCAGTAAGCCTCATAGCAACAACCATAGCAAACACTCGCCCTTTAGAGCGAGGTCAGCTTTTTCAATTCATCTAACTTCATTCTTACAATCTCTATCGTGTTTTTCGCCAACTCAATAGCTCTTCTCGCATCAACCTCGTCAAAAGCCTCGTATGGAACACCTCCAGGCAGTCCGTTTGGGTATCTCGTCGGAATATAGTATTTATCCAAGAGAGACGAACTTCTGCACTCTTTAAACTTCTCATCGTACTCCATCGCTCTATTTAACAGCTCCGCAACTGAGTGGCTAAATACTCTCTCTTCCCCCTTTGCATACAGAAAAGCCTTTAGCGCCTTCTCAGAGGCTTGCTGAGCCAGGAAACATGCAAGATTATATCTCCTCCCATTTGAACAGAATTCAGCATCTTCTAAATCTCTTTCTGCCTGTAAAAGCCACCTTTCCCCCTCCTTAGTAGGGTCGGGCTTCATATAGTATCTTTCCCTCCGCGATCGCTTTTTTAATAAAGCTCCTGCCCTTCAACCTCTCAAACTCATCGGGTGTGTAGACAAGCACATCCATTGCAATATTCGCATCCTTATAAAACTCATCAAGCCTGTCCAAGAACTTCTTATCTGTCTCTTTCACAACTATGAGATCAATATCGCTCGCACTCCTAATATCTCCTCTTGCCATAGAACCGAATAGCAAGATTAGCTTGACGCTCATATCCTTTTTCGATCTTTCAACAATTCTCTTGATTTCTTGCTCAAGCTCTTCCTTCCTTCTAATCTTACTCTCCATGCCTCATCACCTTGACGTTTTCACCTTACATAACTTAATTTTAATTCATAAATTCTTTTGGCATACAACCACATTTCTATAAGCTAATGATGGAAACATCGAAAAGAATTTATCCACGCCCTTAAATAGACCTCTAAACCCTCAAGCTCTCGCTATTATTTTTCCATCCAGAAGTAAATCAAGGTGAAGAGAATTAGAGATGCAACGCCAAAACCACTTATTAAATCGTAGGTAAAGAAGCCAATTTTAGGCTCTGCGTAGAGCACTTGAACTGGAGCATCTAAAAGCGAAAAACTATAGTTATGAAAGACAACTTTGATTGGAAACTTCAAGCCAATGCCTACCTTGATAAATGGATAGAAAAATGGAACAACTCCAGCATCCAAAACATCTAGAGCGAGGTGGGAAGAAATGAAGAAAGCCACCACTTTAGAATATACAACGCTTCCCCTAGCATATAGCTCAAAAAGCAATATAGCAAAAATCAAGGGAGCGAGGGTAACAAGGGAGTGGAGCAAACCTGGCATTCCAACTAACTTATCCAAATCTGGAGCTAAAGCAAATAGAGCTAGTAGAAAATGAAGGCGTGGATTAAACAACTCCCTCTTAATAACATATAAAGCCGCTAAAGGCAGAAAGATATGCGTCAATACATCCATATTAGAAGAGAAATGTTTCAACTTTTCTCAATCTACCCGTTGCTGTATCCGGTATGAAGCTTGCTAACTCAACAGTTGTAAGTCCCAAGGTCAAAGAATCTTCAACCTCAAGGCTTCTCAAAACCTTCCTCACATCTTCTTTAAATTCCACTGCAAGCACCTTCTCATAATCAAGAATCTCACCCTCAATAATTAGCTCTTTAACGATGGCAACCTCACCCTCAAGTTTATGTCCAGTGGCACTGATTAATGATCTCCTTCTACCTGTATGTGTAACACCTATAGCCTCAGCTAAGGCATTTTGCCCTCAACATCCATATCTTCACTTCTCAGCCAATAAGCTAAGGAAGAATGAGAAGAAAATAGTTTGCAAGCCTATAACGAGCAGGGTAAAGCCAAGCATATCCTGCCCACCCATAGGAAGCACCCTAAAACCGCTTTCCATCCAGTTTAAAAATAAATGCAGAGAATAAGCAAAACCAGCGATGAAAAAAATCAAACCCAGCAAGATACCCCTCTCAAGCGAAGCATGCTTTAAAATCGACCTCGTAATCAAATCAAGCTCAAAAAGATCCATCCTCCTACCATATATACCCGCGAATAAACCAAGCATCACAATATCATAGCCCACAATAGCAGCTAAACTACCAGCGATCATAGAATGCAAACCAGGCGAGTAGCCAATATTAATTCGGAAGTAGCTGAATAGCATCATTAAAACACCGAAGATTAATAAAAGCAAGCCAGGGATGAGGTAAAGGTGCTTAGGGGTGTAGAGCAGCATGAACTTGAGGTGTCTCCAGCCATCGCTGAAAGAACTCAACTTCGAATTTCCCTCCCTCGGGTAATAGGTTATTGGAACTTCTTTTATCCTCAAACCCCTCCTCCTAGCCTCAATAATCATCTCAGAGGCAAACTCCATATTATGAGACCTGAGCCTCATCCTCTCCAGCGCAGCTCTAGTGAGAGCTCTAAAACCACTGTGCGCGTCACTCACACCTGCTTTGAAAAATAAATTCAAAAACCAAGTAAGCAGGGGATTACCGATATATCTATGCAGCCAGGGCATAGCACCGCGCTTAATCTCACCCTTAAATCTACTTCCAATCACAATGTCCGCCTCACCACGCTTCAAAGGCTCAAGCAACCTAGGGATATCTGAGAAGTCATAGGTATTATCACCATCTCCCATTACAATGAAATCACCAAGCGCTTGAGAAAATCCATATTGATATGCATATCCATAGCCAAGCTTATCAGGCACAAAAACTTTTGCTCCAAGAGAGCTTGCAATCACAGGCGTTCTATCCATGGAATTATCGCAAACAATAATCTCTCCATCGATACCAAGTTCCTTGAAAACCCTCTTAGCCTTCTCAATGCAAATACCAATGGATTTCTCTTCATCCCTAGCTGGAATTACAACTGAGACTTCTGGAATCTTTAGACTTAGACTCTCTAACTCAATTCCATCGCGCTTCAACGCCCCATTCAAACTAGCATCCCACTTCATATCATATCCCCCCTTTATAGATAACCCAAGCTAGCTCAAGCCAGCCTCTTCTCATCGCATATGCTCAATTCAGTCCAGCCTGAGGAAAGACCTAATTATTCCCTCTGAGAGATTGCAATATTTCCTAACGATGGCGATGAAAATTTTCTCCTGCGCAGCAGAAGTCATGCAATATCCATCTTCAAAATCCTCAACTGCTAGCAACTCATTAACAATAAGCCTAACCTGCGCTTGAGAAATACGATGGAAACGAGAAATACTGGAGATAACATTTATATAAAAACCAAGCTTCCTAGGCCTATCAGGAGAGATATTCTTAATTACCCCGCAATCTAAGCAATAAGGATGTGGCTTGAGACCGATAGCTCTACTCTTAAACTCAACAGGCAGCCAGACTTTCTCCGATGCTCCACAGCTGCGATGCAAACACATAATTATGATGAGGACTTATTTTTTTTAAATCTTTACTTAGTTCTTCAAAAACTTAAGGCTATCGAAAAATAATTAAAAATAGTTAAAAAAATTCATTTGCAGAATTAAGAGGCCACTTGCTCATATAGAACAACTCCGCTTCTCAATGCTTCTCTCACAATGGGCACATCCATCTCCTTCTCTGTATAAGGAAAAACTTCAACAGGGAAATCTATCGAAAATCTCCCAAGCCACTCCTCAATCCTGTCTAAAAATCTTCTCTCATCCTCTTTGAGAATTATCAATATATCAGCATCGCTTCCAGGCACAGCTCTTTTCTCAGCCAAGGAGCCGAAGAGAACTATCATCTTCACATTATCATCTCTTCTCCCTATCTCCAGAGCAATCCTGTGAAGTTCCTCGATCAATTTATCCTGCTCAAGCCAGAAAACCCTTACAGAATTCAACGACTCTTCTACAACAAATGATTGCATCTTCCGCATCTCTCCTCGTGAAATATTCATAGGGACTCCCGGATTCAAAGCTATTTGGATACCTCGCAGCGATGTAATACTTATCTAGGAATCTAGCGCAGTTTAATACCTCCTCGCTTACCTCAACCCTTCTCTTGAGAATCCTCAGCAGCTCATATATGGAATGCCCCCAGGCAACTGCATTGAATCTCTGAATAACTGCTTTAACAGCTTTCTCAGCAGCCTGCTGCGCCGCAAAACACGACCACTCATAAACCCCATCTTCAAGCATCCTTTCAGCCGTGTTCAAATCCCTCAAAGCTTGATTCATCCAATCCCTACTCCTCTCCGGCATTCCTCTTTCTCCATTGCTCTCCAATTCAATTTACAATACTCAGTTATATATAACTGACTCGAGTTTACCTTCAGCCAGCAACCGTTAAATCTTCTTATCAAATCAGCTTCTCCCCTTTTCAGTTAAATTTTTTCTTCAATCAAGAAATTGCAGGGCTCTATTGGTTGCAAAAAAGTCAGGGGTTGCAAACGAGGAGGCAAGGAGGTGAAGCAAGGATTTGCACTTCCCAGAGCCCTACCAAGCGAGGATTTATGGTTCAGTATATTAAACGTTTCGGTTAACGATATTTCAAAGAAAAATTTATATACTAATATAAAAAAATTATAATTTAAAGATTTAAAGGTTATGGTATGGTAAACTGCTGCTACAGAGATGAAGAGTGTCCAACTCCAGATGCGATTTACAGCACAATGGATATGTGCCTCCGGGTCTGGGAATGCATAAAGAAGGAGTGCCCCTATCACAAGTTCAATTATAAGAAATGATCCACCTTAATTTTTGCTCGGAATAGCCAAAGGGTGCGAGCAAGCTCTCTCCAGCCTTAAGTAAATACTCCAGATACTTTTCTTTATTAATTACTTCATCTCCATTCAAAAGCTCTGCAAGGCTGAGTGATGGAATAAGGATTGAAAAAATTGCCCCTAAAAAGGAATCGAGGCTGGGATAGCCGCTTAAT
>JBBIOZ010000094.1:0-5134 GCA_037443105.1 Methanocellales archaeon
ATTGAAAATAAGGAAATTATTCCAACAACGACTGGCAATTTCTGGGTTAGCGGAGTAGGAGCTAACGATACTACTAGGATAACTGGTGGTGACAGGATAGTTATACGTTATAGCGAGTCCACCACTTGGATTGCAGGGCAAGAAATCAAGTTTACAGTCGCAGATAAGGCAACTGGTCAGTTACTTGCAGACGTTACGGTTAGAGTGAAGTCAGAGTAAGGTAATCAAACAATTTCTTTTTTTATTTTATTGTTTATTTTAGATAATTTAACCAAAAAATTAAATTTTTTTCTAAAAAATGACGAAAAACATTTATATTTTTTATTTCATAATGGTGTAGATAAGAGATATGTCGGTTTAAAAGTGATGGGAGAAACACAATGCAGGCGAGGAAAAAATGAAATTCCTGAAAAAATTCCAAAGAAATGTAAATGGTGTTACTCCCGTTGCAGGCGTGATTCTACTCCTAGCACTCACAATAGCTTTGGCTTCGATAGTACTCAAATTTGGCTTGGGTGCAGCAGACATCAAAAAGCCACCTGATCTATATTTCACATATGTAGAAGCTAAAACAAGTGGTTGGATCTATGCTACTGCTGTGGGTAGCACTAAGATTGGCGCTGGTGATTTGAAATTCTTTGTGGACGATCAGCCTATTCTGCCAGATGCAACGAATTTCGTAATAGATGGCCAGCCTTATGCAGAAGGCGTGAATGACAGAGTGAGTGGTGGCAATAAGATTGCCCTGAAGGCCGCGAGCAGATATGCGAGTGGACAGAAAGTTAGCATTCTGATAGTCCATATTCCCACTGGTTCTCTGCTCTCTGAAGCTTCAGTGGAAGCTAGAGCTGATTAATTTTATAGCTGAGAAGTGAAGGCGAGAGAAGGGTATTTTTAGGATTACAACCTTTCTTTTGGTTCTTCCTTAATGCAGATGTGAATGCAATCTTTGATAATCAAACTTGATAATTATTCCAAAAGCTTTATAATTATTCAAATTCAAGCTCGATATTGATGAATTTTCGAGATGAAAGTGCTGTTCAATTAAAAAAGGAGTGGAGCTCTACTTCGTGAATGTAGAAGCATATACCAATGGCTGGATAAACTGTACAGCTGTGGGGAGGGAAAATGTAACTGTTTCAAGTTTGAAAATCTTGATTGATGATCGATTTTTTAACGCGAATAATACGAATATGGTAATCGATGGCAAGCCCTACGCTGCTGGTTTGAATGACCGCATCTATGGAGGTGCGCAAATTGCAATGAAGAGCTCAAATAGCTATGTCGCTGGGCAAAATATTCGCCTCACGATTAGTGATACTAACTCTGGCACGCTGCTCTGCGATGTAGTAGTGAAGGTAAAGTAGCCTATCTCGCCTCAAAGTGCCTTATTTCCTCAGCGTCCACTGAAACTGGCTTGCCTATTCCAAGGTCTTGAACCTTTCTTATGCGCCCCAGTCCCTTGAATTCAAGCTGAACTCTAGCGTAGAGGGTTTCTTTTTCCTCGTAGTAACTATCCATGCCGTGTGCCACGCGATGCATTGTAACTTGAAGCTCGCGGATTTTTGCAATTATACCAGTTACTCCACCAACTAAATCTTGCTTGCTCGTTGTAGTTATAAATACGCAGTCGCCGGTGTTCAGCTGAAAGAGGGAGTATAGGTTATGCGCGCTTCTAACCTCGAGGGTGCGAATCTTGCGATCCAAGAGGTCGTTTATCACCTGCTTGGTAATCCCGGTTAAAGCTATATATTGCAATTGCCACACCCCCTATCCATACATCGGATATTCCTTCTTTGGCTCCATAGCAGTTGTTTTCATCTGCTCAGCCAAGCGGTGCAGTTCAAATTCAATCTGCTCCGCCTGCTCTATTAATTTATCAACTGCCACATCCCAGCCGAATAGAGAGTTCAGCACCTTTATTACCTCAGCAGCTGCTCTTGGATCTGGATTTGGACCGTAGGTCTCGCCCATGAGGCAAATTGCATTGACTTTCTTCAGTAAGCAGCTATTCAAAATGCTTCCTGGGATGCCTGAGATTGCACCTGTTTGCAGTATCTCTACCTTATTCTTCAATCTCTCCAGCAGTTCTCTGCTGGTTGCAACAGCATAAACCCTATGTTCATCGCTCATCGTCATCAAGCCAGCTATGGAGACTATTTCCCTTGCATTTATCGAGATCGCCCAGTTGATCAATGCATCTCCAACTTCATTCGACGCATTGGGGTGAATTGGAATGTCGCTTATAATAGCGATTATCTTTTTATCTATCTGTTCATACATCCTCACAGGAGCGTTGACGATGCCGCCTATGGTTACTGCAACTGGCGGGAAGTATTCTTGAGAGGCAAGTATGCCGATCTGCTTCATCTCCATTTGCTCTATTAAATGCTGAGTGGCAATCGTGCCAACTAATCCTATGCCTGGGAATCCTTCAATTATAACTGGATTTTTAACCGAGATTTTATCCACCAGTACTTTTACACTTTGCTGCATGATTCTAAATAATAAATTCAGTTTTCCCTTATATCACTTTGCCGATTCAAAAGAGATAAAAGATAGGATGGAAAATAAAAGATCTATGCAGCAGTATAAATTTAAGCGGGGTTTCTCCAGCGATGGAGGGCGAATTCTAGCTGTATTGAAGGAATGCTTCCCGGTGAATATTGAGGAAAAGGGAGGTAGATTTGTGCTTAGCTATGGCGCGCTCAGTGAGATGCAGGTCTGGATTGCTGAGAATAAACTGTGCGTTGAAACCAAGTCCAATTTAAATGCTGATACCGCTGCCATTCTCGATACCAATAAGCGGTTTAGAGTTTTTCTAGAAAAGGCAACTGGCTATACTGCGAAGCAGAGAGTGGAGATGGCTAAGAGAGAGGTAATTGGCGATTAATATCATAATTAAATATCGCCGTGCTCCTCCCTCTTCAGGTCTTCATAGGAGCTTATCCATCTGCGGTAGAATTCATGCTGCATGCAGGCTAGCAATCCCATGATTCTCTCGTAGTTGAAGTAGCTGGGCTTGTATAGGTTTTTCAATGTTTTGGTGAATAAATAGTTCAAGCAGCCATCCCATTCATTCTCCGGAAGTTTATGCAGGAGCATTGATATTTGCTCTACGATTTTATCCAGCTCCGGTCTCTTCTCAGGTTTAATATAGGGCATAGTTTAATTTTAGTTAGCCTTGCTTTTAGAATTTATCCCTCGAGTCTTAACCTGCGCTGGACGAAGGCTTCATCCAGTGCATTCAGAAAAGGCCCCAGTCTGGGGCCGCGTGGCTTGCCGAGGAGGAGCTGATATATTATTTTGAAGAACTCCGCCTCCTTGAGTTCATTCCTTCTGGCGATTTCAAAGATAGCATTCTGCACTTCTTCCTCGGTGTGAGGTGCTAGTAAATAATCAGCGAGTTCAAAAAGAGCTTTTTTCATTTTTAAATCCACAGCCTGGGTTAAGCGCAGCTCCCGCTGCAGTTCTAATCTATATTCCTCAGGAGCAAACTTCGCTGCCCAGTTTCTGGCTTTGAATACTCTGGCAAGTGCTTCTTGCTCCATCTCCCTAGTTGCATCGGCTGGTAAATGCTTTGTTTTCTTTAATATCTTGAGAATATGTGCCTCATTTTGACTTACTCCAAGCATGGCAGCGAAGGTATAGGGAATTCGAATGTGTCTTTTAATCTCCCGCGTGCACATTGGATATACTCGCTTTGCCAATTCAACTTCATCACCCTCGCCGCCTTCGAAGTAGAGGCGTTCGAAGCGATCGAAGCTATCCACGAGGAAATTGAGGTTTTTTAGATCAAGATTCTTCTGCTTCATGGGGGTGAGGGAGTAGAAATATAGAAATACTTCAGGTTCGATGAGTTTAAGCAAATCCTGCGCTATATATACATTGCCATGCCTAGTGGACATCTTCGCGCCATTCACTAAGAAGAATTCATAGACAAATGGGATGGGTGGTGGGATCTTTAAAATACGCCTCGCGATTTCCTGCCCGCTGGGCCAAGAGCCTTCGAAGTGGTCTTTGCCAAATGGCTCCACGTCCACTTGGAAGATCTTCCACTGCGCAGGCCACTCAAAGCGCCATGGTAATTTGCCCTCGCTAAATGAAGCCTCCCCTTTATATCCACATCCAGATATTTCAAATTCCCCGGCTAGCGTTTTGGTTTCACAGGAATATCTCACGCTCTGGGTTTCCAAGTTAAAACTCAAAGGCGTAGCGGTGATCCTGCTGCAGTTGCTGCAGAGGGGCATGAATGGAATGTAGTTAGGCGGTAGATTTGTTTGATACTTAGCCATTATCTTGCAAGCTAGCTTGATTTCGGAGAATATCTCAATTATCACCTGATAGAATTTTCCCTCTCTATATAAATCGTCGTTGTTGAAATTCTCAATTTCCACGCCAAGTGCTTTAACACCATCGAGCCATATGGAGTTGAAATGCCTTGCCCAGTTCTTGCAGCAGCCAAATGGATCTGGTACAAGTACATAGGGCATGCCTATATATCGCTGCAGCTCAGAAATCTCCCAGCGGGTAAGCTGCTTCCACTCTCCCTCGCGGTCGGGCAGTCGCTCTGGAATTTTTCGCAGGGGATCGCGATCGTCGCAGGTGTGAATAAATCTAGTTTTTATTCCATCGAATTCAAGTGCTCTCACTATGAAATAGCCCCTCAGGATATCATTTAAGTTGCCAATATGCTTCCCACCCGAGGGCGATGCCCCCGCTTTTATTACCGGCTGCTTTCCAACGCAGCGTTTTTTCACTTCCTCAGCAACTTCATCTGCCCAGAACATCTCTCCGATGTTTGTTTTCCATCTATATAAATCTTGGAATTTTTAAGGGAGTCAGCTCCGGAAAGCATATATGCTTGACAATGGCATATCCAAAATAATAAAATAATATCTAGGAGGATGATTGCAATATTTGAGAAACCAGTTCTCCAAGTCGCATTAGATGTGCTTGAAATTGATCGAGCAATTCAAATAGCCAAGGAAGCACTTGATGGTGGGGCTGACTGGCTTGAAGCTGGCACTCCATTGATTAAAAGCGAGGGAATGGATGCAATTCGAAGGCTGAGGGAGGCATTTCCAAATCGCAAGATCGTGGCTGATATGAAGACCATAGATACAGGTGCTCT
>JBBIOZ010000095.1:0-5108 GCA_037443105.1 Methanocellales archaeon
GACCCGGAGAAAGCATTAATGCTTAAGCGAGGCGAAAGTGTGGATCTCGATGACCTCTTAGCAGTGGAAGATGTATTCACCGACGCAAGCGTTGGAGATAGACCCTCTGAGGAAGAGCTTATTAAAATCTTCGGTACAAGCAATCCTCTCGAGGTTGCCCAGCAGATCATAAAACGCGGTGAGATCCAGCTGACCTCTGAACAAAGGCGCAGGATGCTTGAGGAGAAAAAAAGAAAAGTCATAGAAGTAATAGCTAGGAATGCCATAAATCCACAGACGCGAACACCGCATCCACCTGCGAGAATAGAAAGAGCCATGGAGGAGGCTAAGGTTCATATCGACCCGCTTAAGAGCATCGATGATTTAGTAGCGGAAGTGATGAAGGCAATCAAGCCCATAATTCCAATCAGATTTGAAGAGATTGAAATCGCAGTGAAATTTCCACCGCAGTATGCAGCTAAAGCATATGGCGAAGTTGCAGCATTTGGATCGATTACAAAAGAGCAGTGGCAGAATGATGGCTCGTGGATAGCTGTGGTAAAAATCCCAGCCGGGCTTCAAACAGATTTCTACAGCCTCGTAAATAAGCTTTCCAAGGGCGAGGCAGAGACTAGGCTTTTAAAGTGAGAGGTATATTAAAATGGAGGAAAGAAGCATTGTAACTCCAGGCGATCTATTATCTGAAGATCCAAAGCAGGCTGGAGAGGGTACTTATATCGAAGGAGGCAGGGTATACTCAGCTTTGTATGGATTAATTGAAAAGCGAGATAAAATAAGGGTAATTCCTTTAACAGGCAAGTATATACCCACCAAGGGAGATGTCATAATTGGAAAAGTCATTGATATAACTTTTTCCAACTGGATTGTAGATATAAATTCTCCCTATGAAGCACTGCTTCACATTTCTGAGTATCCAGAAAAAGTGGATCAAAGCAGCATGGATCGATATATCAAAGTTGGTGATTTAATCATTGCCAAAGTAGTGGATGTCGATGCCGCCATGAAGATCGAGCTATCCATGCGCGATGATCGATCCAGAGTACTCAGGCACGGCAGAATAATAGATATCTCGCATACAAAGGTGCCTAGAGTTATAGGTAGAAATGGCTCCATGATTAGCATGCTTAAAAAAGAGCTGAACTGCAGCATCTTCGTTGGTCAAAATGGAAGGATATGGATCCGCGGCGAAGATGAAATGGTTGACCTAGCTACCAAGGCTATTTTAAAGATTGAGAAGGAAGCGCATACAGCCGGGCTTACTGATAGGATTAAGGGATACATCCATAGCTTGAAGAAGAAAGGAGATTAAAATGAATGGCAAACCAGAGAGATTTATAATAGATGGAAAGAGACTCGACGGCAGAGCACCTGACGAACTTAGACCAATAAAGATAGAAGTGGGCGTGCTCAAGCGGGCGGATGGCTCGTGCTACATAGAAATGGGAGGCAATAAAATAATAGCAGCTGTCTACGGCCCGAGGGAAGTGCATCCAAGGCATCTTCAAGAGGCTTCCAGAGCGATAGTTAGATATAGATATAACATGGCTGCCTTCTCCGTTGATGAGAGAAAGAGACCTGGGCCTGATAGAAGATCAATTGAGATTTCAAAAGTAAGCCGAGAAGCGCTTGAGCCGGTGATACTGACAGATTTATTTCCAAGATCGGTTATCGATATCTTCGTTGAGATATTGCAGGCAGATGCTGGCACAAGAGTTGCTGGTATAAATGCTGCCTCAGTGGCTCTAGCAGATGCTGGCATACCGATGAAAGGTTTAGTATCAGCTTGCGCAGTTGGCAAAGTTGACGATACAATTGTGCTTGATTTAAACAAAGAAGAAGATAACTTTGGCCAAGCTGATATGCCGGTAGCAATCACTCAAAATGGAAACATCGTTTTGCTGCAAATGGATGGACACCTAACCCGAGAGGAATTCGCAAGAGCTCTGGAGCTGGCGAAGAAGGGCTGTCGTGAGATCCTGAAGCTGCAGAGAGAAGCGTTGATCAAGAAATATCACGAGGATAGAGAGGCGATGATGAATGGGTGAAGAAATAATCGCAGAGATAAGAAAGGATTACATCTACAATCTTGCGAGGAAGGGGGAACGCGTGGATGGCAGAGCTTTTGATCAATACCGCGAAATCTTGGTTGAAACAGGTATCATATCCAAAGCCGAGGGCTCGGCTAGAGTTAAAATTGGAAATACTCAGGTAATGGTTGGAATAAAGATTCAGCCAGGGGAACCATTTCCAGATACTCCAAATCAAGGTGTGATTGTAACGAATGTAGAACTGGTACCGCTGGCATCTCCACTATTCGAGCCAGGGCCGCCGGATGAAAATGCAACTGAACTAGCGCGAGTGGTGGATAGAGGAGTGAGAGAAACCGGAGCAATAGATTTAGATAAGCTCTGCATCACACCCAATGAAAAAGTCTGGGTAGTTTTCATCGATGTGCACGTATTAGACCACGATGGCAATTTGATGGATGCATCAGCACTAGGTACGATAGCGGCTTTGAAAAATGCAAGGGTGCCTGCCAAGAAATTCGGAATTGGAGAGGACTTTCCACTACCACTTAGAGAGCTGCCTGTAGCGGTTACTGCTGTAGTGCTCAATGGAGCAATACTTCTAGACCCGAACCTCGATGAAGAACACATTGCAGCTGGAAAGCTAACTGTAATATCCAATTCACGCGGTGATCTAGCAGGTCTGCAAAAAAGCGGAAGTGCTATGCTTAGCTCTGAACAGGTTTTGAAAATAGTTGAACTGGCGTGCAAAAAAGCCCAAGAGATTCGAAGTAAATATCTGGAGGTATAAAGAAATGGTTGAAAAAGCTGCTAAAGGCAGAAAAACAAGGTCTGCAGGTCGATTTGGTGCTAGATACGGGCGCAAGGTCAGAAAGCTGGTTGCGGATATAGAAGAGCAAATGAGGAGAAAGCATCCCTGTCCGAAATGCGGTAGGATGAGCGTGGTAAGAAAGGGCACGGGAATCTGGTATTGCAGAAAATGCGAGGTAACATTCGCTGGGGGTACATATTTACCCTACACTTCCACTGGCAAAACAGTTATACGCTCCATTAAGAAGGAAACTGAGGGAGAAACCAAGGAGCCTAAAACATGACATACAAATGTGCCAGCTGCAAGAGACCTGTTGAAATTGACCATGAATATGGTGGTGTGCGCTGCCCCTATTGCGGGCATCGAGTGCTATTGAAAGACCGCCCCACCATAATAAAGAAGATAAAAGCAGAGTGAGTTAAATTTATAATCCATTCAGCAATAATAGATAATTCTACAGGGAAAATATGGTCGAACTTGAAAAGTTGAGGCACGGTACTGAGTTATTGAAGCGTGGCTTTGCTAAAATGCAAAAAGGCGGCGTAATAATGGATGTTACCAATCCAGAGCAGGCTAAAATTGCTGAAGAAGCAGGTGCAGTAGCAGTGATGGCGCTTCATGCTGTGCCGGCAGATATACGCAAGGCTGGTGGAGTGGCTCGAATGGCAGATCCCAAGGTCATCGAAGAAATCATGGACGCAGTTACCATACCGGTAATGGCGAAAGTCAGAATTGGTCATTTTGTGGAAGCAGAAATCTTGGAAGCACTTGGCGTGGATATGATTGACGAATCCGAAGTTCTAACTCCAGCGGATCCAGAGTACCACATCGATAAAACCAAATTTACAGTGCCATTTGTTTGCGGCGCTCGCGATCTAGGTGAAGCACTTAGGAGGATAAATGAAGGGGCTGCGATGATACGCACCAAGGGCGAGGCAGGTACAGGTGATGTAAGCGAAGCAGTGAGGCATATGAAGAAAATAATGGGCCAGATCCGCGAGTTGAAGGGCAAAACTGAGGAAGAACTAATGAAGGTGGCGAGGCAGATTGAAGCACCCTATGAACTCGTGGTGGAAACAGCAGAACTCCAGCGCCTTCCTGTGGTAAACTTCGCAGCTGGTGGAATTGCAACTCCTGCAGATGCTGCATTGATGATGCGCCTCGGCGCAGATGGCGTATTTGTAGGCTCGGGAATATTCAAAAGTGAAAATCCACCGAAAATGGCACTTGCGATCGTTGAAGCTGTGAATAACTATGATAATCCTGCGAAGCTTGCGGAGATCTCCAAGGGCTTGGGCGAGCCGATGCGTGGAGTTACCGCAAGAGCACTGGCAGAGCAAGAAAAACTGCAGACGAGAGGATGGTAATAAATTAAATGGTAAATTAACGATGGCAATTAATATTTAGTGATTAATATTTCAGCGATTAATACTTCGATTAATACTTCAGCAGATTATCATATTCCCTGTGAGCTTCCTTGATTCTTCCCTCTCTTTCAAGCAGAATGGCTAGATTACCTCTTGCTGCGATATTGTAGGGATTTATAGCTAGCGCCTCTCTATATGCGGCCTCCAGTCCTCTTGGATATATTATATCTCCATCGAGATAGCGCATCACCCCTGCACAGATTTCCTTAAATGAAAGCATCTCAGCGAGTTTAAGCGCACGCCTAGCAACTTCCAAGTTCTCTCTAAGCTGCGCGAGTTCCTTTTTTGAAATTTTCTGAGCTCTAGCTTTCTCAAATCTTTCAATTGAAATTGCTTTGAATTCTGCCAGCAGTTTCAAGATCTTTGATTTGAACTCAGCGAACTCATAATTTAGACCCTTTGCTGCTTCAAAAAAAGCACTTGCGATGCAGCTCCAGAGGGAGTGTTCAATGGTTCCATTTAAGATGCGTTTTTCATTGAAATATCTATGCTCCGCATTCGCATACCATTTAGCAAAATCCTCGGGAAGAGATTTTTCTGCAATTAAATGTTTTTCTGGATTTAGAAGCGCTCTTTCTTCCTCTGTTAAAAGCTCCACGTGTACTTTTGCTTTATGCTGAAGTAACTTCTCAGACTTCAAGCTTGCTCCGCAGATGCTGCATTTTATGAATTTCGCTTTTCTATGAGCCATCGCACTGCAGTATGTAGAGCAAACTATAAAAAAGTTTATAAAAAAGGGGATGGATGTTATGATTGGAATTATTTAACAACTAATTTAAAAATTTAAGCGAAGAGCATGGTGAAAGTAATCAATGCGCTCGCTCGCAAAGTTCAATCAAAACC
>JBBIOZ010000096.1:0-5031 GCA_037443105.1 Methanocellales archaeon
ACTATATGAAAAAACCTCCAATTCAAATGCCAGATGCTCAAGCAAAGGCTGAGTTGGAAAAATTCATAAACCAGAAATAAATTAATAAATGGAGGAAGCCCGGTGGTGTAGTGGTCAATCATGCGGGACTCTGGATCTAATGGAGATATCCTGCGACCGAGGTTCGAATCCTCGCCGGGCTATTTTCTGATTAATTGGAATGCGATTCAAATTTACAATCATTATATAGATAAGTATAATTTAGGTAAGAAAATTGCAGGGAGAAAAAGTGGTTAAAGAAATAGTAGCTCAGTATGATGCAAATCAAGTGGAGAAAGAAGTGGCGCAATTTTGGCGGGATAATAATATCTACTTCAGCGTGCGCAATCTTCGAAGATCAGGCAAGCGATTTTTCTTTGTGGATGGCCCGCCTTATACAACTGGGCGCATTCACCTTGGCACCGCTTGGAATAAAATTTTGAAAGATGCAATTCTTCGATATAAATCAATGAATGGCTACCACTTATTCGATCGAGCAGGCTGGGATATGCATGGTTTGCCTATCGAAGTAAAGGTTGAATCATATCTTGGTTTTAAATCCAAGAAAGAGATAGAGCAGTTTGGAATCGATAAATTTGTTTCAGAGTGCAAACACTTTGCTCTAGAGCATATGAATACTATGACTCAGCAATTCCAACGCCTTGGCGCTTGGCTTGACTGGGAGAATCCCTACATGACGATTAAAAATGAATATATCGAAGCAGCTTGGTGGACATTAAAAAAAGCTTGGGAGCAGGGATTGCTGGAGGAAGGAAAACGCGTGGTTAACTGGTGCCCTAGATGTGAAACCGCTATAGCTGATTCTGAGGTGGAATACTGGGATGAAGAAGATCCCTCGATTTATGTGAAGTTTCCAGTTACAGGTGAAGAGAATACTTATCTTGTTATCTGGACAACCACTCCCTGGACGATTCCTGCAAATTTAGCTGTGGCCGCTCACCCAAGTTTTGAATATGTTAAGGTTAAAGCAATTAAAAAAGGGAGGCAGGAAAATTTAATCCTTGCCTCAACCCTCGCAGAGAGAGTTTTGAAGAAGGGGAACTATGAGCATTATGAAATAGTTGAACGAAAACTGGGCAGAGATATGGCGAGGCTTAGGTATGAGCATCCTTTGAAAAAACAAGTGCCCAAACAGCAGGAGTTCTCCCATAGAGTTTATCTAGCTGATTTTGTAACAGCTGAAAACACAGGCTTGGTGCATATCGCTCCCGGACATGGCTCAGAGGACTTTTACCTCGGACTAGAGCACGGATTGCCAATTTTTTGCCCAGTTGATTCTGCAGGTCGCTTCACCGAAGAAGCTGGTGCATATAAATATAAATATATTCGCGAGGCCAACGCTGATATCATACGTGACCTAGAGCAGCAGGGCTATCTGCTTTCAAGTGAAAAAATCTTGCATAGATATGGCCATTGCTGGCGCTGCAAAACACCCATTATATACCTCGCGACTGAGCAGTGGTTCATAAAAGTCAGCGAGCTTAAACAGAAAATGCTTGAAGAAATAGACAAAGTAACTTGGTATCCAGACTGGGCTGGCTATGCTCGATTTAAAGACTGGATAAGTGGCATTAGAGATTGGTGCATCTCAAGGCAAAGATACTGGGGAATTCCTTTACCAATCTGGAAATGTGAGAAATGCAAAGCTATAGAAGTCATAGGCACTGTTCGCGAGCTTGAGGAGAAAGCTGGTAGAGGATGCGGTGAATTGCATAGGCCATATGTGGATGATATAAAACTCCGCTGTAAATGCGGCTCGAAAATGATGCGCGTGAGCGATGTATTTGATGTATGGTTTGATTCAGCTGTTGCAAGCTGGGCTGCTTTGAATTTCCCAAGGGAGAAGCAGCAGTTTGAAAAATGGTGGCCAGCTGATTTTATAGCCGAGGGACATGATCAAACCAGAGGCTGGTTCTATTCACAGCTTGGAGCTAGTTTAGTTGCCTTTGGAAAAGCACCGTATAAATCAGTGCTTATGCATGGCTTTACCCTTGACGATCAAGGGAGGAAGATGTCTAAAAGCCTTGGCAATGTTGTTGCTCCTGAAGATGTTATTGAGAAATTTGGCGCTGATACGCTTAGATTTTATGTGCTTTCATCAAATGCCCCTTGGGAGGACTTGAGATTTAACTGGGAGGAGGTTATGAATGCAAATCGCTTGCTCAACATCTTCTGGAATGTACATCGCTTCCCACTGCCATATATGGAGCTTGATTCATTTGATCCATCGAAGGTGAAATATACTGATATAGAGCGGCATTTAAGACCTGAGGATAAATGGATTCTCTCGCGATTGCAATCTTTAATAAAAAAAGTTACTGCTTCAATTGAGGTCTATCAAATCCATAAAGCCACACGCTTGCTCTCAGAGTTTATACTTGAAGATCTCTCGCGCTGGTATGTGCAGCTCATTCGCCCAAGAACTTGGATTGAGAAAGAGGATCCTGATAAACTCGCTGCTTATTATACCATATACAACGTGCTGAAAACAGTGGTAAAATTGATGGCGCCCTTCACGCCATTCATCTCTGAAAAAATATATAGAAACCTAGCAATTGAGGGTGACCCTGAATCTGTGCATATGTGTGACTGGCCTGCTGCTGATGAAACTCTTATGGATGAAGAGCTCGAAGTGGATATGAAAATTGCTAGGGAAATAGTGGAAGCCTCGCTTAATGCTAGGCAGAGGGTCAAGCGTAAATTGAGATGGCCTGTTAGGAGAATAATTGTTTCACTCAAAGATGAGAGAGCACTTAAGGCTTGTAATAAGCTCAAAAGAGTAATTCAAGATCAATCTAATTCAAAGGAGTTGGTGATTCTAAATATAAATGAAAGCTGGAGGGAAATCGGTCTTGAAGTGGTGCCTAATCCAAGTGTAATTGGGCCTAGGTTTAAGGCGAAAGCAACTGCAATTATGGATGCATTGAAAATGATCGATGGATTTGAATTGAAGGATAAGCCGAGCTATGAGCTTGAAATTGATGGCGAGAGTTTTATTATAACGCAGGAAATGGTCAGCTATCGGGAAAGAATTCCAGATCATATTATAGCTGCCGATTTCACCTTTGGAAGGGTCTATGTAGATATATCCCTAGATGAAGACTTAGAGGCAGAGGGCTACTCTCGAGAGATATTGAGGCGAATTCAAGATATGCGTAGGGAGCTAAAACTTGAAATTGAGGAACTTGTGGATGTTTCTATTGAGATCGATGTGGAAAAAATTAGGAAATATATTGAAAGGTGGCAGGATTATATAAAGCACGAGGTAAGAGCAAGGAATTTAGAATTCACCACTGCTAAAGGCTTCATTAAAGAATGGGAAGTCGAAGATGTTAAGCTAAAGATAGGGCTGGAGCGATTGAGTTAAGAGTGAAACAATGGACTTCGAAAGCTGGGAACCCATTTATAAACTAATTCTGAAGGATTTTGGGTATAGTAGAGAGAAAGATGAATATGCAGCTGTGCTTCTCTCTGAGCTGATCTCAAATTTTAAACTGGATAAACTTCGAGATCTCATTAAGGATCGCGATGTTGTTATCTGTGGAAAATCAAAGCAATTGGAAAGAGAAATAAAAGAAGTAGATTTAGAGGGAAAGGTGGTCATCGCTGCAGATGGTGCCACTTCAATTTTACTTAAGCTCAAGATTTATCCACATATCATCGTTTCAGATCTCGACGGCAACATGGAAGATATAATTGAGGCAAATAAAAAAGGCGCTATAATTGTGGTGCACGCCCACGGTGACAATGTAGAGAGACTTAAGCGCTATGTGCCGGAGCTTAAAAATGCAGTTGGCACTACTCAGTCAAAGCCCTTTGGAAATGTTTACAACTTTGGCGGATTCACAGATGGTGATCGAGCTGCTTTCCTAGCAAAAGCAATGGGCGCGGCAAGCATAGTTCTGGTTGGCTTCGATTTTGCAGATAGAGAGGTGAGCGAAATCAAAAGGAAGAAGCTACAGTGGGCAAAGAAATTAATAGAAGAATATATATAAAATTTATATATTATATCTCTAGCTTTTCTATCTCTGCATACCACTGCCAGTGTGCTCTTAATAGCTTTGCGAAGTCAAAAACTGTTTTTAAACAAAGGTCTACGATTTTTTCTCTATCAATGGCTTCACCAGCGCCAAAGCCTTTGCAATCCTTTTGATACAGCAGCACAAATGGCCCGCGGTTGGTCCAGACAATATCTTCTTCAACTTCAAATTCGTCTGGAAGTGTTTCAACAGGTGCAATTAAAAAAGGATAGCATCTGCAGGTTGCTGGTCTTAGGTCATAGATGGTGCAGAGCTTGCTCTCTTCATCGAAGAAACAGCATCCAATATGCTGGCATTTCTCACCCTTGGAGCGAATATGCGGATGAAATGAATTTGAAATATAAACATCAAGTTTATAATTAAGTAAGCTTCCAAGCCTTCTTAAATCTTCGATATTCAGGTCAACTCTAAGCATTCGACAGCAGTCGCCACACCTCAGGCACTTCCACCTATCCCCCCTGCGCACCACCTCTACATTAAAATTCATACTAGTCTCCCCTTTTAACCAATTTTTTTAAACCTCTCCTAGCATTTATTGCTAAATAGTTGCTAGAGGATAAAAAGCTTTTTTGCCGATAACTCTTATCGCCTTTGTTGGGCGATATCTCTCGCAACTCTTGCATCCAATTTTATTTCTATCAACAAATGTTATAGCAAATATAAATGTTTTGAAATTGAGGAATTATTTTTTGAGTTCCTCAATTCTCCTTTTTATCTCCGCTAGCTCCTCCTCCAGCTGTTTTGCTTCAGCTTCAAGTATTCTTAATTCCTCTTCCTTTGGAATAGCAAGTGGAAAGAGGAATGCAGATCTCAGCCAAGGCTGGAATGGATACACTAGCGGCAGTCGATATCTATAGGGATATGACCAGCTCGCGAGATATGGAAACATTAAGAATCCAAATGGCCCCATTCCAAATGGCACCTTTTTTCACCCCTTTAATTTTTTGTGCAT
>JBBIOZ010000097.1:0-5025 GCA_037443105.1 Methanocellales archaeon
ATCACATCCTGAGTAAGATAATTGCAAGGCTTTGAATTTGAACTTAACTATTTTGAACTCTTATCTTATTTTATTTTATTTTTTATATTATTTTATTTTTCTTTTCGTCCCGGAGGAACAATTTTTTTAAACTCAGTTTTCATAAAAATAAGTGACGACTACGCTCCAGCCAGGCCTCTCATTTGCAGATTATATCTGATTGGCAGAGCTTATGATATAAATACAAAAATAAATATTAAAATAAAAAAAGATAAATTCATAATAGATGAAAGATGTAAAGGGATAGGAAGGGGTTTAACACTCTTCTTGAAAAATGGTGTGCGCTTCCAGCGGCTACAAGACTCAAGCTAAATCGCACAGCAGCTGTTATATGCTATTATTCCAAGCCAGTCAACACTCATTCACTGGAGCAACTCTTCGAAGCTCGTATGAAGAATTTAAGAAATCTAATTACTGCTTCTGTGAAATGCAGCTGAATTAACTTGGCGAGCGTCATGGTGAAGATTTCTCCTTTTTGCTCTCCCTTATTTTTAGTGTCTCACTGCCTTTTTTATTTTTCACCGTTTTCATCAATTCGCGAATTTTCCACTCAAAATTATTTCTCTTGGGTTATTGTTTGTTAATACAGCTGTTTATGATTTAGCATTTTCAATTCCTGATGAGCTTTTGCTCATTTTTAAGCGATGTCCCTCGAGGTATCGATTATAATTCCTTCTGCTATTTTGAATTTTATGAAGTCTGTTGAGGGTATAGTGCCTCTCATTTTTGGTATTAAAAGTTTATTGGCAATTTTTTCGCCTTTTTTTTCAATTTCTATGTCAAAAACTACATCTGAGATGTTTAAAAGCAGGTTCTCGACTTTCTGGTCGTGCACGCCTTTAAGTATGTAGAGGTAGCAGATGCTCTCAGTGTTTTTTATAACCTCATAGATCAAGTTTATGGTGCTTTTTATTCGATTGAAGTTGATGTTTAACTCCAGGAAGAATGAGAAGGAATCTATGATGCAGGTGAAGTCTTTTTCACCATTTAAATATAAACTTTGAATTTCATTTTCCAAGAACTCGAGGATGTAATTATCTATATTTTCCCGCTCTAATCCTAGGGAGGCAGCATCTTCATAGTACATTTTATATATATCTATGAAATGGATATTGCTAGTATCAAAGTTCAGTCTTCGAATGTCTTCCTCGATATACTTGGGTCTTCTATCTGTTGCAAAGTAATATGTTGTGCGAGGAGTTGTGAAGTGGAATAGGAATACTTCTGACATTGATTTGGGATCAGAGGTGAAATATACTATTGAACCTGATGGAATGCCTCCCCCAAGGTTTTTGTCGAGGATTTCAATTCCAGTTGATTTCTTCACCAGTGATACACGCCTCGGGCTTTTAATCTCTAAGTTAGTCTTTTTATAATAAATATCTTGTTTAAGCTGTTTATAGAGATCACGTGTATTCATTATTCATACTCCGAATATATTCATTATTCATATTCATACTCCGATCAATAATATGAATATCAAGTAGCTGATTATCATCATGATAAGAGAATGCTTTAATCCTGAGAGAACGTTGCCTTCTCCCATCTGCCCTGCTATCAAGCCTGAGCAGAAGCCTTGGATAACTGCGGAGTGGAAGAACAGTCTGTTGTACTTCAAAAGATCGAAGCCTTTAAGCATGATTGCTGCTCTAGCTGTCTTAGTTGCCTGTACCTTTGATCCTGCACTTGCCATCACAGGCAGGAAGGTTGAGGAGAGGATGAATACTATCGCAACGAATACTAAGAATGAAATGTAAATTATAACCACGTAGATAAACATATTTTGAATTCTCTCCCTTCTCAACTGCTGGCTCATTGCCGCGTCTTTCGCTGCAATGTTGAGCACTATTCCTATATCTCCAGTTGATTCACTTGCCTTAGTCACCAAAGTTACAATGCGCGTTGCCAGATTTGTTCGAACTCTATTTGCAAATCTAATGAGCGCCTGACTCACAGATGCTCCCCATTCCATATCGCGCCACATTTTTTTAACTTCCTGCCCAAGTAAGCCAAAATTGGTTTTTGAAATTAACGCAATTGATTGAGATAGAGTCATGCCGGTTTCATTGGTGGTGGCGAGTTTTTTCAAGAAATCAGGCATTTCAGCTTGAATCTTATTTTCCCTTCTGATTTTTAGTTCGTGGAAAAATGATAGAGGTGCTAGAGCAATTATGATGCTGAAGATTATATAGTCATCTAAACTAGCAATTGTGAGATCGTCGAGATGCAGAAGCACTTCGGCTGTGAAGAATAAAATTGCAGCTGGCACGCTTAAGGTGAGTGAGAGCAAGGGTTTTTCTTTAATTGGCTTCAGAGGATTGGAGAGAGATTCTCTTAATGCTAGAGTCTTCTTTGCTTTCTGAAGTAATGCAAACTTCTTACTTTCATCATCCTCGGGTTCAATGGTTCTCTCTGCTTTATATACTTCCATTTTTTCTTCTGAAAATAGCGATGTCCTTGCTTCATCCGAGGGTGTTATTATGTTTATCAATATCACGAACATCGCGCTTCCAACCGGTACAACCACATAGGCTATTATATACAGCATCGTCTCATTAGCGCCCCCTATGAGTGTCATCACCGTTGTCATGATGATTATGAAGAGAGGCCCTGCGACGAAGGCCGTAACATAGGATTCAGCGATTAAACCAAGGGTTTCAAGGAAGCCCTTTTGCTCCTGTACCGCGCGAATGTGAAGCTGCTCAGCTTTATCCTCCAAGTACTTGGTTATATCACCTCCGCTATCTATAACTGACACCAAATTAGCTAGAAGTTCCTGAAAACCCTCGGAGGGGGAGAGTAAAATTGCATTTTGCAGTGCACTTCTAAGATCGTGGCCGAAGTATTCCATGTCTCTCAAGATCATCGCTGCTTCCCTCGAAACCTCGCCATAGGTATTTGAGCTTGCTGCTAGTGCTCGAAGTATTTCTATGACATTCATCCCTCCTCTGCTCAATGCATACATGAAGGTAACCGCATACGGCAGATTTCTCTGTATCTTTCGCTTCCTTTCATTTGCTATAAAAGCTGGAAGCATCATCACAAGGAAATAAGCTGCAAGTCCAAAGATCAATGCAAATATTGAGAGAATGAATAAAGCCGCTAAAAAGTCGCGATATTGAAGCACCCAAGTGAACTCTGGCGGGAGGTATATTTTGGTCAAGCTCTTAGGGAGGCCAATCAATACTACAACCACATAAGCTGCAATGGCTCCTATTATAGCTCCAATTAAACTTGCAATTGTGGCATAAAGCATCGCAGTTGAAGCATAAACATCCCAAGGTTTAGCTATTCTAGCCTGCCTAAGTTTCTTCTGCAGACTGTAATATTTATGCTTCTTCTTTTTTACTTCTCCTCCGAAGAGCTTGTATGCAAATTTTTCAACGGTATTCATATTCACACTAACTTGAATTTTCTCAAGATTTTCTCAGGATTGATATAGTACTCTTGAATAATGGTGGAGATGGTGTGGTAGTCTCTTATTTTGTGCTTCACCATATATTCCAAAATATCCTGCCTTCTTTTAAGCTCCTCCTGAAGCTGATACCTAGTCCAGCCTCGGCGCTCGGCTATGTCTCTCAGCACTTTTGAATCTCCAACTTTTTCAAATCTATCGGTAACCGAGTCCCATGCGTAGACATCCACTGTGCGAATATTTCTAGTAACTGGATCTATATCGGTGATTTCAACTATCTTCAGATTGCGTCTAACGCGCTTTCCCTTAGTATATGTCTGAGCCTGTATGCTCATGATATTAAGTGCTTGAATCATGGAACGCGGCACGCTGATTGGGGGATTTTCAAGTCTATGTATGGCTGAAGCTACCGAGTCAGCGTGCATGGTTGAAAAAGTGGTGTGGCCTGTGCTCATAGCTTGGAAGAGTGTGAGTGCTTCTTTACCTCTTACTTCCCCCACGATGAGATACTCCGGGCGCTGTCTAAGCGCAGCTCTCAGCAGCTCATACATATCGATCGCTCCTCTTCCATCGGCAGTGAAAGAATCTCTGGTTACTCCTGGGATCCAGTTTTGATGAGGTAGTTTTAGCTCTCTTGTATCTTCAAGCGTGACAATTTTAGCTCTGGGAGGGATGAAGAGTGCAACTGCATTTAAGGTAGTGGTTTTTCCTGAAGCAGTGCCGCCTGCAAAGATTAAGCTTTTATTATTTTCAATTGCTAGCCAGAGGTAGGCCATTATCTCGGAGTTAAAAGTCCCCCAGACTATTAAGTCTACCGGGGTTATTGGGATTTCTTTGAATTTTCTTATTGTAAAAGTGCTCCCCTTTGTTGTGACTTCTTTGCCAAGTGTCATCTGTATTCTTGAACCGTCTGGCATTGTTGAATCTACCATTGGCTCCGCTATTGAGATATGCTTGCCGCAGCGCTGAGCAAGGCGTATTACAAATGAATTCAATTCTTTTTCTTCAAAAATTATATTTGTCACGATATTTTCATAGTTTTTATGAAAAAGATATAGAGGTATGCCTGCGCCATTGCAGGATATGTCCTCTATGAATTGATCGTTCATTAAAGGCGTTATTCTCCCCAGCTCTATGAAGTTCCTCTTTACATAGTAAAGGATTTTATATAAAGTGAGGGGTTCCACTTCGCCTATGTAATCTCTTATTATAGCAATGGTTTTCTGTTCAAGAATGCTTTCTTTATCTGCCGAGGTATCGATGTCCTCTAATATTAATATATCCTCAAGGCGTTCGTGAATTTCCTCCAGCAAGGTTTTTTCAAATGGGGTCAACGCTGGTTCAACTACATAGTAAAGATATTCATTTTTTTCTTTACTGTAGAGAATTGCGACGAAAGCATACGGCTCGGCGACCCAGTAGCGCTCAACCTCTTCATAGCCTAGAATGCCTTCAAAGTGGGTTATGACTCCGTGCTTTTCAGGGTCGTATTTTTCAATCTTAATTTGCTGTTTTTTAAGCTCTGGTTTAAATAGCCATTTGAGTCCGATTTTTTTCTTTTTTTCTTCTTT
>JBBIOZ010000098.1:0-4967 GCA_037443105.1 Methanocellales archaeon
AATTACTAAGTAAAGCTGTTAAAAAAAGGTCGAAAACGTGAACCGTAGCGTTATCAACTTGTATCTTTCTATGATATAGAATGCCTAAGCCCTTCTTTCTATCTTTGCAAATTCCACTTCTTTTCCATTTCTGATTCAACAACCCTTGCTGTTCCCTATCTACTTAGGTCGAACGAGTTTCATCGAAGATGCAAACTCACTTGATCAGTTAAGCTGATTTCACCCCTAAAAGCTACCTTCTCGCCCTTTCAATCATTAACTCAGCTACTTTTTCGTATGCTCTTGGAAAGAGTTCTAAATCAGGTACATCGATTAACTCCAGCACATAAATGCGATTTTCATAGTCCAGCAAGAAATCTAAAGCACAAACCTCTGCATCGACAGCTTCCCCGGCCTTAAAAACCATTTCTTTCAAATCCTCACTTGGCTTGAAGAACTCATGTGACTTTAAAAGCTCATTTGACTTCCAAGTCCAACCCTCCCTGCTTAACCCGAAAACTTCCTCCCCCACCTTAAGCAGTCTGACGTCTTCATCCACATTTATGAAGGGTTCCACCGCGATATATTCCCCCATTGTTCTAATCACACTCCTCAAGTCCATCCACTGGCGTTCATCTTCAACTAGAAATTTATTCAATCCAGCGTGATAGCTTCCAATCTTCACCACGCAGGGTAGAAAAGGCGGGGATTGCGGGAGCATGCGACCAGTTGAATATATCTCCATCGGTATGAGGGGCAGCCCTGCTTTTTTTAAAGCCGAGAGCGTAAGCAATTTATCATAGCATTGAATCGAGCAAGCAGCACTATTAAGCATGGGAATGCTGCATAGATTAAGCGTGTAAAGGGTTTGAAGATGATATTTAAAAGGCTGGATATTGCCAATTCTCCAGAGAATGCCATCGAATTCAAATGAGCCCTCGCCTGCAATCAAAATCTCGTGCTTTTCATCAATGGTTTTAATCACCTCGGTTTCCTCGAACATGACCTGTTTTGCTTCAACTCCAAGCGCCTTAAAAACAGGTATCCAATTTTGCTCTCGCCCAGCATAAACCAAAATATTCACACCCTTGCCCTCAAAGCTTTATTTATAAGTTTTCAAGGTAATCTTATATAGTTTAGCCCTGAAAATGCTAAAAAGAAAACGAACCAGCCAATGGTGAAACTAATGAGAAGCACGCTCGCAGATTTTCTATCATTATCTGAAGAAGAATTGAAGTCACTCCCCAAGAGCTGGCAGGTACTTGGAAGCGTTATAATTGTTAAAATACCAGCGGAACTTGAGTATAGAAAAAAAGAAATTGGAGAAGCATTTTTAAAGCTATACCCAAGGTGCAGCACAGTATTGAGAGATAAAGGTGTAAAGGGCAAGCTGAGAGAGCCAGATGTTGAAATAATAGCTGGCAGCGAAACAGAAACGATACACATTGAAAATAAATGCAAATTCAAACTCGATGCAGCCAAGGTAATTTTCTCACCTGGCAATCTCGCTGAGCGCTTGCGCATGTCGAGGCTTGGTAAAGGCGAGGTAGTCGTGGATATGTTCGCAGGCATAGGGTATTTTTCGATACCAATGGCAGTGCATTCTAGACCGAGAAAAATTTATGCGATTGAATTAAATCCAACCGCCTTTTATTATTTGAAGCAAAACATCGCTTTGAATAAAGTTGAGGAAATAGTAGAACCTATACTTGGCGATTGCTCAAAAGTTACTCCTAAAAACATTGCTGATCGAGTCATCATGGGCTATGTGCACGAAACCAACGCTTATTTAAAGCCAGCGATGGAAGCGCTTAAAACAAGCGGATTTCTGCACTATCACGAAGCAGTCCCTGAAGCATTGATGGAGAGCAGACCGAAGGAGAGGATAAAGCAAGCTGCTGAAGCACTTGGCAAAAAAGCTGAGTTCATAGAGCAGAGGAAGATCAAAAAATATTCACCTGGAGTGTGGCACGTTGTTGTGGATGCATTTATACATTAAATATACATTAAACTATTTATTGAATAAATGGTCAACTCTTTTATTGAGCGCGATTAAATGATGGGTCTAAGGTCAAAGATACTGCTTTTCCTGATCATAGCCATCGCTGCATCTTCAAGCGAGGCTCAACTCAGCTTGGCAAGCGAGAGGCCCACTCTTTATAAAATCGAGCTTTATAGAGATGGCACTGCGATATGGACAGTTGAAACCAGAGTAAAGCTCGAATCACAGTTAGATATTGAAGCCTTTAATTTATATAAAGCTGAGTTCGAGGCAAATAAAAGCGTGAATCTTGCAAATTTCTCGACCCGCATAATAAACATCGTGAATGACGCCTCAACAATAACCGGGCGAGCGATGGCAGCTAAGGATTTCGATGCTTTCTTAACCACTTTAAATACTCCCACTGGCACATATGGCGTGATAAGTTACAGATTCACTTGGACGAACTTCGCCAAGACAGAAGGCGATGGCATGCAAATTGGCGATGTCTTCGCAGGTGGATTATATCTATCTAGAGAAGAGGCCCTTGCAATTCTTCCGCCTCAGGGGCTTGAAGCAAAAGCAGCAGCACCTAAGCCTGATGAAATTAAAGACTCCATGCTGATTTATTATGGAATGCGAAGCTTCGCAAGTGGAGAACCTAGGGTTTTATTTCAGCAAGCTTTTTCAATGAACTGGATATACATCCTGCTTGCTATAATTACCATTACAGCAATGGCATTCTACGCAGCGAGGAGAAAAATCAAAGCAAGCATAGAAGTCGACGAGCCTGAAACCACGCAAGTGGAAATAGTTCAAAGTGATGAGGATTTGATATTAAATCTGCTTGATAAGGCTGGTGGGGAGATGTATCAATCGGAGATCACCGAGCAAACTGGATTTTCCAAATCAAAGGTGAGCGCTATATTAAAGGATTTAAAGGCGAAAGGGCTGATATTGAAGATAAAAAAGGGAAAAGAGAATTTAATAAGAAGGGTAAGGTAACTATTAGGATATTGAAAGATGCAACAAGTAGTTTTGTTATCTGTCTTGATGACATGGAATAATTTAAGACCACTTGGGTGAATGAATTAGTAACCCTCCCTACAGCGCCAGTTACAACTTTTTTATTACCACTGGCGCTGAACCCCTTCGATTGGAAATTACTTTATATAGGATTAAACAAAGTGAATTAGCATGCAAATTAGCGGATGTGGATTTGCCTGTGGGGAGTGCATTTTGCTGAAAGAAGGAACATGCTCCGGCTGCTCAATCAAGAGCACAATAGCTAAGGACTGCAAGATCATTAAATGCAATCTCAAAAAGAAGTTAACATCCTGCTTGAAATGCGATGAGCGCTTAACCTTTGAGAGGCGCGTCTGTCCCACTTACAAAGATGGCATTCGACACTGCCCAATTAGACTTTGCATTTTAAGCGCAGTGGAATAATTACCTGCATTGAAGCACCCTAGTTGGAGTTATTATATGAGTAATTTTAATATCATGCTCTTCCACGAATTCAGAGAGATCTTCTAAGATTTGTATATCGTGAATTGTAGTTACTATAGGTGTTTTTTCATCAATGCATCTTCCCTGCTTTAGCTTGGAGATCTCTCTGTCGCCATATCCACCGCCCTTGCCAATTCTATTGCCTTTGATATCAACAGCCACACTCCCAGTTATAACCAGATCTGCTTTAGGGAGCTTTTCAGCCTCAACTTTCTTTCCATATTTAAATGCACCTTTTATGGTGGAGGCAAATTCTTCCCTGCCTGTAACAGCTTCTGGTTTCAATATCAGATAGCCCTCTCGCAGGCGAGGTGTTGCCATTATCAGTGTTTTTCCATCCTTCAAAGCAAATTCCGGCAGTATTTTTGAGCATAATCTGGACTGGAGAATATAACTCTGCTTTTCTTCCACATCTCGGTCTCCCTCAGCTTTTGGGATGCTTGCAGCGCTCCCTTAAAATTCGGAATTCGTCCAAAAACAGGCAGAGGAAACTCAGCTATTCCTTGACTTTCCATTAAACTCCAGATCCGGTTCCTAATCTGCTCTTTATTCATCTGAGATATCTTATCTTTTATTCCTATATAATTCCATTTGGGAATGGAAATCGTGCTTTGGGATATTGCTCTACATGGTTTCGAAACTCTATGCCCCTCGTTTTCTATAATCGCATTCGAAGCCATATGAGCCTAGCAGGAGAAACACTCTAGATGCAAAGTCAAGGCATCCTATGAGTGAACTGAGCTCCTGCTCACAAGGAGTAACGCATTTCCTCAAACTACATCCAGAATTGAACCTTAATCCAGTTGAAGGCAAAATAAACTTAATGGAGGTGTGGGGAAGAAGAAGCGCTACGCAATGGTTAATTGATCTGCTGGCTGTCACACTTGCTCAATTGCTTGCAAGCTACAACGTAGTAATCGGAGCCAGTTGAAGAGCTTTAGCTGAAAAAGAAAATGGCCAGCAAAAAATAAGTATTTCAATTGCCTTATCATAAGCTTTGGATGGAAACTGTAAATCGCTTTAAACCCTACGTGCAAATACTACGCCCTGAAATTGCAGATATGGACTTGGCACTGCCAGCTGCAACTGTGCTTCTAGCTACTTATTTTGCATATCCAGATGCCATTCACAGCCTTGGTAAATTTCCCGATCCATTTGCCTTCATCATTGCAGTATTGGGAGCTTACTTCGCAATCACTTCTTCATATGTTTTCAATGACTATTGCGATGTTGATATTGATCTGATCAACCTTCCCTATCGACCGCTGCCAAGTGCTAGGATGACTAAGAATCAAGCGCTTTACTATACCTTTCTGCTGCTTGCAATCGCAGCCGCTGTAGCGGCCTATTTAAATTTTGAGTCGCTCGTGGTACTTGCGATTGCAGTTGGAGTAATTACGATTTATTCAAAATGGGCTAAGCGCAATACATTCATGAGTTTTTTCTTCGTAGGCGTTGCCTATGGATTAGTTCCAATTGGAGTGTGGCTTGCATTTGA
>JBBIOZ010000099.1:0-4960 GCA_037443105.1 Methanocellales archaeon
CCCCACCAGTTGGACCAGTTGCACTGAGCAAGCGCTCGAACTGCAGCGAATCTATAACATCCCTATATTTTCCATAGCCATATTCAGCAAAGAGCTCCTTGCCCATAAGCTCGTGCCCTATTGCAGCGATGATGGCACCCACTTTCAGCTCCTCGATTTTATCCTTCATTGTATAATCAATAGCGCCAACTGGACAGATTTTCTCGCATACCCCGCATTTATCCTTGGTAAGTTTCAAGCAGTGCTCAGCATCGATAGTGGGCTTATTAGGCACAGCCTGCGGAAAAGGTATTGATATAGCTTTCTTCGTGCTCAGACCGCGGTTGAACTCAGAGGGCACTTTCGAGGGACATTTTTCAGAGCATATCAAGCAGCCTGTGCATTTATTCCAATCAACATAGGTTGCTTTTCTCCTCAGCTTTACTCTGAAACTACCAGCGTGGCCTGAGACCTCCTCCACGACAGTATTCGTCAGGAGCTTTATATTCGCGTGCTGCTTGACTTCTACCATTTTAGGTGTGAGTATGCATTGAGTGCAGTCAAGCGTTGGGAAGGTTTCACTCAACTGAGCCATCCTTCCACCTATAGAGGGGTTTTTCTCAATCAAGTATACCTCGTAGCCAGCATTTGCTATGTCAAGAGCAGCCTGCATTCCAGCGATGCCGCCACCTATTATCAATGCTTTCTTTGTCACTGGAATTTCAATCACAGGCAGAATTACTTGCCGCAGCAGTTTCTCAACCGCTAGCTCAATTGCTTCGGCAGCTCTCTGAGTTGCCTCTTGCTTAAGAGGTTTAAGGATTTTCCTGAGATCTAAGTACTCTACTTTGCAGAGTCCTTTAAGATCAAGTTCTTTCAGGTCTCCACAAGCTGCAATTAAAACACCATCGAGGTCGTTTGCTTTAATCGCTTGTTTTATTTTACTCTGTCCCTGCTCTGTGCAGACATATGGTTCATTTGAAGCTGCAATTACATTTTTATTTTGCTTTGCCTTTTCCAGTACATTCTCCAGTTCAATCAAATCATCGATATACCCACCGCAGGTGCATAGAAAAATGCCTATTCTTTCACTCATCTTATATAAATTTAATGATTTTTATGATAAATGTTTTGCCTAATGCTTCTATTTTGTTTACTAAAAAAAATAAATGGACATTTTATGACAAAATCAATCCAAAAAAAAGACATATCAATGCAAACCTACTTATAATGCTTCTTTAATTCATCGAGCACTTGAGTAAGCTGCTCCTCAAGCTTTTTTATTTCCCTCAAATCTCTGACTATAATTGCTACACCTTTAATCGCATTATTTCTCCTTAGAGCCTTTGCAGCTACCTCTACTGGAACCCGCTTCCACCCACAGCAATTATTTCAACTTTCATCGGAGTTATATTTACAACCTCGCCCTTTATTATTTCCTCAATGCGCTTGCGAATTTTATTTACATATTCCGGGGCAACCAGCTCTATGAATGGCCTGCTGATCAAATCCTCTCGCCTGTAGCCTGTGATCTGCTCAGCTGATTTATTCAAGAGCCTGCATTTACCCTGAAGATCTATTATGCAAACCATATCGCTAGCTATCTCGATTACTTCGATCAAGAAATCTTTAATATCCCTAACCTCCCTTGTTCGTTCCTCCACTAGCTTCTCAAGCTGAGCGGTGTATTCCTCCACAAGCTGCTGAATTTTAAGCCGGTCTGTTACATCTCTGAAAATGCCTTCCACTCGCACTTCGCGATCTTTAATCAAAGTGCAGTTGAACTCGAGATAGACTTTCTTTCCATCTCTCTTCCGCATGAGGCAAAGTTGATTTTTCACATATCCCTTTTTCCATAACTCATTCATTAAATGCACTTCATCCTCGCGATCAATGTAAAAATCAGCCACATTCTTTCCAATCAACTCTTGCATCGAATATCCAAGTATTCTAGCACCAGCTGGGTTTATAGAGGTGAAAACCCCATGGCTGTCAAGCACAAAGATACCCTCTCTAATGTTTTCAAAGAGGCATCTGAGTTTTTTCTCAGACTTGCGGAGTTCCTCCTCCAGCTGTTTTTTCTCTGTTATATCGCTGCATATCCCAAGCACGCCTATTATATTGCTGTTTTCATCCTTCACCAGAGAAGCACCCAAGCTAATATAGATCTTCTCTCCATTTTTCCTCACTGCTTCGGTTTCAAAGTTTCTGAGAATATTACTTGGGCTTGCAAAAAGTTTTTTCTTCACATTTCTTGCTTTCTCCAAGTCCCCATAGATTTTAACAACACTCTGCCCAACAATCTCCTGAGCTTCATATCCAAAAATCTGCTCAGCTCCTTTGCTGTAGAAAATCACCTCTCCTTTGAGATCATTGAAAATAATACCCTCAGGCGAGGAATCCAGAAGGGATCTTAAAAAGTACATTGAATCGTGCTTCATAAGCTAATACAAAATTTGAAAATAGCGATATATCGATTTTTTGGTTTTACTCGCTTGCGAAATTAGATTGCAATATAGCTACAAATTTTGTCTAAAAATTACATAAGGAGTTAATTTTATCCCGGTTAAAAAGTTTAAATATCTAGAAGCAAGGATGGAAAAATGACGTTAGTTCTATCATCAGCGAAGACCCAAAGCAGTGAGATCAAAAAAATAGAGGAACTCTCAGGGCAGAATATATTAGCTTGCTATCAATGTGGCAAATGCTCGGCTGGATGCCCAGTAATATTACCAGGCACTAATGGGTGCCACTACGTAATCAGACTACTCCAGCTAGGACAGGTAGAGGAAGCATTGAATTCCAAAACGATCTGGCTCTGTGCTTCCTGCTATACTTGTGAAACGCGCTGTCCCAAAGGCATTAATTTGCCGAGAGTAATGGAAGCACTGCGCCAACTTAGACTTCGCAGGAATATTGATGTTATCGATATTAGCAAGGTGCCAATTATGGAAGAGAAATTGCCTCAAATTGCACTTGTAAGCAGCTTTAGAAAATTCACTAGATAGTGATTGCAATGACAATGAAACTTGCATATTATCCAGGATGCACAGTTAAAACAACCGCCTTGAATTTTGAAACCTCAGCCATTGCCGTTGCCAGAGTACTTGGCGTGGAAATGGTAGAGCTGCCAAGATGGAATTGCTGTGGAGCTGTAGCAAGTTTAGTCACCGACGACTTAATACATCACATCGCTTCGATTCGAAATTTGATTAGAGTGCAGGAGATGGGGGAAAGAAAAGTTGTCACCTTATGCTCAATGTGCTTTAACACTTTGAAGCAAGCCAATTTGCTGGTGAAAAAGGATAACGAGAAGCTTAAAACAATATCGCTATTTATGGATGACGAGCAGCCTTATCGCGGGGAAATAGAGGTTTATCACTTTCTAGAGTTATTCAAAGACATATCAGAAGATAAAATAAAGAAGCCATTGAAAGGCTTGAAGCTAGCGCCCTATTATGGCTGCTATTTATTAAGGCCTGAGATGGTCGCGATTGATGATATAGAGGAGCCAGTGATTATGCAAACTATATTGAAAAAACTAGGTGCAACTGCAATAGATTTCCCTTTTAAAACCGAATGCTGCGGGAGCTATCATACTGTTTTTGATAAGGAATTAGTAGTGGATAGAGTTTATTCCATAATTGAATCGGCTAGAAAAAAAGGGGCTGAGGCAATTGTGCTATGCTGTCCCCTCTGCAGTTTCAATCTTGATCAAAGGCAAAAAGATGTTGCAAGAAAATATCCTAGCTTTAATTTTATGCCAGTTTTCTATATTACCCAGCTCATGGCACTTGCATTTGGACTTGAAGAAGAGGTTTGTAGATTTGAATTACATTATATAGATCCTAAGCCATTGCTTAAAAAAATTGGGGGAAGCATTTGAGCAAAAGAATAGGCGTATTCATCTGCCACTGCGGCCATAATATCGCAGGCGTGGTAGATATAGAGAGAGTGGTTAAGGAGATCAAAAATCATTCAAGGGTTGCGTATGTGACTGACTATAAATACATATGCTCAGATCCAGGGCAGAATATAATTAAACAGGCAATTAGAGATTATGAACTTGATGGCATGGTTATAGCTGCTTGCTCCCCCTCGCTTCATGAGCAAACATTTAGAAAGCTTTCAGCTTCCGCAGGTTTAAATCCATATAAATTTGAAAATGCAAATATCCGCGAGCAATGTTCTTGGGTGCATAAGGATAAGGCAGAAGCAACTGAGAAATCGATTAATATTATTAAAAGTGCAATTTCCAAACTCATATTTGATAGTTCTCTCGAGCCAATTGAGATTCCCATTAGAAGAGAAGCCCTAGTGATAGGTGGTGGCATCGCTGGAATGCAGGCTGCTCTTGACATAGCAAATGCTGGCTATAAAGTATACCTTGTCGAGAGATCCCCTACCATTGGAGGCAAAATGGCTAGATTATCAGAAACATTTCCAACCCTTGACTGCACGCAATGCATATTAACTCCTAAGATGGTGGATGTTTCTCAGCATCCGAATATTGAGCTTCTTGTTTCCTCGGAAGTGGAAGAAGTCTCAGGCTATGTAGGTAATTTCATAGCAAGGATTAGAAAGAAAGCAACATATGTGGATAAAAAAGCTTGCACGGGATGCGGTGATTGTGCTGGAAAGTGCCCTATTGAGGTACCAAATGAGTACGAGTCGAATATGAGCTTGAGAAAGGCCATATATCTGCCTTTTCCTCAAGCAGTGCCTGCTAAATATACCATAGATTTAAAGCACTGCATTCACTGCTATCGCTGCGTTGATGCCTGCGGGGATAGAAGAGCAATTGACTTCGCAATGAAAGATGAAATTATTGAGATTCAGGTTGGCGCCATTGTAGTTGCGACTGGCTATGAATTAATGCCCCTTGATCGCTCCCGTGAATATGGAGGCGGGAGATATGAAGATGTTATAGATTCGCTGGAATTTGAAAGACTCTTAAGTGCAAGCGGGCCCACCAAGGGAA
>JBBIOZ010000100.1:0-4877 GCA_037443105.1 Methanocellales archaeon
AGCATATCGCTGATCTAGCTGGAGTGCATTTATTTCATGAGAATGGCGTATATAATTTGCCATTCATCGAGGAATTCAAACTCAAGGATGTAGTGTTGGTGAAGGGCTATCTCCGCGAGCAGGGATTAATTTCGAAGTTTGAGATCAAAGATTTTAAGGAAATAATTGAAAAAAACCTAGCTATAATCAATCGCAATAAAGGATCTGGTACTAGAATGCTGTTTGACTCCCTCCTGAGAAGATATGCAGCTGAGCACGGTTTCAGCTTCGAGGAGCTTTGCAGGCAAATAAAGGGATATGATGTAGAAGCTAGAACCCATTCAGCAGTTGCATCAGCGATATTCCTTGGCAAGGCAGATGCTGGCTTATCCATTAAGCCAGTTGCAGTTTCAAATAAATTACATTTTTTAAAACTATGGGATGAAGAATATGATTTTCTCATTCCAAAGGAGAGGTTGAATAGCAGAGAAATTAAGCTTCTCCTTGAGATTCTCAAATCCAAGGAATTTGCAGAGCAGCTTCCGGCTGGTATAAAAACACATAAAAACACAGGTAAAGTGATCGAGCCATGGAGAGATTCAAAAAGCTAACTACCACCACCGAGGCTTTGAAGCAATTTCTAACTAGGATAAAGCCCCTTGCCAGAACTGAGGAGGTTTCGCTAGAGGAAGCGATTGATAGAGTGCTCGCTCAAGATATTATTTCTAAATTGAATATACCTCACTATCGACGCGCTGCAATGGATGGATTTGCAGTTAAAGCCGAGGATACCTATGGTGCTAGTGAGAGTTCTCCAGTGGTGCTCAAGATAGCTGAGGGAGAGCTGAAAAAGGGAGAATGCATTAGGGTGCACACTGGTTCTGCAATGCCTGAGGGTAGCGATGCAGTTGTTATGATCGAATATATAAATGTGCTTGAGGATGCAATTGAGGTTTGCAGGCAGGCTCACCCTGGTGAAAATGTAGGGGAAATTGGAGAGGATGTGAGGAAGGGCGAACTTCTTTTTAAAGCCGGGCATAAGCTGAGGCCAAGCGATATAGGCTTGCTTGCAGCACTGGGGGAAAAAAAAGTTGTGGTTTATGAAAGGCCAACTGTAGCGATTATACCAACAGGCGAGGAGCTTGTTTCAAATGTTGAAGAACTTGATGCAGGCAGGATGGTGGAGACAAATGGCTTAATGCTCTCGCTTTTCATAAAAAAATGGGGTGGTATACCTAGATATCTGAAATTCATATCAGATGAACCAAGCGAGATCGAGCGTGCAATAAAGAATAATCTGGATGCGGATCTAATTCTCCTTACAGGCGGCACTTCCGTGGGAATTCGTGACTATGTAGCTAAAACTGTTCAAAAAATTGGCGAGCTTCTGGTGCACGGGATAAAAATGACCCCTGGCAGGCCAACTGCACTTGGCTTTGTGGAGAAGGTACCTGTGATATGTCTCCCTGGTTACCCAGTTGCCTGTGTAGTTGCAGCTTTAGAATTCGCATATCCAGCGCTCAAGAAAATAGGTAGAATGCCTATTCCACCTCCACTCACGGTTAAAGCTAGGCTTGCAGAGAAGATTGTTTCAAAGCACGGT
Organism: Methanocellales archaeon; assembly: GCA_037443105.1. Lineage (GTDB taxonomy): Archaea > Halobacteriota > JAWCLZ01 > JAWCLZ01 > JAWCLZ01 > JAWCLZ01. The sequence goes on from JBBIOZ010000100.1 coordinate 1,583, forward strand.
CATAAAACTTATGCTAGAGTTAGAGTGAAAGCAGGAAAGGCATATCCACTCATGACCTCTGGCTCAGGAATTTTAAGCTCAATCGCCAAGTCAACAGGCTTTGTTATAATTCCAGAGGATATCGAGGGATTTGAAGCTGGTAGAGAAGTCGATGTTTTGATTTTGGAGTGATTTAAAGAGAAAATTAAAGCAGCCCTTTGACCTTTTCACTGGCCTTAGCCATTTCCACGAGTACAAGTCCAAGACCTGCTCTTGGAGAGGTCATTACCACAAGCAGAGCCTTAGGACCTGCACCTGAGGCGATTACTTTGCCATCTTTACTCTCAATTATCACGCGCTCAGGTACTCCTTTTTTCAACTCTGAAGTGGCAGTTTCAGCAGCACCTAGCATGGTTGCCGTCATTGCAGCAAAAGTTTCCGCGTGCACCCCCTTTGGGATATCGCTCGCGATCAGTAATCCATCTCGACTTACAATCGCGCTTGCCTCCACCTCGCCGGCGCGTTTTAATTCATGTAAAATTGCCTCCAGCAGCTCGACTGTTGTAGCCACCTACTTTCCTCCGTTTTTAACAAGGTAAAGGAACTAAATATCCTTATCAATAATTATCGCTTGTTATATAAAAAATTACTTGGATAATATCAAATAAAGCAACTATTTGAATATATCAAGCAAAGCAACTCGCTCGAGTACGAGTTTTGGAATCTTCTCCTCTCCAGCCGCTTCAAGTTCAAGTGGAGTGATGCGGAAGTAATCGATTATTGCTTTCTTCTTCCGCTCAGTATATTTCAAAACATTCTCATCATCCACCGCGAACCCTTTCAATGCATCTTTTGCGCGCTCAACATTTTCTGCCTCGCCTACAATCACAGCAGCAGCTTCATTCATACCTTCCCATATTCCCATTTCAAAAGCACTCTGAATTTGACGAGTGCCTGCAGCATAAAGTAAAATTTCAACCCCAAGGTCTTGAGATACATTTTTCTTGCGCTCCATAGCTCTAACTGCCTTTTCAACTGCTGCTTTCACATGCGCTTCGCCAGCTATCTTAGCTGCGTCGAGGAATTGTATGGTAACATTGAACTGCTTGGAAATTGCTTTTATCCTATGCAGAAACTGCTTTAAATCCTCAACCTCAATAATGCATCCGAATATTTGATAGTTTTTTTGAGAGTAATTTTTTTGACAGTACACCTACTTTACCACCATTTTCAATAGCTTGTAATCGCAGAGCTGCGCCTCTAAATATACCTCCACCTTGAGTTCGTATTCCCCGGCGGTGCTGAATCCACTTACCTCTTTGGGTATAGTTATGCTTGCCGCTAAGGCAGTGGTATTGCCAGGCTTTAAATCCAGGTCTTTATATTCCACTGGAAACTTCGTTTGGGCTTTATCCCCAGCCCACCAGTAGTTGAGGTTTTTAGCGGTCACCCATATTGTAAGCCTGTGAACTGTGCTGTTGCCAATGTTCTCCACCACCACAGTGCCGATAACAGTATCCCCAGGCGCATAGCTAGGCTTATCCGTGCTTACATTTAATATCCTTAGATTCCTAGCTTCAAAGGACTTATTTTTCGCCTTAAATACATCGAGGCAGCCGCAATAAGCCACTAAAAGCAAGATGAGAAGCAGCGTAGTTTGAAGCTTCGTATAATCACATCCCCTATTCCCTTCGCCGAATTTGATATTAAAGATTTTGCTCTAAATAAGCCTAGGTGGTAATACTTGCTTCGCAAGCAAATCTCCAAAGGTCTCCCTCTCTCTTATCACCTCGGCGCTGGCATTGCAGACAAGTATTTCTGCACATCTGGGTCTCAGGTTATACTGCGAGCTCATTGCAAAGCCATAGGCACCTGTGTCTAGAATTGCAATGATATCGCCTTGTTCTATCTCAGGCAGCTTTCTATCTCTAGCAAGGATGTCTCCACTTTCACATATGGGACCGGCGATTTGATAGAGCTCTTTTGGCTCTAGATCTGCTTTATTGGCAACCAACACCTCGTGATAGGCATCGTACATTACTGGTCTGACAAACAGGTTAAAACCAGCGTCAACATTTGCAAAATTCTTATAGGCGCGCTTAACCGCGTTTACCTTCGCCAGCAATATAGTTGTATCCCCAACTATATAGCGCCCGGGTTCTAGGATTAGCTTAGGCTTTATCCCGAGCTTGGCCGCTAAAGCTTCATATTCAGGCAGAATTGCAGCTGCGAGATCCCTAGGTGTTGGTGTTTTTACCTCGCAGGCTCTCTCATATGGTATTCCAAGTCCGCCACCTAAGTCGATGAATTCCAAGTTTGTGAATTTGGAGATTTCCTCTACCAGTTTCATCATCTTCTTTGCTGCTTCTGCATAGGGTGAGACATCGAGAATTTGCGAGCCTATGTGGCAGTGGATTCCAACCACTTTTATGCCTTTGGTTTGCACTGCTTTCCTATATGTTTGAATTACATCTTCATAGGGAATGCCAAATTTGCTCTGCCTTAAACCGGTTGCTATCTTCGGGTGAGTTTTTGGTGAGATATCTGGATTAACGCGGAATGCAACTTCAGCTTTATTTTTCTCAGCAAGGGCAATTTTGGAAAGCAGCTTTAATTCATCAAGAGAGTCCACTGAGATTCTAACTCCACTTTGAACAGCCATGCGAAGTTCCTCCTCGCTCTTTGAATTTCCATTGAAGAGAATTTTCTTTGGAGGCACGCCTGCAAGTAAAGCTAGATACAGTTCACCGCCTGAGAAGACATCCATGCCTGAGCCCATGCTGGCTAATATCTTCATTATTGCCAGATTGGAATTTGCCTTTGCAGCATAGAAGATCTCTGCCTCGGGGAAAGCGTTTTGAAAAGTTTTAAAGTTTTCCCTCAAGCGCTGTTCATCTGTAACATAAAGAGGGGTGCCATATTTAGCAGCGAGTTCCACTGTATCCACACCGCCTATGTATAAATGCCCTTTTTTAATCTGGAGATGAGGTGGTAAGTTCATAGTTTATCTATCCCTTCCATCCTTAATCCTTCTATCCTTTCCACCGCTTCTTTAATCTTGGCAGCATCTTTGGTGAGTGCGAAGCGAATATATTTATCGCCAAATTCACCGAATCCAATTCCCGGTGTTGCCACGATGCCTGCTTTATCCAGCAGAAGCTTGGAATATTCCATCGAGCTGTATTGCTCAGGCACCCTCGCCCAGATGTAGAATGTTGCAAGTGGTTTATTCGCCTTCAGCCCGATTTTCTTCAATCCCTCAAACAATATATCCCTTCTGGCTTGATAAATTCTTCTCAGCTCCTCAACACACTTT
>JBBIOZ010000101.1:0-4616 GCA_037443105.1 Methanocellales archaeon
ATTCTGGTGATTATTCTAGGTTTAGGCTGGATGGCTCTGGCTGCTTGGAATATCAAACGCTATAAAGCGCGATAGTTTTAGTTCACTTATTTTTTTATATTATTTAGTTCACTTATTTTTCTTTCTCTTAACCGGGCGGCCCACTATTGTGAGAGCCCCGGTTACTCTATTTATTATATACTCTCTATATTTGTGAAATTGATCGATTCTCCTCTGAATCGACATGCCCTCATAGAATTTCAAAAGCAAACCTATTACTGAGAAGAGTATTATTCCTCCTATGAGCAGCACGATTATTTCAATTGCAGCAGTTATGTCAGGCAATTTTCTCTCCATTACATGTGCTTTTTTTATTTATGTTTTATACTTTCATTTTAAACTTCAAGCATTTTCTTTCTTTTTCCAACAAGAGGTTAAAAACAAAAAATAAATATTCTATTAATCATATCATTGTTAGTACTATGGAAAAAATTCCCACCGATGACATTCATAAGATATATCAAATTTTAACTTCTTCTGGTATAAGAGATATTACAAAGAGCTTTGCCCGTCTTTATATCATAAATCTACTTTTCCATGAAGAGCAGGGATTAACATCGACAATGATTTACTGCTCGCTTCAGAAAGACCTCACTGAAAGAGACATACCTGAGGAACTTGGAAGATCAAGATCAAATATAATCGACCATCTCAGTGAACTCGAGAGCGAGGGACTTGTTCAGAAGGGAATTTTCAAGCAGTATACATTAACTGAGAAGGGGAAGAGAGCGCATAAAGCAATAATGCGGCTGGTTGAAGATCTTTCATCTCAGCAGGCAAGTACTTGACTTACTTCGCCTTCGAACGTTTTTTTACCACTTCTAGAAATTTCTTAGTTGCCCTCAATGTTTGACGAATTTCATCTATGGTGAAGCCCTCTTTGGAACGCGCGAATACAGGGATATCGCGATCTTTATCCTCATAGAAGCCTACCCACCGCTCTCCCTTGGACTCTCCGCATTCGAAGATCCTCTCGAATCTCATATCCCCCACCTTGAAAACTTCAAATTTGCCCTTTTTCAGTTCAATGCGCTGCACCTTCATTTTTGCTCGATCTTACTTTAATGAGAAAACTATTTAAAGATATTTCAATGCATAAGGTTTTTCAATAAGGCATTTCTAAATTAATTAATCCAATTGGAGGAAGTGGCATTAAACTCCTTGAACACTTCAAGCTGCGAGTCCAAAGATTCCTTAAAAGCGAAGATCCATTTGTGGCACTGGTTCGGGATCTTTTATCCGCGTTATTTCTTGTTTCCATAATAGCTCTAGCTCTTTACAGCCTATCCGGAACTTGGCCTCCGATGGTCGTGCCTGAGTCGCCAAGCATGGTGCCGAATATAAATATTGGTGATGTTTTATTTATTCAAAGTCCAGCTTATACTAAAATTGTAACATATAGCGAGGGAAAGGAGGTTAATTATAAGATGTTTGGGGACTATGGAGATGTCATTCTTTACAAGCCCGATGGTAATCCAAAGATGACTCCAATTATTCATAGAGCAATGTACTGGGTAAATGCAGGCGATCTCATGCCAAATGGCAAAATTGCTCCATTTGCAGGCTACATTACTAAGGGGGATAATAATAAATATTACGATCAAGGCGGGCTTCCAAATGTGCGATATCCAGTTAAGCCTGAGTGGGTCATTGGAGTGGCGAAGCTTAAGGTACCCTATGTGGGCTATGTTACACTTATCTTCGATTGGATAAAGCAGTGGTTGATGGGGAGATAATCTTAATCTTTGCCACCGGTGGCATCTCTCTCTTATGCTTGCTTCTCGCGAGTCTTTCCAAAACCAATTCTATTTTGCTCGAGGGAAGCTGCGTCTCCCTTTGAATCTCCTCCTTGGATAATCCCTTTTCTAAAGCAAATAGAATTAAATCAAGCTCTGAGTAGGTGATCCCCAGTTCACCTTCGTCGGTCTGCCCTTTCCAGAGCCCTGGAGTTGGAATTTTATTTAAGATATGCTTTGGGACTTCGATGTACTCTGCCAGCATTCGAACTTGGGTTTTGTATAAGTCTCCAATCGGTAAAATATCCACAGCTCCATCGCCATATTTAGTGAAGTAGCCGGTTAAAATCTCGCTTTTATTCCCTGTGCCGATCACAAGGTAATTTAGCAGATTAGCGTGATAATAAAGCATTGCCATGCGAATCCTCGGAATTAGATTTGCCCTAGGAAGCCTTTTCCTGCGCTTGAAGTGCTTGCAGCTCTGCTGAAAAACGCTGATTATTTGCTTGATATCGATAACTTCATAAGCGATCTCAAGCGATCTCGCCAAGTTAAGAGCATCAGCGATGTCCTCGCCTTCTTCGCTGGATGGCAAAATTAGCCCCAAAACATTGCTGGAACCAAGAGCGCTAACGCATAACTTTGCCACGGTTGAAGAATCCAGCCCACCGCTCATCCCAACCACAGCTCCCTTCGCTCTCGCAGCTTTAACCTCGTTTTTTATAAAACTCTCAATTGTCTTTTTAATGCTCTCTAGGTCTACTGTGAGGTCTTCAAGTTTGAGCATAGCTTTTGATATGCAGCAGCAAAGCATTAAGTTTTTCACTTATTAAAGCAAAAAATAAACTAATGATTGTAAAATTTGCAATGGATCAAGATCAGAGGAAGCGGGCAGATATTTTGGCTTCAGCCAACCTCGTGGTGTTCTACGAAGATGAGGAGGGAAACCTTTTCACAAGCGATAAGATTGCGGACTTCATGAGGGATTGCGATATAAAGCTAGATATAATCGATAAAATTGAGTCTGAAAAAATTGGAATTTTCCATAGATTAGAACTCCCTGATTATGTTGACTGCATGCAATTTGGAGAGGATGCACTTCGCGCGCTAGCAATTGCAAACCATTTTGATGTAGTGGTACACGTTGAGGAAAGTGCAATACTTAGAATCATGGATTCCCTTGAAGCACTTGGCAAGCGCTTTTTCTACTTCGGTGCCTCTATGAAATATATTTGGTGCGGCTTTAACACTGCCATCGACGGCCAGCAAATGATCCGCGATTTTTTAATCAAGGTATACCCGCTGCACGGGGAGGAAATGTTCAAAAGTAGATTCAAGTGATAGGCCGCTTTGCTCTGCATTCAATCCTGCAGGAAATGCAATTGCTCCCGCAGGGCTCAATGTGTATCATCACATTCATTGTGGGAAAGGCCTTTTTCAGATCATCCTCTAGATGATAGCATAACTCGTGAGCTCCATCCAGAGTCAATTTTTTTGAAACCACAAGGTGGAGATCCACAAATTTATCCGGACCGGATTTTCTAGTTCGAAGCTTGTGAAATTCTAGAAATTGAGAAGTATGTTCTTCTAATATAGATCTGATCTTGGATTCATCTTCATCTGAAAGTTTGTAATCTGTTAAGTCATAAATTGAGCGTTTGGTTAATTCAAAAGCAGCTTTAATTATGAAAAGCGCTACCAATATTGCAAAAATTGGGTCTAGAATTTTCAAACCTGTGATTGAAATGAGCAGCAGCCCAGCCAAAACTCCTGCGGATGTATAAACATCGGTTCGCAAATGCCAGCCATCTGCTTCCAGAGCTATGGAATCAGTTTCCTTTGCAACTTGGAGCAGCTTCTTTGAGGCAAAGAAGTTTACAGTCGCAGATATGGCCATGACAGCTATCCCTGGAACAGTCATTTCAATTTCAGGGCCTGTTAATAGCTTGTCGATTGCGAGGTAGATGATGAGGAAGCCTCCGCTGAATATTAAAATTGCTTCTATACCGCCAGATATATCCTCAACCTTACCGTGCCCAAATCTATGGCTCTCATCAGGCGGCTGAGCTGATTTCTTCAGCGATACATAGGCTATAACTGCTGCAATTAAATCCAAGCCTGAGTGAATCGCCTCAGAAATAACACTTATGGAGGAAATAAGCACACCAGCTATCAGCTTTAGAGTTATTAATGAAATATTTGAAATTATTGATAGCAGCGCAGCATTAAGTTTTCTAACATCGTTTTTCATCGGTTAACTCTAACTATCGAGCTCTCGCTTAAAAAAGGTTTCTTCCAAATCGCATAATTTAACAAAATTTATATCCACGCGAGTTAAAGGGAAAACTGAAGGAGACTCAAATATGGTTGTGAAAGTTGGAGTTATGAAAATGGGAAACATCGCCACAAGCGCGATGGTTGAACTATTGCTTGATGAAAGAGCAGACCGAGGCGACATTGCTTGCAGAGTGGTTGGAACAGGAGCGAAGATGGGCAAAGATGAAGCTTCTGAAGCTGAAAAACTGCTCGCTTACGACTGCAGCTTCTATGTGATAATCAGCCCAAATTGCAGCGCAGCTGGACCAACGGCGGCTAGGGCATTCTTCAAGGGGAAGCCAACTTTGATAATTTCAGATGGTCCAGCTGGTGCGGATCAGAAATCCAAGGATTTCAGAGCAGCACTTAAAGCAGAGGGATTTGGATATCTATTGCTCCCTGTGGATCCCTTGATCGCTGCTAGAAGAGAATTTTTAGATCCTGTTGAAATGGCTAATTTCAATGCCGATGCAATTAAAGTTCTCGCTATATGCGGTGCAGCCAGACTCGTGCAGGAAGAACTTG
>JBBIOZ010000101.1:4645-4861 GCA_037443105.1 Methanocellales archaeon
CAGACAATAGCCCTGCCAACCATCATAGCCAATCCAGAGCGCTGCGTTGAGAGGGCAAACTTCAAGAATCCCTACGCCAAGGCAAAGGCATTCGCAGCCTTAAGCATGGCTGAACTTGTGGGAAGCATAAATGTGCGAACCTGCTTCGTGGAGCAGGATCCAAATAAATATATCATTCTAGGAGCAGCCTCTCACGATTTAATGAGAACAGCTGCT
>JBBIOZ010000102.1:0-4638 GCA_037443105.1 Methanocellales archaeon
TGGAATTTGAAACTGCAAGTTCAGAGTCATTGTGGGCGTGTATCCCTAGCGGTGTTTTTATTTCTTCTTTAACTTTCTTAAATATCTCTTCTAGCTCGAAAGTAAGAGTACCGCCATTGGTATCGCATGGAATTATGACATCTGCACCAGCTTTCTCCGCAACTTTCAAGGTCTTCATCGCATATTCCGGATTTGCTTTATAGCCATCGAAGAAATGTTCAGCGTCATAGAATACTCTCATTCCATTTTTCCTTAAAAACTCAATTGAATCATGGATCATGCGCAGATTCTCATCAAGTGTGGTTCTGAGAGCGGTTAATACGTGAAAGTCCCAGCTTTTACCAAAAATCGTGGCAATGGGAGCACCTGAGTTCACAAGCTCTCTTAAGTTCGCGTCTTCTTCAGGGTCGGTATTTGCCTTTCTCGTGGCTCCAAAGGCTGCTATTTTTGCATTTTCAAGCTTTACTTTCCTGATCTCGCGGAAGAACTCAATATCTTTAGGATTCGAACCTGGCCAGCCGCCCTCGATATAGTGTATGCCAAATTCATCGAGCTTCTTTGCTATATTAAGCTTGTCCTTCACAGAATAGGTTATTCCCTCTCTCTGCGCTCCATCTCGCAGCGTGGTGTCATAGATTTCCATTTTTTTTTGCATTTTAAGACCACTTCTCATTATTGTATTCCCATTCTTTTAAAGTTTTCTAGTTGGAGAGTGGGAAGGAATATATAGAAAGAGTACCTAAAGCTGTGTGGGGGTGAATCATGGCTGAGGTAAAATATCGCTGCACCAAATGCGGCGCCAAGCTTTATCAAAGCGATGCATTTAAAGTAACTAAAACAGGTAACTGGGCTTTTATCTGCGAAGAATGCTTGCAAGGCTATGACATTCTTGAAGGCCGGCCTATGCGTGTGAGCGATGAAGAAATGACGATGGTCAAAAAATCTTAGCTTAAATTTCATTTTCTAATTTTATCAGAGTGTGAAAATAAAAACTTTTCAAAGCGGAGCTCGCCGTAGCGCATCTGCTTTGAGTAAAAGATATATAGGAAGCATTTTAATTATAGTAGATAACTCTTCAGACGCACAAGAGTTATCAAAAGATTTTGAGGCAAAATGCCAATTATGAGGGTAAAGGAACACCCTTCCTCAGCGTCATAATGCAAAAATAAACCTTCCTTAGTGTGTCTGTAGAGTACAATCAGGTTGAAGGTATATGACAAAACCAAAAGACTTTGAAAAAGAAAAAAAAGATGATGCAGTTGAAGCTAAGGAGCAAAAGGAAGGAGAAGGGATAAAACATATAATTAGAATAGCCAGCACAGATCTCGAAGGTAAAAAATCGGTGCTGTACTCTTTAACAGGCATCAAAGGCATCGGCAGGCGAATGGCGAGAGCAATTGCACTTAAAGCCGGGGTGAACCCCCATGCAACGATGGGACAGCTGAGTATCGATGAAGTGAACCGCATCAAGGCAGTGGTCAATGGTATAGAGAATCAATTTCCAGAATGGATGATGAACCGCCAAAAGGATTTCTACACCAGGGAGAGCAGGCATATGATTGGCGCAGATTTAATACTATCTCTCAGGGAAGATTTGAATAGAATGAAGAAAATACGCTGCTACAAGGGAATACGGCATGAAATGGGACAAAAAGTAAGGGGGCAGAGAACGCGCTCAACTGGTAGAACAGGCGCTATAGTTGGAGTTACCAGAAAGAAAGTTGCTGAAGCAGAGAAGAAGGAAGAGGAAAAGAAGGCTAAGGAAAAGAAGAAAAAGGAGGCTTAAACAATGGGATACCCAGGTAAAGCAAAAAAGCAATATGAAAGACCAAGTCACCCTTGGCAAGCCTCTAGAATCGCAGAAGAAGTTGAACTCGTAAAGAAATATGGCCTTCGAAATAAACGAGAACTCTGGAAGGCTGAGAGTATTCTGAGAAAATATAGAAGAAAAGCCAGAGAACTGCTCGCTGAACTAAGCGTGGCAAAAGGAGAGCAAAACGCAGTGGAAATGGAATCAAAAAATATACTATCAAGGCTGCAGAAGATGGGTATACTTGAACAAAACTCAACTCTTGACGACATACTTGCACTGAAAATAGAAGACATTTTAGAGCGAAGACTCCAAACTCAGGTATACCGGCAGGGGTTAGCGAGAACCATAAAACAAGCAAGGCAATTCATAGTGCATGGGCACATCTCAGTTGGCGGACGAAAAATCACAATACCCAGCTATATGGTATCAAAAGCGGAGGAACCCACGCTCTCATACTATACAGGCTCGCCCATAAAGCTTGAAGCAGTTCAAGGAACAGCAACTGAAGCTGTGCTTGAGGGACAGACAGCAGCAAAGGAGGAGTGAAGATGGCGAATGGCAAATGGGGCGTAGCCCATATATTCTCATCGTTTAACAACACAATTATAACAATCACAGATCTCACTGGAGCTGAAACAATCGCAAAATGTTCTGGAGGTATGGTGGTAAAGGAAGATAGAAATGAGAGTTCCCCTTATGCGGCAATGCAAATGGCAATGCGTGTAGCCGAAGATGCTAAGAACAAGGGCATAGTAGGGATGCATATCAAGGTAAGGGCACCGGGTGGCAATAAACATCGCAGTCCAGGTCCAGGAGCTCAGGCTGCAATTCGAGCTCTTGCTAGAGCAGGACTTAAGATTGGTAGAATCGAGGATGTAACTCCAATCCCCCATGATGGCACAAGAGTACCAGGCGGTAAGAGGGGTAGAAGGGTCTAAGGGGGTATTAAAATGGAAATAAAGATTTTAAATTTGGAGGAGCGAAGCATTAGATTCATCCTCTCAGGTGTAACCCCTGCATTTGCAAATGCATTGAGAAGAAGCATGATAGCTGAGGTGCCAACTCTAGCAATCGATGAAGTGAATATTTACGAGAATACCTCGATATTATTTGATGAAATTTTAGCGCTAAAATTTCATCAAATAATATCGAGATCAGATCTGGAGAGCTATCGCTATCCCAATGAATGCGGCTGTGAAAATGGCTGCCCGCAGTGCCAAGTATCCTTAACGCTGAGTGCAGAGGGACCTAGGATAGTTTATTCAAGAGACCTGCAGTCAAGCGATCCTAAAGTTGTACCCGCTGATCCAAATATTCCAATCGTTGAGCTCAAAGATTACCCAACTAAAGATGGTATAAAACTGCCACCTCAAAAAATTGTACTTGAAGCAATAGCTAGATTGGGACAGGGAAAGGATCACGCTAAATGGCAGCCAGCTGTGGCGTGCGGCTATAAAAACTTGCCGAAAATTTTCATCTCTGAAAAATGCGATGGATGCGGTGCGTGCGTTAACGAGTGCCCAAGGAAAATTCTAATATTAAATGGCAAGCTTAAAGTGACCAGTGAAGTGGAATGCTCCCTTTGCAAACTCTGCGAAAAAGCCTGCGAAGTTGGAGCAATAAAAGTGGAAGAGGATAAAACCTCTTTTGTGTTTAGCTTGGAATCAGACGGATCTCTCTCAATAACAGAACTCGTGACCCGAGCAGCAGATATTTTAAAGCAAAAAGCAAGAGAATTAATTGAGTGCGTTAAAGGTAATTGAATGAAAAAGCTTTTTCTATGGAAAGCTTAGAATAGTAAAGGTATAAAGCGGGGATTGCCAAGCCAGGTCAATAAAGGAGAACCTACGGTTCTCCTCTTAACTCCTCTCCCTTGCGCTAGGAAGAGGCTCAATAAAGGAGAACCTACGGTTCTCCTCTTAAAAAGGAGAACCTACGGTCCTCCTCTTGACTAAAGGCGCAGGATTGAGGGTCCTGTCCCGTAGGGGTTCGTGAGTTCAAATCTCACTCCCCGCATCCCATGAAACTGAGGCTTTATATTTATCATACAGGTCACTGTGATCCAAAGAAGTGCACCGCTAGGAAATTGGCGAAGTATAAATTAGCTTTGATTTTAAACGATATTAAAGATCTTCCAGTCAACCTCCTTTTTTTAGACCCCACTGCGGAAAAAGCACTATCTCCCGAGGATAAGGAACGTGCTCAAAGGGGAATAGCTGCACTGGACTGCTCTTGGGAAGAAGTTGCTCAAGTTTTTCCAGCTGTGAGGAGGAAAAAACTTTGGCGTAGAGCGCTGCCTTTTTTTACTAGCAGCTAATCCGGTGAACTTTGGCAAGCCCTTCAAGCTCAGCACTCTTGAAGCTCTTGCTGCAGCGCTTTATATACTGGGCTATAAAGATCAAGCCAGCGAACTGCTGAAGATCTATACTTGGGGGCTGCATTTTATTGAACTTAATCGAGAGCCACTTGAAGCTTATGCTGGTGCGAGGAATAGCAGAGAGGTGGTAGAGCTGCAAAGAGAATTCTTGCAATCATAAGAATTATATCATACTTTGCAGTATTTAAAAAGCGATTGAGGTGAATCTATGGCGCGCTTTCCAGAGGCTGAGAAAAGATTGCTGAATGTAAAAATCTGCATGTCTTGCAATGCTCGCAATCCAATTAGAGCTACAAGGTGCAGAAAATGCGGCTATAAAGGCCTAAGATCCAAGTCAAAGCAGCCAAGAAGTAGCTGATTGATATGCACGCGAATAGAAGAGAAGAAATCGATGAAAGCATAGAGAAAGGTAGTGTATTTACAATAATAAGCAAAGAAGAGGCTAAAT
>JBBIOZ010000103.1:0-4056 GCA_037443105.1 Methanocellales archaeon
GGACTTAATACTTCACTTAAGAAGGGTTTATGGTGCTGATAGATTTCTCGTCACTAGACTTCTAGAATTCGATGGAAAGACGCTTGGGGAGATCTCGAGGGAGTTGAAGCTAAGCATTGAAGCCATTGGTGATTTAATTGCAAGAGACCCGAACATTTTCAGCATAAAAAAGATAGAAGGCTTTAAGTAAAGCTCGCTTACTAAAAAGGAGGTTGAACATGGATTATGAAAATGAGTTGCTCATGATCCCAGGGCCAGTGCCTGTGATTCCAAGGATCCTGAGAGCTATGTCTAAGCCAATGATACATCATCGTTTAGCTGAGTTTGCTTCAATACTAGCTGAGTGTGAAGAGGTTTTAAAAGAAGTTTTCAAAACCAAGAATGATATCTTTATCATAAGCGGTTCAGGCACTGCTGGGATGGAGGCAGCGGTATGCAATGTTATAGATAGAGATGATAAACTTGTGTGCGTGGTGAATGGAAAATTTGGAGAGCGCTTCAAAGAAATAGGAGAGAGGTATGGAAAAACTTTAAGCGTTGAATTTGAATGGGGCAGCTCCATAGAGCTGGATAGAGTGGAGCAAGCGCTTGAAAATAGAGCAACAGCAGTAACTCTGGTTCACAATGAAACCTCCACTGGGATTTTAAACCCAGCTAAGGAAATAGCTAAGCTGGCGAGGAAATATGACGCTCTCTTCATAATGGATGGCATTACCTCGATTGGAGGAGACGATGTACGCGTGGATGAATGGGGAGTTGACATTGCAATTTGCGGTTCCCAAAAATGCTTGGGAATGCCACCTGGTTTAGCAATGGTATCGGTGAGTGAGAGAGCGTGGAGTGTGATAAATGAGAAACCTAGGCGATATTATTTGGATTTAAGAGCATATAAGAGATCTCGCGGTAAAGCACAAACACCCTATACACCAGCATTACCATTATTTTTCGCCCTTCAGGAAGCCTGCAGAATAATAAAGGAGGAGGGGATGGAGCAGCGAATAAAGCGCCATAGACAAGCTGCTAAAGCTGTGCGAGAAGCAGCAGTTGCAATGGGCTTGGAATTATTCCCCAAGCTAAACGCTATCAGCAGCTACTCAAATACAGTGACAGCTATTAAGCTACCGAGGGGTGTGAGCGATAAAGACTTCAGAGCAGCTGTTAGAAGAAAGGGAGTGATAGTTGCAGGCGGGCAGGAGCAATTAAGTGGCAAGATCTTCAGAATTGGGAGCATGGGCAACTTCACCTCGAAGGAAATCTTAACAGCTGTGCAAGCGGTGGAGCTAACTTTAAAGGAATTAAATGTTTTAACTGAATTTGGACGTGGAGTGGAAGCAGCTCAAAAAGTATTAGGAGAAACATAGCAATGGCAAGAGTTGGCATAGCTGATACTACATTCGCTAGATATGATATGGGGAAAGCTGCGATGGATGAGCTTAGAAAGAGCGCGGCGGTTAGCATAGAGCGCTACACAGTACCAGGCATAAAGGATTTGCCTGTGGCTTGCAAAAAGCTAATTGAAGAGAGAAAATGCGATATAGTGCTAGCTCTCGGCTGGGTTGGAAGCGCTGCTATAGATAAGCAATGTGCTCACGAAGCATCGCTGGGGATAATACAAGCCCAGCTTCTAACGAATACCCATATAATAGAGGTATTCATCCATGAAGATGAGGCTAGAGATGAAAAAGAACTTGCTTGGCTCGCTGATAGAAGAACTCGCGAGCACGCTCAAAATGTTTTAAAACTGCTATTCAAGCCAAAGCAGCTTGAGAGAGAAGCTGGCACTGGCCAGCGACAAGGATTTGAAGATGTAGGGCCTTTAAAATAAAGGGAGAAGTATGAGGATAAATCTAGGTTTTGTAGTTTCAGAGTTCAATCGAGACTTAACCTATCAAATGGAGATCGTGGGCAGAGAGCACGCAAACTTCCTAGGTGCAAATGTTGAGAAAACTATAATGGTGCCAGGGGTATATGACATGCCACTTGCCATTAAAAAGCTGCTTAAGGATAAAAATATCGATGCCATTGTAACCATTGGGTGTGTAATAGAAGGTGCTACTGAGCACGATGAAGTTATAATGCAGCATGCTGCTCGAAAGATAATGGACCTATCAGTGGAATACGACAAGCCAGTTGCCCTTGGAATCTCAGGACCTGGGATGAGTCGAATGGAGGCACATGAGAGGATAGACTATGCGAAGCGAGCAGTTGAATCAGCTGTGAAAATGGTGAGGCGATTGAGAGAATAATGGTAGCGAAGAGACTTCTAGATATAGAGGAATCTGCAACTATCAAGGTCTCTGAAAAAGCAAATGAATTGAGGCAAAAAGGCATAGAGGTTATAAACTTCGGCTTGGGCGAGCCTGATTTCACCACGCCTAAGCATATCTCCGAGGCTGCAAAGCAAGCGCTGGATAGAGGTTATACCCACTATGTGCCAAGCGCTGGAATACCTGAGCTGCGCCAAGCCATTGCTGAGAAGCTTAGAATTGAAAATCATTTGAAAGTGCAGCCTAGCAATATAATTGTAACTCCTGGCACAAAGCAAGCGATCTATGAAGCAGCGATGAGCTTGCTTGAGGAGGGGGATGAAGCAATACTCTTCGACCCAGCTTGGGTTTCATATGAAGCGATTATTAAGCTAAGCGGAGCAAAAGTGGTATGGGTTTCCTCTTATCGCAATTCTTTGATAGCTGAATTACTTGAGAAAATCTCAAGGAAGACAAAGCTACTTGTGATAAACACTCCCAGCAATCCAAGTGGAGCAGTGCTATCCAAGCAAGATTTAAAGGCAATAGCGGAGGTAGCTATAGACCACGATTTATATGAAATCTATGAGAAAATCATATATGATAGAGAGCACTTCAGCATAGGCTCATTAGATGGAATGGAGGAAAGAACCATAACCATAAATGGCTTTTCCAAATCCTATGCAATGACCGGCTGGCGCCTTGGTTACGCTGCTGCACCCAAGGAAATATTTGATTGCATGCTTAAGATCCAGCAGCATTCAGTGAGCAGCGCCACTTCCTTTGCACAGTATGGCGGGTTAGCAGCACTTACCTCAAGTCAAGAGTGCGTTAGAGAGATGGTTGCTGAATTCAAAGCAAGGCGGAACTTAATAGTTAATCATCTCAAGCAAATGCAACTTGACTATATCAAACCAGAGGGAGCTTTCTATGCATTCGTGAACATCGCTCACTTAGGAAGCTCTCAAGAGGTTGCGGAGAAACTGCTTAATAAAGCATATATAGCAGTGACACCAGGAGCAATGTTTGGACCTGAAAGCGATGGGTACATAAGAATCTCCTATGCAACCTCGCAGGCAAATATAAATGAAGGCATGCGTAGAATGAAGGAAGCGATTGAAAACTGGGATAAAGCAGCAATTTAATGATTGATATGATGATGAAAAGATAAATGGTAGCAAAAGATTTAAAATTTGAGGATGAATTTAAAGGTGGTGGGATTTAATGAAAAAAATAATTATTTTGCTAATTGCACTACTGTTTTTGCTAACTTTTTTAAGCGGGTGTATTAAAATAGATTCCATTAGCCAACCTAGCTCTGCAGCACCCGGGGATTATATAACCACAACTATACAGATTTCCCTTCTCTTAAACACTAGCGGTTATAATATTGTCCCTGCATTTGGAGTAAAGATTCCTAATGACTGGACTATAAGCTATATATCTTATAGCGGTACAGGTGGCGCAAGTGGCAAAAGCGATTATGTAACAGCGCCAAATAGCTCAGCATCTTCGGATTTGGAATCTAAATACCCCTCGGGCGGGGATTATATGTGGTTGGGATATGCGGGTAGAGCACAGCGCGTTGATATCTTGCCTGCAGGGGCCACTATTACTATACGCATGCGTTCTGGCACTCTTCCAGGTAGTTATAATATAATGTATGCTATGGGATACCATGGCACTGATGGCAAGTGGTATTGGTTGAATAACACAACTGCAGCTATAACTCTAAACAATCCTCCAGAGACCCCTAGCGCGCCCTCTGGCCCGAACTCTGGAACTGTAGGTACTTCCTATACCTATTCTA
>JBBIOZ010000104.1:0-4055 GCA_037443105.1 Methanocellales archaeon
AATTTAAAGTAGCAAGCTGGACTTAAATCTTTTGTTAGTTTTTATCTTCATTTAATTTATAGTTTTTATCTTCATTTAATTTATTTACTATTTTTATTCCCATCTTCCTAATGTCTGCATAGATACATTGACATCTCGTTTAATGTTGCTATGAATGATTTGATGGTTTTTGGTTTGTTTCTTATGCGCATTACTGCAAGTCTTATTCCTCTTTTAAGTTCTATTGTATTCTTAGGGCAGAAATTGGCTAGCTCGTGTGTTTTTACTTCCGCCCATATGAATTCATCTGGATTTAGTTCATTTGCATAAGGAGGTAGATATTCTACTGTTAATCGCTTATACTGCTGAAGGAAAGCTTTTACTACTCCAGAATGATGTGTTGGATTATTATCCCATATAAGTATTATATATCGTCGGATGTGGCGCAATAAATGCATTAGAAAACGAATTACTCTTAGGGAATCTATGGAGCCATTATATACCTGGAAGTAGAGTTTGCCTTTTGAGGAAATACCAGATATGGCTGAAAGCTTTGTCCAATTGAACTTATGCTTCACTACTGGAGTTTTCCCGATTGGTGCCCAGGTTTTAGCGATATGCGGGATTAAGCTGAATCCACTTTCATCCATAAAAAAACCATTACTGCTTTTTTTCTCCGCGGCTTTTTTAATTCTGGGCCACTCGTACGTGAGTCAATCTCTGACTTGTTTTTCATCGTTCTCTATGGCTTGAGTAACTGGTTTTTGCCAAGAAAAACCCAAGCTATGAAGCAACCTAGATATGTGATCAGGATGATATTTCACCCCGAATTGCTCCCTTCAACAGTATTTCAGGAACCTTTGCGAGTTGCTCAGCAGATAGTTTTCTCTTAGGACCAGGGTGTTTCTTTCTGCGTAAGGCATCCCACCCTCCTTTCTTATAAGCTTTCACCAAGTATTCACTGCTTGTCGAGTCACTCCAAGTCTTCTTCCAATATCTGCCTGTTTCATCCCTTGTTCAAGAAGGCGTATTGCTTCCATACGCCGTTGCTCCAGTTGAACAAAATCCTTAACTTTAATCTTTCCATCCCTTACCATACTAAGAAAATATAAACTTTTTAATATGTATTTATCTATACATTTATCAGTCATTCTTTTAGCTTCATTGCTTTTATTTCCTCGACCTCTCTTTCGATAGCCTCGATTTTTTTATGGAAATCATTAATGAACTGCTTTGCCTTTCTAGTGGTTACCGCACCGTGCTGTGAGGGCTTGATCAAGCCTTTATGCTCGAGTACGCGCAAAGAGTATCGAACCTTATGGTTGGGGAGCCCAGTTTCATCAGCCAGCTTTAAAATTCCAATTGGCTCTTCCTTGAGCACAAGTCTTAGCACTTGTAAGTGGCGCTTCAACATTTTCAATTCATTTTCCACTTTGCTGAACATAATTATACCATGCTATAGCATAGCATACATTTATACTCTCCTGCGCTATAATTTTTATGCGAATGAAAGTCAAGATATTTCCCTCAACTATTAAAGGCAGTATTATCGCTCCTCCCTCAAAGAGCTATACCCATAGAGCAATTGTTATGGGCAGCCTTGCAGATCGCTGCTTGATAAAATATCCATTAATCTCAGCAGATACTAAGGCAACGATCAATGCTTGCAGAGCAATTGGCGCGAGTATTGAAGAGAAAAATGGCAAGCTTAAGATAAAAGGTGTGCAAGGCAAACCTGAGACGCCTGACAATGTAATCGATGCAATGAACTCAGGCACAACTCTTAGAATAATGGCAGCGGTTTGCAGCCTAGCTAAAGGCGCAAGTGTTTTAACCGGAGACGATTCCCTTAGAAAAAGGCCGAACACACCTCTGCTTGCTGCACTGGAAGATCTAGGTGCAGTTGCTTTTTCTACAAAGAGCGATGGCACTGCGCCTCTAGTTATAAAGGGCAGATTAAGAGGGGGCAGCACTGCCATCGATGGATCGATTAGCTCTCAATTTATAACAGCTCTCTTGATCGCCTGTCCCCTTGCTGAGGAGCAAACGCAGCTAACCATTAAGGGAAAGCTTACCTCCAAGCCCTATGTTGAGATCACCCTTGAATTGCTTGAGAGAGCCAATATAAGGATTCATACCGATTTCATCAAAATTAAAATTCCCCCTAAACAGAGTTATGAGGTTAAAAGCTATCGCATTCCAGGTGATTTCTCCTCAGCAAGCTACATGCTTGCCGCTGGTGCGATCACAAACTCAAGCGTGGAAGTTAAAAATCTTTATCCAAGCAAGCAAGGGGATGTTAAAATTCTGGAAATTTTAAAGCAGATGGGCAGCAATATCCACTGGAATAAAAAAACTGGTATTGCAAGAGTGGATGGCGGAGATCAAAAAGGAGTGGAAATAGATGCAAATCAATTCCCAGATCTCGTTCCAACACTTGCAGCTATAGCAGCTTGTGCAAAAGGCACGACGAAAATTTATAATGTGGAGCACGCGCGGTATAAAGAAACAGACCGCTTGCATACAGTTGCAAGCGAACTGAAGAAGATGGGGGCAAAAATTGCTGAGCGAAAGGATGGATTAATTATAAAATCCTCAAAACTTAAGGGAGCTGAGGTCACCGGGTATTACGATCATAGAATTGTCATGGCGCTCGCAATTGCAGCTCTAGCTGCAGAGGGTCCAACAACCATCGATACCGCGGAATGCGTAGATGTATCCTATCCAAGTTTCTTCGAAGATTTAAAAAAACTGGGTGCAAAAGTGGAATACTTGGAGTGAAAGCATGAGTGGTAATAGTTTTGGAAAAATTTTCAAAGTTACAACCTGGGGTGAGAGCCACGGCAGAGCGATAGGTGCAGTTGTAGATGGATGCCCAGCAGGCCTAGAGCTTAGCGAAGTGGATATCGAAAAAGAACTTCGCCGAAGACGCCCGGGGCAGAGCAAAATTACTGCTCAACGCAAGGAGCTGGATGAAGTGGAAATCCTCTCAGGGGTTTTCGAAGGCAAAACAACTGGTACGCCAATTTCAATGTTAATCTGGAATAGAGATGTAGACTCAAGACCATATGAGCTGATCAAAGACACCCCCCGTCCTGGGCATGCGGATTTGACATATGAATTGAAATATGGATTTCGCGACTATAGAGGAGGTGGTAGAGGGGCTGCTAGAGAAACGGCTGGTAGAGTTGCAGCTGGTGCAATTGCGAAGAAATTGCTATCGCTGAAAAATATAGAAATCCTCGGCCACGTTGTGGCGGTTGGCGATATTAAAGCTGGCAAGCTGACAATTGAGCAAATTCGGGAGAATGCTGAGAAGAATGAAGTAAGATGCGCAGACCCAGCGGTTGCAAATGTCATGATACAGCGTATCATGGAAATCGCAGCAACTGGAGATAGCATTGGAGGGATCGTTGAGGTCATCGCCTCTGGAGTCCCACCTGGGCTGGGCGAACCTGTGTTTGACAAACTCGAGGCTGACCTTGCCAAAGCACTTATGAGCATTGGAGCTGTGCGCGGCTTTGAAATTGGCGCTGGCTTTAAATGCGCTGAGATGAAGGGCAGCGAGATGAATGACCCAATTGTGATAAAAGAGGGAAAAATTACCTTTGCCTCAAACAATGCAGGTGGAGTTCTAGGCGGGATAACTACAGGCCAGCCGATTGTTTGCAGAATAGCTGTAAAACCAACGCCCTCAATAGCAAAAGAGCAAAGTACCATCAATATCAAAACAATGGAAGAGACGAGAATTAAAGTTCTAGGTAGACACGATCCCTGCATTCTCCCGAGAATAGTGCCAGTCGCGGAGGCAATGATGGCAATTGTGCTTGCGGATCACGCGCTTAGAAGTGGTATAATACCAAGCTGCAGAATTTAAAAATAACTAGTTAATTTTTTTGCTTTTCCTCGGGCTTCAAATTTATTGATTACTGATCTTTGAAGCCATATCAGGATGTTGCAGCGCATCATAATTTCAAGCGTTTTTAGACAAGGCAAGCAAAAAGTATAATGATGATTATTCAGAATGAGGCACAGCGATGTGATCTCGTCGAAGGAAATCAAAATAATATTAATAT
>JBBIOZ010000105.1:0-4043 GCA_037443105.1 Methanocellales archaeon
TTAAATTTATAATAAAATTCTAATTTTTAAATAGAAAACTTTATATATAAGAAATGATCATGTTATTTTGAAAAATTGAAAAGATCTTTCGAATACAACCTCCACTTGAAGTAAAGGGGTGGGTCTGGAGGGGATGGATTTGGTGCAGTTTCATTTAAATTCAACCTGCGGCTTGGCATACAAATTTAAGGAAGGCTCCTCCCTATCGAAGAATTTTTTTGAGAATTTTTCAGCCCCCTTAACCTCCTTAAAGTATAGAGCCAAGTTGCATATTCAAAGAGGTGAGGAATAGAATGAGAAAGAGAATTAAATGTGCAATGTGCGGCAAGGTCTTTGCTTCCTATGAAAAATTTGATGAGCATTCCTATCAAAGCCACCGCTTGAAAAGCGTTAAGCCAAACAAACATTATACACTTGTGAGCAAGCAGCTCCTAGAGCTCAATGCCTAACTAACCCCAGGGTACTTCTTCCTTCCTCGACTTACCGAGAATTTTCTTACGCCTTGAAATTAAGCACTTAGGTCCATCGCCAATCAAGTCCTCGCGGCATGTTTCTTTAAGTGCTAATTTAACTAGAGAGTAGTTCTCAGGAGACTGAAACTGCATTAAAGCACGCTGCATTCTGCGCTCTCTCTCCGACTTCGGCACATATATTTCTTCACCAGTGAAGGGATCCAAGCCGGTGTGGTACATCACAGTTGAAGCAGTCATAGGTGTTGGAGTAAAATCTTGAACCTGCTCAACGAAGAAGCCCATATCTCGAATGTATTCTGCAAGTTCAATCATATGCTCAAGCCTGCAGCCTGGGTGTGAGGACATGAAGTAAGGAGCTAGATATTGCTCCTTGCCCACTCTCCTGTTAATATCCTCAAATTGCTTTCTAAATCGATCGTATAGCCCGCGATTTGGCTTTCTCATCGCAAGCAAGACTTCTTTTGAAACATGCTCCGGCGCCACCCTGAGCTGCCCGCTTATATGATACCTGCAAATCTCCTCAAGATATCTAGGGTCAAGCAGAGCGAGGTCATATCTAACTCCTGAGCCAATGAAAACTTTCTTCACCCCTTTGATTTTACGCAGCTTGCGAAGTAGTTTTATAAGCATCTCGTGGTCTACATTTAAATTTTGGCACGATTCAGGGAATAAGCAGGCTTTTTCCTTACAATAGCTCTTCAACTTGCAGCCCAAGCCATACATGTTAGTAGTTGGACCACCTACATCTTGAATTATCCCCTTGAAATCTCTGTGCTTAACCAGCGATTTTGCCTCCCTCACAATTGATTGAATGCTTCTGCTTTGAATGATTTTGCCTTGATGCATAGCTAGGGCGCAAAAGGAGCAATCTCCAAAGCAGCCTCTATGAGATATGATGGAGAACTTCACGCTTTCAAGTGCTTTGATCCTTAGCTTGTAAATAGGATGCGCTTTCCGCTGATAGGGAAGTTCATATATTCTATCCAGCTCCTGAGTTGAAAGAGGGGGAGCTGACTTATTTTGAATGATATAGCACTTTGGATGGCGCTGCACAAGTGTTCTCCCGCGGTAAGGGTCCTGCTCTTTATATATTATTTTAAATGCCTCGGCATATTTTATCTTAGACTTGGATACTTCCTCAAAACTCGGAATTTCAATGTAATCCTTTAAATTTAAATTACCTATTTCTTTTGCTTTGTATACTATGCCGGGTATACTTCTAACATCCCCTCCATTAATATTCTTAGCTATTTCAATCGCTTGCCTCTCACCCATACCATAGACAAGCAAGTCAGCAGGTGAATCTGCTAAGATTGACTGCCTCACTCTATCACTCCAGTAGTCATAATGAGCAAATCTTCGCAAACTAGCTTCAATCCCTCCTAGCACAATTGGAATATCTTTAAATGCCTCGCGTATTTTATTTGAATATACAATGGTCGCGCGATCAGGACGTAGGCCAGCTTTATTCCCGGGAGAATATGCATCATCACTTCTTGGCTTCTTGCTTGCAGTATAGTGATTCACCATTGAATCTACATTGCCTGCAGTCACCCCAAAGAACAATTTTGGTCTTGATAGCTTTTTAAAATCATCTAAATTGCGCCAATTAGGCTGAGCTATTATGCCGACTCGAAAGCCTTGTGCCTCAAGCACTCTACCAATTACTGCCGCGCCAAAGCTGGGGTGGTCGATATATGCATCGCCTGTTACGATTATTACATCTAACTCGCTCCAACCACGCTTCTCAGCCTCCTCAAGGGACATGGGTAAGAAGTGAGCCTTTGCCATCTTTGCTTTGGAATCTTTTTTGAATCTTTTTATATAGACATATCTCTTTTCCCTTTAAGGAGAGCAAAAAAGATATGAGGCTAGACCTATTTTCTATATTTGATGTATATAATAATCGTTGGTCTTGGTGGCATCGGCAGAAATCTAGTGGATATTTCGATTAGAGGGAGGAACAATGTTGTAATTATAGACTTAAATGAGGAGCGCTGCAGGGAGATAGCAACCAAGTATGATGTGCTTGCAATATGCGGTGATGCCACCTCTAAGTCCACCTTAATTGAAGCTGGGGGGGATAGAGCGGATGCAATTATAGCCACAACAAGCGATGATGCAGTTAATCTCATGACTGTTTTAATGGCAAAGGAAATCGGGATTAAGAATGTGGTGGCGATTGTCAATGAAAAGGAACACGTTCAAATGTTTAAAAACGCAGGCATCCACGTGCTTGAGAATCCAGATGCCATTGTAGCGCGATATCTCTACAGTGCCATTAGGCACCCGGGTATTAAGGACTTCATCACTTTAGCTGAGGGTAAAGCTGAGATTTTCAAGGTCGTTGCAGAGCATAACTCTAACATCGTGGGTAAAGCATTATCTGAGCTTTCGCTGCCTAAAACCGCTTTAATTGTAGCCATCGAGCGGCGTGGTGATCTCATAGTTCCAAAAGGCGATATTCAAATTGAAAGTGAAGATATACTTCACGTATTTGCTAGGATAGATGAGCTGGAGAAAACAAGGCAGATTTTAACCAGTTAGAGGAGATCACCTTGGGAATAGCGGATTTAAAGATAATTTTACGAGACCTAGGGGGACTGATAGCTATACTTGGTGTTGTAATGGATTTTGCAATATTGCCAGCTCTTTATTTTAAGGAATATGAAGGACTGTCGGATTTTTTCATTCTTTCCATAATTTGCATAACTTTAGGTCTTGCTTTGCGATTTGGGATAAAGGCAGATGAGCCTGAGTTGAAGCACGCGATTATAGTTGCTGCAATTGGCTGGCTATCGATTGCAATCATCAGTGCAATTCCCTTTATGATGATTGAGCACTCCAGCTTCATCGATGGCTTTTTCGAGGCTATGTCAGGCTGGACTGGCACTGGTTTAACCATGTATGCCAAGCCAAGTGCTCTCTCGCATACCATTCAATTCTGGCGCAGCACCATGCAATGGGTGGGCGGCATAGGCGTGATCGTGCTAATGGTTAGTATTCTCGCAAGGCCTGGTACAGGTGCATTTGCGCTATATAAAGCTGAAGGGCGAGAGGAGCGGATACATCCAAGTATTATTTCTACTGTGAGAACGATCTGGGGTTTTTATCTTGGAATTACCATTTTTGGTATAGCTTTGTACTTTGCCGCTGGAATGCCACTATGGGACTCGATTAACCACGCAATGGTAACTCTTGCTACCGGCGGCTTCAGCATAAAAGATGGAAGCATTGGAGAGTATAATAATATATATATAGAAATTGCTTCCCTGATTATCATGTTCCTAGGCTGCATTCCCTTCCTTCTGTATTATAAAGTTTTCAAAGGCAACGTTAAAGCCTTTCTTAAAGATATTCAAATCAAAGCGTTCCTCTCAATGATTTTAATAGGCGTGGCAATGCTAGTCTTTGAGAACTTTTATTTTGCACACCTCGGCTTTGATTCCATTCGTCACTCCACCTTTCAATTCATATCTGGATTGAGTACATGTGGCCTTCAAAACTCAGATATCAGCGCGTGGTCTCCAACTGCACTTATCATTCTCTCCATTGCAATGATCTTAGGAG
>JBBIOZ010000106.1:0-3925 GCA_037443105.1 Methanocellales archaeon
ATTCTTATCTCCACGTTCTGCATTCCCTCTACAGTATATATTGGTTTGATTGCTTGGCATTGTCCTAATTTATACAGCATAATTGAGTGTTAAAAAATTTTCCCAGCTCCAGATGTGACTTGAGAGGGATTCGATCATGGCTGGTGTTTGATTATCGTGTAAGATGTCCATGAAATTCCAGTGGAATAGAATTAGCTCTGTTGCATTCCGGAGTCGAGGCTTCTTTTTTGAGTAACATTTTGTTTCTCTCACCAATCTTCCCACACGTTCTCGCAAGATGCCAATGAAGTTCTCAATATTCGTGGTATCTATATCTTCAGGATTAGGATTCCCAAAGATAATCTTTTTTATTTTATCAACCACTCTTGCTCCTTCCCTTATTTTTATTGCTTGTCCATAATCCATACAAGAGACAGCATAGTAATCCGGGAGGACGTATTCATAGTCATCATTTCCATCGGAAAAGATCTGGATCTTATTACTAGGAAGTGGAAGTTCTATTCTTCTGAACATTTTCTCTACCATTTCTCGGCAAGTCTCTTGAGTCCATTTTCCAATCGAATACGCAACAAAAAGATAGGAGCCTCTTTTTATGCAAGCGTAGATCCAGGCATCACCTTCTTCAGCTGATTCTGGGCTTCCCGGCTTAACTTTCTTTTGTTTTTTTTAATTGTAGTCCACATCTCATCCACTTCAAATTGCCCCAGCTTTATTTCCTTCAACAAGAGGTCATTAACTAGTTCAGCGTGAAGTGCTAGGTCTTCGAGTAAACGCCCAATTGTGTCTCGGTGATGACCAGTGATTCGCTCGATACTACGAATACCATTTTTCTCAACTAGATGCTTACAGATCTCCACGACTTCTGCTTTGGATAGATGTTTATGATAGAGCGGTGTGTTTGCGGTTTCAACAAACCAAGTACGACAATGATTACAATAATACTGTTGATGCCCTGCTCGATTTTTACCGCGCTTCAATATATCTTTTCCTTCTTCCCTCAAGAAAAATTTACAATCCGGATTCTGACACGTAATATCAATTTTACTCCTAGGTCTAGCCATGCAATAATCACAAAAACAATAACACATTTATACCATTTAAATTTTGCTGTCTATATTAGGACAATACCTTTTTTGCTTTAAATAATTAAAAAATATTAGTAAAAATCTTTACAATTTTTAAGAGGCAAAATTTGCCATCACTTGAAAATTTAAGTATAATTGAGCAAAAAATAAAATATTATGATCACCATTGAACTCTACCTCTCAGAAGAATGCCCCATCTGCCACGAAGTCAGGCAATGGTGCTTGGAGCTGCTGCCAAGATTCAGGGGCAAATTTTTGTTTAAAGAGGGCAACACAGCTGACAAAAAAGGCATAATAGATCTTCCTACAATCGCAATCAATGGCGAGGTTATAATAATAGGTAGAACAACGAAGGAGGAGATTGAAAAAATCCTAAAGGAGGCAGTTGAGGCAAGGCATGAATCTGGATAAATATAAGAATGTTCTAAGGAAGTTGAATGGCATTATAAATATCCATCCAATTCAACGTGGAGGCATTTTAACACCTGAAGCCAGAAAAGCTTTGCTCGAATGGGGAGATGGCTACTCGGTTTGCGATTATTGCTTGGAGGCAAGAGTAGACCTTATTCAAAAACCACCCATTCGCGATTTAGCTCAAGATATAGCTGAATTTTTGAATATGGATGAGGTTAGATTTACCGCTGGCTGCAGGCATGCCAAGTTCGCTGTAATGCAAATGATAGCTAAGCCAGGACAGACAGTAGTGCTTGATTCCCTCGCGCATTATACTTCTTACTTAGCTGCTGAAGCTAATAAGCTAAATGTAGTGGAAGTGCCGCATAATGGCTATCCTGAGTTCAAAATTGATGTAGAGAAGTATGCGGACAAATTTGAAGAGGTAGAGCGCAAAACCGGCGAGCCACCGGCTCTAGCGCTGCTTACTCATGTTGACTATAGATATGGCAATCTTGCGGATGCAAAGCGCGTGGGAGAGATCTGCGAGGAATTCAATGTGCCTTTTCTCTTGAACACAGCTTACAGCTCAGGTGTTATGCCAGTTGATGGTAAAAAACTCAAGGCAGATTTCATCGCTGCAAGTGGACATAAAAGCTGGGCAGCTTCAGGTCCAATTGGAATTCTCGCGACCACCTATGAATGGAGTGGCAAGCTCTTTAAATCTTCCAGCATCAGAGGGGACTGGAGCGGGCGTGGGTTTGGCAAAAAAGAAGTGGCTTTCTTCGGCTGCTCGCCTATATTTGGCGCGCCTATCGCTACCCTCCTTTCCTCATTTCCAACAGTCGTGGAGCGCGTAAAGCACTGGAGTGAGGAGGTTGAAAAGGCGCGTTTTTTAGTAAAAGAGCTTGAGAAAATCGATGGAGTGCAGCTGCTCGGGGAGAAGCCGCATAATCACACTCTTATGAACTTCGAAGCTCTGCCGCTCTATGAAATCGCGAAAAAGCATCGCAGGAAAGGCTACTTCTTATATCATGAGTTGAAAGAGAGGAAAATTGCTGGCGTGCACCCTGGTATGAGCAAGAATTTTAAGATAAATATCTATGGCTTATCAAAGAACGAAATCAAATATATTGCAAATGCCTTCCAAGACATCGCGAGGCAGCATGATTTGAGGGTGGAAAGTTGACTGCAAAAGAAAATTACAATAACAATTACAAGGAAATGTCGAACAAATTCAGGAAATTCTTTGAATTACCTACTTCTCCAGTGGCAGTCAAGATTCTCAAGAGCGAGGAAAAGGGCAATTCAAATGTCAATGCGCCAAAGCGCTATTGCGAAATGGTGAAGCGCTGTGCCTCACTTGGCGAGGAATATATTTTTGGCATATCTAATCTATCTTGTCTAAATGCTGAAATAACACTTGGTTTCACAGCGCCCGAATATGTGGAGATTTATCCAAGGCTCGAGACGGGGACGAAGACAGTTAAACTCGCGCCACTTGAAAAATGCAGCTTTGAGCCTGATGCGATATTAATCATTGGCACTCCTCGAAAGATCATGCGCATCGCAACAACAATTTCTCGAATGCGAAATAGCACTCCACTGGGTGCTAAGTTCAAAGGGGAGTTTGCACTTTGCGGTGAGTGTACAGCAATTCCAATCTCTGAGCAGAAAATAAATCTCTCGCTCCTATGCGGCGGAGCCAGAATCTATGGTGGCTTTAGAGACGAAGAACTTGCAATGGGCTTTCCTTTTGAGGACTTTAAGGAGGTGGTGCAAAGCCTTAAGGAAAAAACTGTAACTGCTGCGCTTTGTGGCTGTATAATCGATGATCTCCCCAAGAATGCGATTGAGGAGCTTGAAAATCTTGGTTTCTATAAAGCAACTGATCACTTCTTCGGAAGATTCAATGGAGAAATAGTAAGACTATATACCCCAAAAGATGAAAAGGGCAAAATTACAGCAATCGCTTTGCATATACCAGTCAAGATTTCTGCGGAAGAGAAAGAAATTCAAAAAGCTTTAGAAGTAGCAAGCACATTGCTTCAAAATCCATTTCTATATCAGCAAAGAGAAAACTGGATAGACATCGTGCTACCTGTTGAGCTTGGAGAAAATCTAAGTAAAGCTGCGATGAATGGCGAGAAATTCAAGGCAATTTTAAGCCAGGGCATAGATGTAATCACGCGTGAGGCCAAAAAGCTCAAGCGCAAATTATCGATCGCGTAAGAATCAGAGTCGAAAGCCAAAGTCTCAAATCAAATCAAATAATATACTTCAGGCACCAAGCTATGGAGAGATAGCAAAGAGCTCCAAGTGCCAAAACTGCACTAAATCCAAATAACATTGCAATTACAACTCCAAGTACGGATCCCAAAACAGATGCAGCGCCATTTATTCCCCACATCCAAGGGATACTTTGACTGGCTGACCCTTCAAGGATA
>JBBIOZ010000107.1:0-3919 GCA_037443105.1 Methanocellales archaeon
TTTTAAAATTTTTTAGTAAATTAAGCAAATTTTATATAGTATTTTCATCATAATTATGCATATGACTTTCAGGAGATATTTCAAAGATCACTGGCTAGGCTATCTCGCAGCCAGCTTGGGCATCATCCTGAATGTGGTATATCTCTTCGAATGCACTAGACAGGGGGTGGATATATACACATATATAACAAGCGATATAATACACCACGCTGCGATCTTCTCCACCATACCCTTGTTTTTAACAATTGGATTTTTAACTGACAGAAAAATGGCTCTGGAGAGAGAAAGAAGAGAATATACAAAATCGCTTAACCAAAAGATAGAAGAACTCAAGGAATCGCAGAGGAAACATAGAGCACTTTTAGAGGAGGCTCCAATTCCAATCTTCACCTTGGATAGAGAGGGGAGATTCACCTGGGGAAATAAGAAGATAAAAGACTTAACCGGCTATCACGCCTCTGAATTAATCGGGAAGT
The DNA here is from genome assembly GCA_037443105.1 of Methanocellales archaeon. Lineage (GTDB taxonomy): Archaea > Halobacteriota > JAWCLZ01 > JAWCLZ01 > JAWCLZ01 > JAWCLZ01. Next base: position 477 of record JBBIOZ010000107.1, read on the forward strand.
CGATAGCTCAATTGCTTTCTCAAAACGATGCCAGAAAACTGCTAGATAGATTGAGCAATTTAACCCATGGTTTACAACTTGAAGTTGAAATCCAAGAACAGAGGAAAATTGTTGAATTAACAATGCAGCCAGTTAAAATCGCTGGTGAACTAAGCGATATTCAGTGCCTAGCCATAGATGTCACTGAGAAGAGGGAGATGGAGCGGGAGATAATCGCTTCATATCGCTATCTCAGCTCAATTATTTCTAACTCAGCTGATGCAATAATTGCACTCGATATAAATGGGAAAATAATGCTCTTCAATGAAGCTGCTGAGAGGATATTTGGCTATAAAAAGGAAGAAGTGGTAGGCAGAAATTTAGTTGAAAATGGAGAGGTCAAGTTCTATAAAAACCTTGAGACAGCTCGCTATGTAATGCAAAAAATGAGAGAAAGCTCTGGAAAAGTTAGCGGTGTAGAAGTCGAAGGTAAAACCAAGGATGGCAGAGACATCTACCTAAACGTATCAGCTTCGCTCCTGAGAAATGAAAGAGGCGAAGTAATAGGCAGCCTAGGGGTTATAAAAGATATAACTGAGCACAAGCGCAGTCGAGATGTACAAGCTGCGATTAACTCGCTTTTGCAGCTCTCACTCGAGAATATCTCCTTAGATGAAATTTTGAAAAAAGCACTCGACCTTATTCTCTCAATCCCACGGCTCTCTCTTGAATCAAGAGGCTGCATATTCTTAGTTGAAGAACCAGGGGAGCTAACGATGAAAGTTCAAAGGGGACTTAGTTCAGCTATACAAAATTCATGCGCGCAGGTTACCTTTGGCAGGTGCATATGCGGCCTGGCAGCGCTCAGCAGAGAGATAGAGTTTGCCGGTAAAGTTGATGAGCGGCATGAAACGAGGTATGATGGTATGACTGCACACGGCCACTACTGCATTCCAATTTTATACGCTGGCGAGATACTCGGTGTGATTAACTTATACTTGAAAGCGGGGCATAACTATAACGATAAGGAAGTGGAATTCCTCCAGGCAGTGGCTAATGTTCTAGCAAGCATCATAAAGCGTAAGCAGCTTGAGCGTGAAATTCTCGAGGCCAAAGAAGATGCTGAGCTTTACCTAGATATCCTGTCACACGATATCAATAATTTGAATCAAGTTGCCTTTGGCTATTTAGAGCTATTGCTTGATAGCAAGCTTGATGAAAAACAGAGGACGCAAGTTGAGAGAACGCTTAACTCAACGCTTGGAGGTATTAAGCTAATTGAGGATGTGCGCCTGCTGCAGAGGATTAAGGAGTTACGTGGAGCTGGGCTTCAAGATATCGATTTAAATGAAGTTATTATTCAAGTTATAGCTGAGTTCTCAGCAAGTTCTCAGAAGAAAATTGCATTCAAATATATTCCCAGAACTTTTTTAGTTAAAGCTGATCCCTTGATTAAAGAGGTCTTTGTGAATTTAATTGGCAATTCAATTAAATACTCAGGGGAAAGCGTTGAAATTGGAATAGATGTGGAGGAGTTTGTGAAGGATAATAGGTTTTATAGAGTTTGCGTTGAGGACAATGGCGATGGTGTGCCGGATGAACTTAAAGTTAAGATCTTTAATCGTTTTGAGCGCGGGACGAAAAAGGCAAGGGGAAGGGGTCTTGGACTATACATTGTGAAGACACTTATTGAGAGATATGGCGGCGAAGTCTGGGTTGAAGATAGAGTGAAAGGCGACTATAAACAAGGAAGCAGATTTTGCTTCACAGTGCCAAAAGCGGAAGTGCGAGAAAATGAGACCAGGGATTAAAGAATATTTGAAGATGCATGAGCTTGGAATTACCGTTGGAATCGCAGGATTAGCGCTCTCACTTTCATTCCTGCTCATGGAATATTTTATCTACCATGAAGAATTCCAGCATTTCTTCCAGAGGGATATCCTGCACATTATACTCATAGTTTTCACATTTCCACTATTCACGGTCTTTGGATATCTCCTGGATAGAAAAGCAATGCTTGAGCGAGAAGCAATGGAGAGCGAGGAGAGATATCGCGAGCTATTTGAAAATGCCTATGACTTGATATTCACAATAGACTTAGAGGGCAATTTCACCTCCGCTAATAAAGCAGCACTTAAACTCGCTGGCTATGCCCCTGAGGAGATAGGCAAAGTGAATATTGCCCAGCTTTTACCTCCTCAAATGCTTGAAGCTGCTAGAATTAGAATTGCAAGGCTAGCTATGGGAGGAGCCCTAGCGCCATTTGAATATGAAATTATAAGAAAAGATGGCAGCAGAGCAATAATAGAGCTCAGCTCTCAACTTATCATCGAAGCAGGAAAGATAGCTGGCGTGCAATGCATAGCTAGGGATATAACTGAGCGCAGGAAGCTTGAGCAGCGAATCGCTGAGTCTGAGCAGTATTTGAAGAATATAATAACTAGCTCAGCTGATGCAATAATTGCACTGGATGTAAATGGGAAAATAATGCTCTTCAATGAAGCTGCTGAGAGGATATTTGGCTATAAAAAGGAAGAAGTGGTAGGCAGAAATTTAGTTGAAAATGGAGAGGTCAAGTTCTATAAAAACCTTGAGACAGCTCGCTATGTAATGCAAAAAATGAGAGAAAGCTCAGATGGAAAAGTTAGCGGTGTGGAAGTCGAAGGTAAAACCAAGGATGGCAGAGACATCTACCTAAACGTATCAGCATCACTCTTGAAAAATGAAAGAGGCGAAATAATAGGTACTTTAGGAATAAACCAAGATATAACTGAGCGGAAGAGGCTGGAGAGGGAGCTTAAAAAGGCATATGAAGATCTTAAGGAGCTTTATGAGAGGAAGATGGATTTCACTAATGTGGCTGCGCATGAACTTAGAACTCCACTTCAACCTATAATTGGCTATCTTGATATAATGCGGGAGGAAGTAAGCGATCCCAAGTTTTTAAGCTACCTTGAGATTATGCAGCGCAATGCCCTTAGATTGCGCAGGCTTATAGATCGCATGCTCGAGCTCTCAAGGCTTGACGCTGGCGTTGTAGAATTGGAGTATTCAAATGTAAATGTGAATGAATTGATCAAGATATTGCTTGAGAATTATGCTCCAGCTAAGCGTGAATTTCACATAAGCATTCCTATGAATCTTGTGATTAAAGCGGATGAGGATAAACTCTATCAAATTTTAGATAATTTGATTTCAAATGCATTGAGATATAGCAATGCTGAGGTTAAAATCTGCGTTGAAGAGCAAAGCGATTGCTATCTCTTCAAAGTCATTGATAGAGGCATTGGCATTGCGAAGGAAAATCAAAAGCGTATCTTCGAGCGATTTTATCTAGCAGATGGAGATAAACTTTCTAGAACAACGCATAGATTTGGACTTGGACTGGCACTTGCCAAGAGCTATGTTGAATTGCACGGTGGCAAAATCTGGGTTGAAAGCGAGGTTGGAAAAGGCTCCACCTT
>JBBIOZ010000108.1:0-3895 GCA_037443105.1 Methanocellales archaeon
AGTATGCACTCGCAGGTATTATAGCGCCTCCTAGTTTGCGGTCTTGAGCAATTTTACTGCACCGAATGGCATCCACTAGAATACCAGCTGAGTTATAGGCATCTTGTACCTCAAGTTTTACTTCGATGGATACTGGTACATCGCAGAACTTACTAGCTACAATCCTTATGAAGGCGATCTTGGTATTGTTCAAGAACTCCACGTAATCGCTTGGCCCTATATGAGTTGGCATTTCATATGGAACCAAGCTTGTGATTGCTTCAGTCTTTGTGATTTTCTTAGTTAGAAGTCTTTCTCTCTCAAGCATATTGTAAAAGTCCATGTCCCCGCCTATGTTTAGCTGATAGGTATTATGGATTTTAACACCTCGATTTACCATCATTTCTATCAAAGCTCTATGGGTAATTGTTGCACCCACTTGGCTTTTCACATCGTCCCCTATCACAGGCACTCTTTTTTTCTCTGCAAGCGCCACGAACTCTCGATTGTTCGCGATGAGCGCTGGCATTCCATTTACCACTGCCACGCCTGCATTCAAAGCGCATTCAGCATAGTATCTCGCTGCTCGATCTGAGCCAACTGGTATTAAGATAACAAGTACATCTGCTTTTGATTTACGCAGCACTCTCTCCACATCTACAGGATGCTGGCGGTCATCTATTGGAATTTTCTCTCTCAAGTACCGTCCAATGCCATCGAGCACCGGGCCTTTTTGCACTTTAACCCCTGTTAAGGGCACATCTGTGGTTTTAAAAGCGCAATTTGGCTTAACAAATATTGCTCTCGCTAAATCCTCGCCGACTTTATTTTTATTCACGTCAAAAGCAGCTACAAATTTTATGCTGCCGATATGGTAGCCTCCCAAAATGGGATGCATAACTCCAGGTATGGATTCATCCTTGCAATTTTTATAATACTCAACGCCCTGCACCAGAGCACTGGCTACATTTCCCACGCCTGCTATTGCAACTCTGATTTCCTCCATTTTTAAAACCACCTGCTTTTGTTAAGATACATAAAACATAAAAGGATACATATATAATTTAACTTTTTTTCCTCCTTCATTTAACCTTTTTTTCAATCATTCGCTTTGCTTGAATCAATCTCCAGATTACCGTTATTAGCGATAGCAATATTAATAGGAATACTGCTTCCTTTATAAAGCCTGCTATTAAGCCTATTGCGAGAATCAGCATTCTCTCAGCTCTTTCAGCTATGCCAACGTCTAGCTTTTTAATGACTCCAGTGGCCTCGCTTCTTGCTCTAATATAGCTCACTAGGAGTGAGAGAGTAATTGCAATTGCTATGGACAGCCAATCTACAGCACCGCTGGTTCCAATTGCTATCAGCAGCGAAGCATCCACTATTCTATCTGCCGTTGAATCTAAAATTCCACCAAATGGGGTTACTCTAGCGGATAATCTAGCTACAGCTCCATCCAATGCATCGAAAAAGCCGCAGATCAATATCAAAAAACCTCCATATGAGAAGTGTCCCATTGCTATGATGTAGCTAGTTGTCAAGCCTAAACTGAAACCAATTATTGTAATTTGATTGGGACTCCAACCTAAATGGAGAAAAAACTCGGCGAAGGGATCGATGATTTTCGAAAGCTTAGTCTGGCTTAACACGTCACATTTTATTCCCCCTCTATCTAATAAAATTTGCTGATTAAAAGAATTTTGATGCTAGTGAAACTCGCGACTCACAGCTGGCTTTGAAGCTGCAGCGATCGCATTCACTTGAATCGTGGATTCGCTCTGGGAAATTTCCATTTTTTATCTTCAAAACCTTATCTCTAATCTCTAAGACCTTTCTTCGATCGTGGTGCTTTATCGCGATCTCTCTCAATGTGCCAGATCGAGTATATTCTACGATTCCTCTCTTAATTGCCACATCAAATTTTTCCTCCACAAGTATTGAGTAAGCTGTGAGCTGAATTCTATCGCTATACCAAACACCATACTCTGGAAATGTGCCTGTTTTAATTATGGAGGGAATGATTTCACTTCCAATTCTTATGATCTTATCCACTCTTCCAACTAGCATATATCTTTGCGAGTTCATTTCCTGCTCAAGCTTCCAAGGGGAGAGAAGTTGATGAAGCTGTGCTTTCCCATATTTATCGATGGATTTTTTAATTCCACTTGCTATCTTTTGCAATTCCACTTCAACTGCGCTTTTTACCAATGAAAGTTGCCCGCGATCTACGTCGATCAAATCATTTCGATAGATCAAATTGGTTTCCTCTGCAACTACCTCTAGAGTTTTTTTCAACTGATCAAGCAAGCAATGCTCATTGGCTAGGAGAGAGGGAATGCGAAGGCTTAGTTCTCGGAGGAATAGATGAGTGATGTAAGCCGTTGAATTTTTTTTCTTAGAGGTATCGCTGTTCAACGTAAAGTAAAGCTGTCTCGGGCAATTAAGATAGGCAACGATCTCAGAAACTCTTGCAAATTTTTGCACGGCTAAATTTTTACATTTATCTGTAATAAATATTTCGAGTTGAAACATTTAAATAGCCCTCCGCACTATAAATGGATGTGTTTTCGGAGGAGATGAAGGGCTATTTTGAAATTGCACTTGCAGCTGTGCTCTTTGGTACGATAGGTATCTTTGTTAAAGCAATATGTCTCAGCATCGAAGCAATTGTTTTCTATCGCACTCTTCTTGGTGGAATGTTTATACTGCTTTTTTTCTTGCTTGAGGGCAGAATCTCGAGTTTAATTCCCAGAAAAAAGAAATTCCATCTATTTTCAATGGGATTTTGTATGGCAATTACAATTTATGCCTATTTCACTGCAATTAAAGCAACCTCATTTGCAGTTGCCATTCTACTGCTATATACGGCGCCTGTGTTTGTAGCTTTCCTTTCAGTTTTTTTCCTCAAGGAAAAACTTACTAAAGTTACCATTGCAGCGATTTGCTTATCTATTTTAGGCATATTATTAATGGTAGACCCCTATTCCCTTTCATTTGGCTCGGATTATTTCACGGGAATTATTTTTGGTTTAATAGCTGGATTTTGCTATGGCCTTGAAGCAATTTTAAGCAGATATCTCAGAAACAGCTATTCTGGCTACGTTCAAGCGGTTTGGCTCAATGCTATCTCTGCATTAATTTTTCTACCATTCGCTCTAGAGGTGCCAATTTCGGTGGTAAAAGCTAATTTCTTTTATTTACTTCTACTTGGATTAATTCCCACTGCTATTTCCTTCTCTTTATACTTCGATGGATTGAGTAAGGTTAAGGCATCTCGCGGGATAATAGTGCTCTCTCTCGAACCAATAAGCGGGATTGCAATTGCCATTGCTATTCTAAATGAAAGCCTCAGTTTTTTCACAATGCTAGGCGGCGCTGCTATACTCACCAGTGTTATTTTAATCACGCGTGAGCGCAATTCTTAGGTGGAGGATATCTTATGTTCAGATCAGCTAAACTCAAGGACGCTAAAGCGATTAAGAACTTAATCGATGAACACGGTGGAGAAGATGTATTGAAGCGTTCTTTAATGGAGATCTACGAAGACATCCGCAGCTATATCGTTGGCGAGAGCGATGGAAAGATCATTGCCTGCTGCAATCTGCATATATATACCGAGGAGTTGGGGGAGCTTAGAACGCTGGTTGTGCATGCAAGTTACAGGAAGCGAGGGATAGCCAGCAGGTTGGTTAAAAAGGTATTGAAAGAGGCTAAAAAGCTTGGTCTTAAAAAAGTTTTCTCGCTAACAACTATTCCAGTTTTCTTCGAAAAACTCGGGTTTAAAAAAATTGATAAAGCAAAGCTCCACGCAAAAGTCTGGACTGAGTGCGTGAAATGCCCTAAGTTCCCAAACTGCGATGAAGAAGCATTGATTGTTGAGCTATAACTATATAATTTTATAAATATTTAATAT
>JBBIOZ010000109.1:0-2546 GCA_037443105.1 Methanocellales archaeon
GGGTAAAATAAAAGAAAAAGCTGAAAAACTCGGAATGCACTATCTAGGCAGCATTCCATATGATCCACTGCTCGAGCAATTCAACGCAGAGGGCAAAAGTCTACTTGAGCTGCCTCAGGATTCAACTGCATATAAAAAAATAGGAGAAATGGTGAAGCAGATTTTGAAATAATAGAAAAGCCGGCGAGCGCGCTCTCAGTCGCCATTTTACTGCTCTCTAATTATCCAGCAATTCGCCTCCACTCCGCGACCCCGCGAGCGCTGGTTGCCCGCGGTAGGCTCGCTCCCTTCCGGGCCTCAGCCGGTGCCCGCGGTTAAGCAATGGAAACCTGCTCTCCAGCAAGCATCCAGTGCAGCGCCAGCCCCGCAAGACGAAGCTTCCTCGTTGAATGGCTGGGTTAGAGGGCAGATCAAATGTCTTCCTCGAGCTTCGCCCCTCGCGTATCGACGGTTTCGAGAGTAAGGTGACGCCGAGCCACCCAGGCTAGCCCGCCGGCATGTAGTTGGTTATCCTCTTACCTTAAAATTTTTTCCTAGGTGCCAAATATCATCTAGCTTGATGGACGCTGAAGCTGAAATTCTAAGCTTGCTAAAACAAAAAAACATTAAATTGTTGAACTATATTGCAATGGAAATATGCAGGCAATTCCAATTCGAGGCCATCATTTACTTTGCATTTTAGGAGAGGAGAAGGCTATAGCTAGGAATTTGTGAAGAATATGAGGGAAGTAATCACTTTACTTAAAATCAATCCCTCTTAGAGCTTCAACTCAATGAGTTCTAGCACCCTCCGATAGATAGTTTTGCATCGGAGAAAAATAAGCATAGATAATTTGCTCTTTATTAACAGGTCCGCTTACGTTGAAATCAAGCTTTTTCTCCGTTCCTGCTTATTGCGAAGCGGCATATATTTCGCAGTATATTCAATAATATATTAGTATATTCAATATTTCTATAGTTATTTCAAGCAAACCTCTGAAGTTAGAGTCGTTTTAATTTGCTCGCCTTTTTCCCAAGCATTGTAATTTGGCGCGAACCAGTCAAAATGCTCATAGCACATTGCAATGCCCAAGCCGAGTTTCAAAGAGTTTATGGGAACGGCTAATTATACATTCCAAAATTCCAGTATCTTGAAAATTCCTCTCCACTATTCAGCTCAATAGGATAAATTGATTTATGCACTCTGGAAAAACAATCAAACTCGCTTCATTTCAAGCGGCTTCCTCGATCATTTTGTGCTGCATCTCCAACGTTGCTTTCGCATCTAGCTGTATTTAAGAAGATGCAAAATTAATATTTTCGAACTGCACAGCTCGCCAGCATAAATTGAACCAACGTTTTTGAGCGCCCAAGGAATCGCTTTTTCCCAAGTCATATCCAAATTTTATTTTAAAGCCCTGCTTCGCTGAAGATGCAGCCGCAGTATTTCTGCATATATAAATTTAGTTCCCTTGCTCTAATTCTGCTTTGCTTCCAACCAGCTCGGAAGTCTTCGTAGTAGAAATCAACTTCATGCTCACCAGCAAGTTTTTCACAGATTTGCTTTATAAGCTCGTGCTTCTGCCAGGGCGAGGTGAGCAGTGTTGTGGTGAAAGCATCGAAATCCTTTTGCTTTGCCATTTTAACCGCTTCGATGAAGCGAATGGTATAGCAATATTCACAGCGATTTTCAGCATTCAAAGCTCCCTTCAAATAGTTTTTAAGCGTATATTCATCTTTATATATCACTTCAAATTTCTGGGTCTCAGCAAATTTTTTCACATTCTCAAGCCTAGTTTTATACTCCTTATATGGATGTATATTTGGGTTGTAGAAGAAGCCCACTACTTCATTTCCTTGATCAATTAGCTTAGGAATTGGATAGGTGGAGCAGGGAGCGCAGCAGATGTGCACCAAGATTTTCAAGCTGGATCAAATAATAAAAAGCAATTATCATATATTTGTTTTTAGTTTTATCTTTTGTTTTTAGTTCTACCTTAGTTTCAACTACCTAATATACGTGGGGCATTGGACTCATCGCTCCCATTATGCCTCCTATTATTGCTCCAATTATGAAGGAGATTACTATAGTTACAGCTATGATTGCAATGGTATAAATCAATACTTTGTCCTTAGGTGTTTCCATGAGCACAGGGATACCAAGATAGAGAATGTAGAGCCCGTAGAGCGAGCACAGGAGAGTAAGAATGCTCAACATAGGTATGATGTAGAATATTCCCCCCCAGTAATCCCGGTGTAGCTGCATATGCTGCAAGTTTCATCGCTTGAACATCGCTCTGTTTTGAGGCAAAATTTGGAGCAAGAGCATTGATTACAATGCCAGATATATATACGCTTGCTATACTCAAAATATAGGTTAAAATGCCAGCGGTAATTGCTGCTATAATTGAATATCTGAAGAAGCCAACCCCAATAAATCCCCAGCCAATGATCGTTGCTACCGCCGGTATCACTGCTAAGATTGCGATATACTGTGTAATTAGATCACTTGGCTTGATTTCTTCACCTTTCACCTTCGTAAGTTCAGCCAGTGGATTTTTTATAAT
>JBBIOZ010000109.1:2646-3732 GCA_037443105.1 Methanocellales archaeon
ATTATGCAAATCTTTTAGATTCATTTTCGTTCCTCATTTTGAAATTAAGTTGAATCTCAATATATATTAAATTTCCTTATTCTTTTTGTAATATGTAGGAAGCTGTATGGTAAGCTATTTGTAGGAAGAAGCAATAAAAAATTTTGTGATTCAAATGCGAACTAGAATATTCTATCTCCCCTTAGTTTTGCTGTTCTTCGCTGGATTTGCAAGCGCTGCAATTGAAACCAGCAATGTGCTAGCGATGCTTTGGGATAGAAAGACTGATAGCGAGGCAAATAGCGTGGCGATCACGCTGAATGGAGAAAACATTGTAGCTGGATCTAGCGATTTTAAGGTATACTGCTTCGACACCTCAGGTAAGCAGCTGTGGTATTATAATACGTATGATAAGGTGAAAGGCGTGGCTATGTCTGCAGATGGTAAGAAGATCGCAGTAGCATCAAATGATGACAATCTATATTTAATTGATAACAATGGAAATTTAATCTGGAAATACAATCTCGGGAGCGATGTCACATCTGTAGCTATCTCACCTGATGGTAAATATATTGCTGCTGGAGCAGCGGATGACAGGATATATTTATTCGACGCCAGCAAGAATTTGCTGTGGAATAGAGCTTGCGGCAACGATGTCATCGCAGCAGGGGTTTCAAATAATGGCATGGTTGCAGCTGGGACCCTTAGGTACGATCTATTTATATTCAACGTTAATGGCGTGCAATTATGGTCTTTTAAAGCTAAGTCAGACATCACCGGTATAGCAGTGACGCCAGATGGTGATTACATAGCAGTTAGCTCTCGAGATCACATTGTGCGCTTATTCAAAGGCAATGCTCAAATTTGGAGTGCAGATGCAGGTTATGCATTGAATGCCATCTCAATCTCTCCAGATGGGAGGTATATTGCAGTTGGCTGCGAAGATACCTATGTCTATCTTTTCACCAATGGCAATCCAACTGGCAAGTTCAAAGCCCGGCAGCCTGTTACAGGAGTTGCAATTACACAGAATGGTGGATATATAGCTGCAAGCTCGAAAGATACCTATGTCTATCTGATAAAAGGCATCGTAGAAGCCCAGCCGAC
>JBBIOZ010000110.1:0-3436 GCA_037443105.1 Methanocellales archaeon
TTTACATTCAAATCTGAATTGAGTGCAAGCGATCTTATATCTCCAGAGGAAGCTCAGCAGGAAGCTGCGAAGGCGAGGGATGTTTTGAGGATTGTAAAGGGATTGAAGGGTGAGGGGGAGCAGTTCAAGATAGATGGGGAAAAAACAACTATATCAGATGTAATATACCTGCTCTTGAGAATTGAGGAGAGGATTATTCAGCTTGAAGCAAAGCTGGATAATTTCTTAGGAAAATAATTCCCCCTCTATACCTACTAGGCTAATAAATAACTAGCAGAGGCGATAATTACCACAGCTTCAGCCTGCCCACTTTGCAGCCCCTCTCAACTATTCTGCCAACTATTTTTGCATTGTTGCGAGCAATCTTCAATGCCTCCTCAGCTTCCTCCTCTGGTAGGATTATAGCGAATCCCATTCCCATGTTAAATGTTTTATACATCTCATATCTCGAGACCTTTCCATTTTCCTCGATGAAATTAAAAATATCACAGGGAGTAATTGGGTCGCTTATTTGAAATCCAAGGGATGTTAATCTCTGAAGATTGAAGAGACCGCCTCCTGAGATATGAGCCATGCCGTGTACTTCGCACTTCCTACTAATTTTCAATGCCTCGCTATATATCTTGGTGGGTGTTAAAAGCTCCTCGCCTATAGTTATCTCAGGTTTGTATGGAAATGGATCGTGATAGGAATAACCTGATCTCTCCACCACCTTTCGAGCAAGAGTTAAGCCATTGCAGTGTATTCCACTGCTCTTTAAGCCAAGTATCACATCCCCGATTTTGATATCTCTACCAGTTATAATTTCCTCCTTCTTGGCTATGCCAATGCAGGCACCAGCTAGGTCAAAGCCCTTTATGAGCTCCGGCACTATCGCTGTTTCACCCCCAACTATCGATATATCCGCGAGTTTAGCACCTTTATTCAAGCCCTCGCCGATCTGAGCCATGAATTCATTATCCAGCCTTTCAACTGCTAGGTAATCAACGAATGCAACTGGTTCAACACCCATGGCATAGAGGTCATTAACATTCGCAGCCACGCAGTCAATTCCCACTGTATTCCACTTTTTCAATTCATTTGCGATCAGCAGCTTCGTTCCAACGCCATCGGTGGTGATTGCAAGTGCATATTCTCCAAAATCAATTAAACCTGCATAGTGCCCGATCTCTATGAGAGGCGCACCCATCCCCTTTCGCTTGTACTTTAACTTTTCAATTAAAAACTTCTTCGCAGCTTCGCTTTTCTCTATATCCACACCTGCTTTAGCATAAGTCATTTCCTCCGCACTCAATCTCGCACCCCAAGTTGAAATTCATCGAATAGTGCTTTAACTGCTTTTTGAGCCTCTTGCTTATTTATCACAAAGGAAATATTCGCTTCGCTTGAGCCTTGGCTTATCATAACCACATTTATATTATTGCGCCCCATCGCGGTGAAAACTCTACCCGCTACTCCAGGTGTGCCAATCATCCCAGCTCCTACAAGTGCAACTGCACATACATTTTCATTGCAAGCTATATCACGTATCACATTATCAGTAAATTCCTCTCTAATTGCTTTTATTGCTCTATCGAGATGTTTGTCTTCAACAAGTATGGAGATATTGGCTAAACTTGAGCCTTGGCTAATCATCACCACATTTACCGCAGCTCTTGCAAGAGCAGTCAGCACTCTGGCTGCAATACCAGGGGTGCCTGCCATGGAAGCACTGGTGATGTTTATCAATGCCACGTTTTTAACCACTGTAACAGCTTTCGCTACATCCTTTACCTCTCGAAGTTCTTTCACGATCAACGTGCCCTTATTTTCAGGATTGAAGGTATTTCTAACTCTTACCGGGATGCCCTTTTGGATAGCTGGCTCAATAGTTTTTGGATGCAGCACCTTAGCTCCGAAGAATGAAAGCTCCATGGCTTCGAGGTAGCTCACCACTGGTAGTACCCTTGCCTCCGGTACTAGCCTAGGATCCGTGGACATTATTCCATCCACATCCTTCCACAGCCAGATCTCATCTGCATCTATTCCTGCACCAATGAGAGAAGCGGTGTAGTCAGAGCCTCCTCTGCCTAGGGTTGTTATGGCACCACGTTCATTGACTGCTATATAGCCTGTTACAACAGGCAAGCTCTTTTTAATCTTAATCAAAGGCAGTATTCTATTCCTCACCCTCCTAAAGGTTTCCTCGAGCGGCCTTGCTGCGCCGAAGTTGCTATCGGTTACAATTCCAGCCTCTCCGCCGGTTAGCGCAAGTGCATCGATCTTCATTGAGCAAAGTATGCCTGTTAAAATAGGGGCTGCAAGGCGCTCTCCAAATGAGAGTATATAATCGAGAGAGCGGGGAGTTAACTCGCCTAGGTAGTAAATGCCAATGAGAATATTTTCAAGCTCATCAATTCGAGTTTCTATCTCGCTCTTCACATCCTTCAAAATCTTTTCATCTTCAATTACACTTGCGGCATCGATATGCTGCTTCTTAAGGTTCGCGATAAACTCACCTATCTCGCTAGCTTTCATCTTTCCAGTTTCAACTCCCTCAATTATTTTAGTTGCAAAATCCAGCAGCTTGTTGGTGACCCCTTCAAGTGCTGAGATAACCACCACAATTTCATTGCCTTCATCATAGTATTTTTTAATTAAATTTGCAACATATTTAAGGCGCTCTCCATTCGCTACTGAGACACCGCCGAATTTCATCACAAGTCTCATTCAACCGCCATCCTTTAATTAGATTAACCATATTTAAACTATATTAGCAATGCTATTATAAGTGCCATGGCGCCAAATGCTATTATTGCTACAGTTAAATATATTGCTTTATTCCAGTTCCATACTTTTTTTCCATCCAAAGGACCAAATGGTATTAAGTTAAAGGCCGCTAGCCATGTGTTGACTATCAATCCTGAGGCTGCAATGGTTTTCAATAAGCCGCGGCTGTGAAGCATTGTAAAGAAAAGCATAGCGAGAATCAAATTTGCAAGCGGCCCGGCTAGTGAGATTTTTCCATTTTCTTTTTTAGTTAAATAATAACCCGATATATATACTGCTCCAGGTGCTGCGAATACCACGCCGCTGATTGAAGCTAACAAAACTGCGAAGAGCAGCATCGCTAGATCCATGCGATACTCAGCCCAGCAGCCATACCTCTGGGCAACGATTTTATGCGCCAGCTCGTGGAAGAGAAAGCCAATGCCAACGGTAAAGAGGGAGACGATCAAAGGAGTGAGCAAACGCGGAGGATTTGTAAATAAAACCCACAAGCCGTGGTCAGCAATGGTGAAAGCATAGGATATGGCTATCCACGATATAAATAAATGCTTTAACTCAAGGCTGGAGGTATGGATCTTCATATGCCATCCAGAAATGCATTTAATAATACTTAGATTTTACTTAAAAAAATTCAAAAAATAAAATAAAAAATTAAAAAAATTTATTT
>JBBIOZ010000111.1:0-585 GCA_037443105.1 Methanocellales archaeon
AAAAAGATATTATATGTGCAAACAAGCGGCATTGATACGCCTGAGAGGCTCTACTCGCCATTTGTGCTAGCAATGACTGCAAAGGCAATGGATCTGGATGCAGTAATTTACTTCCTTGGAATGGGAATAACTGTGGTGAAAAAGGGAGAAGCGGAGAAGATCAAACTAGGCACTTTTCCCTCGCTTAAGGAAATCATGGATCAAGCAATTAAAGCAGGAGTTGAACTCATGGTTTGCGAGCAGAGCACGCAGTTAATTGCATTGCAAAGAGGCGAATTTATCCCTGAGGCGAAAATAGTTGGAGCTGCAACGCTTAACGACCTAGTGCTTGAAGCAGATGCTTCGATGTGGTTTTAAAGCTTAAGGTGAGAATATGACGCATCATATGAAAGAAGGCGATATATACTGGTGCTTGATCTGCGGCAACGAGGTTAAGATTTTAAAAGCAAGCAAAGGTGTTTTAACCTGCTGCAATCAGCCGATGGTAAAGTCAACCGAAGATATCGTTACAAGTGACTGAAATGGCTAAGAAGATATACCTAGACCACGCTTCAGCATCGCCTGTTGATGCCAGAGTGATAGAGG
>JBBIOZ010000111.1:595-3398 GCA_037443105.1 Methanocellales archaeon
TGCTGCCCTATCTCAGTGAAGCATTTGGAAATCCTCTTTCCATACATTCCTTCAGCCGTGAGCCTAAAAAAGCTCTGGAGGAGGCAAGAAGTAAAGTTGCAGGGCTGATAGGAGCTGATAAAGCGCGGGAAATAATCTTCACTTCAGGTGCAACTGAGAGTATCAACCTCGCGATTAAAGGCGTGGCATTTAGAAATAAAGATAAGGGCAATCATATCATTACCACGAAGATCGAACATATGTCAACGCTTAATGCCTGCAAATATCTCTCTAAATTTGGATTTGAAGTCACGTATCTCTCTGTAGATAAATATGGCATTCCAGATTTAGAAGCGCTGAAAAGCGCTATAACAGATAAAACGATTTTGATATCAATAAGCTATGCAAATGGCGAGATCGGCACGCTCATGCCAGTGAAAGCTATAGGTGAAATAGCCGAGGATAAGAACATTCCATTGCACGTTGATGCAGCTGCAGCCTGTGGCAAGGTGGAGATAGATGTTTCCAGTGAAAATATAAGCTTGCTCTCCATTTCCTCAAATGATATCTACGGTCCCAAAGGAGTTGGAGCTCTCTATGTGAGGGATGGCACTAAGATAGAGCCAATTTTACACGGGGGAGGACAGGAGCGAGGACTGAGATCAGGCTCGGAAAATATAGCTGGCATAGCTGGCTTTGGTAAAGCAGCGGAGATAGCTAAAGCTGAGATGAAGCAGGAGAGCCAGCGCTTGGCAAAGCTCAGAGATAGACTCATAAATGGGGTTTTAACCGCGATTCCTGAGTCATATTTAAATGGCCATCCGGTGAAGCGGCTGCCTAACAACGCGCATTTTAGATTCAGCTATATAGAGGGGGAAAGCATAATTTTAAGTTTGGATATGCATGGCATAGCAGCTGCCTCGGGCTCAGCGTGCACCTCTCTAACTCTTGAGCCGTCTCACGTATTGCTTGGCATTGGTTTAAAGCACGAGGAAGCCCACGGTTCCTTGCTATTCACCCTTGGAAGGCAGAATACTCAAGAGGAGATAGACTTCGTACTCTCAATATTGCCTGAGGCGATTAAAAAACTCAGAGCCACATCTCCTCTCACCCCCAGGGAATTGAGGTGAAGCTATGTATAGCGAGAAAGTACTGGATCACTTTAGAAATCCTAGAAATGTTGGAGAAATTGAAAATGCAGATGGAGTTGGTACAGTTGGCAATCCAGTCTGCGGAGATCTTATGAGTGTTTATATAAAAGTTAAGGATAATAAGCTAGAGGATGTTAAATTCAAAACCTTTGGCTGTGGCGCGGCAATAGCAACGAGTTCAATGATCACCGAGCTGGCGAAGGGCAAAAGCATTGAAGAGGCAATGAAGATAACGCGCAAAGATGTAGCTGACGCTCTAGGGGGTTTACCACCGGTGAAGATGCATTGTTCAAATCTCGCTGCTGATGCACTGCATGAAGCTATAAAGGACTATTTGAAGAAAAAAGCAGACAAGGGGGAAGAGCGGTGAAATGCGAAGTATGCAAAGTTGAACTTCCAGCTGAGAAATGCATCTTTGCTTTGGAGAAACGCGTGATAAATGGCGTTGAATATACATTTTGCTGCCAGCGCTGTGCAGATCTCTTTGAAAAAAACCATGCTTAGAAAGGCAAAAGTAAGAAGCAGTGATGGAATGTTCAAAATACTGCATGAAAGACAGCTGTGCATTGGCTGCGGAAGCTGCGCTGCTGTTTGTCCAGATTTCTGGGAGTTAGCTGAAGATGGTTTTTCAACTTTGAAGCGCTCCAAAGGTAGTAAGGAGCTTGAGCTGGGGGAAATAGCCTGCAATCAAGTGGCAGCTGAGCTTTGCCCTGTGAATTGTATACATATCTATAGAGATGGGAAAATGCTCATTTAAGGAGGCTGAGAGCGAGTGAGTAGATATATGATAAGCTTTGATAGAGAGAATTGCATAGGCTGTGGAAATTGCACCATCGTATGCCCTGAATTTTGGGAAGTATTAACAGATGGAGCTTCGAGTATAAAAGGTGGAAAAACTGTGAGGAAAAACTGGCAGGTGCTGGAGATAGAGAGAAAGGACTATAAATGCAATTTAAAAGCTGCGAAAAGCTGCCCGGTTAATGTAATTCACCTGAGCGACCTAAAGCTTGGCAAAAAAATAATTTGAGGCGAGGAGATGGCAAAGATCTATATAATTTATGACACCCGTACAGGCAAGACTGAGAAAATGGCAATTGCAATAGGTGAAGGAGCTAGAAGCATTGCTGGCACCGAGGTGGTAATTAAGAAAGTGGATAGCGTAGATATAGGTGAGCTCTCAGCAGCAAATGGAATAATCTTAGGATCGCCCACTCATAATACAATGCCAAGCTATGGAATGAAGAATTTCATGGCCAAAATGAAGCAGCTTTCAATCAGGGGAAAAGCAGCAAGCGCCTTTGGTTCCTATGGCTGGAGCGGCGAGGCAGTGCCTCAGATGATCGCTTTCCTGAAAGAACTTGGAATGAATGTTGTAGAACCTGGGCTGCGCTTCTCTGGACCAATTGATGAAGTAAAGCTGGAGAAGTGCAGAGAATTTGGCAGAAGCTTGGCAGCAAAAACTATTTGAGCAAATGCAAAAATATTGCGATAAATAAAGGTGAAGGATTTGAAATCGATCCGCATCCTATAGCAGTTGCTTTCAACTTTTTTCTCATCGCTGTTTGCATGCTATGCTGGTAATTGCGGGACTGCTTGTTTGTATTTATGTAAAAATAGGGGTGATTAAATGGCGAAGAAAAAAGCAGCTAAGAAAATTCCGGTGAAGAAAAAAT
>JBBIOZ010000112.1:0-3323 GCA_037443105.1 Methanocellales archaeon
TATGCAATAGCAAAGGTTGTGGGCATCATTGAGGAGAAAAATCTGCTGAGCAAATTTTTGCTAAGTAAAAAAGCGTCTCTGGAAAGAATTAATGAGGCAAAGATAGAGCTGATGAAGATCTTCGATAAACAACTTAAGTGCTCCAAGGTATATCCAAGGACATCTAGAGATAGCATAATTGCATTTATAGGCGGATATATTACTGCCTGCTCAAATGCAGATAACAAATAGAAGGGAGAAGGTTACAACTTTTCGGCAATTAAACTTGAAACATCCACCACTGCAAATTCATTTGGAATGGTATTGGTTGAGATCAATTCATTGATTCCAGCGTGATACATATTTGATACTACATTACTTGCGCTAAGCACAGCGTGGGTAAATGCTGCATGTATCCTTCTAGCTCCCTGTTTCTTCAAGCTCTTCGCCAGTTTTATCACCGTATTCCCAGTGCTAACTATGTCATCTATAATTAAAACATCTTTATTCTTAACATCAAGGTCCTTGGGTTTGATCTCCACTTCGGTGGGCGAGATGCGTTTTTTCTCCATCACATCGTAATCAGCGTCAATTGCTTTCGCCGCTGCCTTTGCCCATTTCCTTGCCTCTCTATCTGGAGCGATCACTAAGGGTTTTTCCAGATTGGCGGACCTAGCTAGCATTGGAAATGCAGTTGCTTCCTTTAGTTTGATAGGGGTCAGCTTAGCCATATCTTTCAGCGAGAGCCTGTGGCTGTGGATATCAACGCTAACCAGCGTTTTAACTCCAACGCTCTCAAGAAGTGTGAAAAGAGTGTGAATATTTATGGAGTTGCCAGTGCTAGACCGGTAGTCGCTGCGGGTGTAGCCTAAATATGGCACTGCAGCAGTTATCTCCTTTGCCCCTAGATCTCTCAAGAGATCGACGGTGAGGAGCATTTCCATCAGCATCTCATTCGGCCTAGGTGCCATCGTTTGAACGTAAATCACCTTTTTATCTACGTTATCAACCTGTACCTGAAGCTCGCCATCCGGAAATCTAATTAGCTTTGCAACATCGAAGTCGCAATTCAATAGCTTGGAAATTTCACGAGCGAGCTTCGGCACACTCGAACCCGCTATGACGATTCTTCCCATTTCAAATCTCCTCAACTATTTCAAAACGCATTCCTTTTACAGCAATGCGCTTGGAGCGCTTGGCAACGCCTTTGATGAAAGCTGGTTCTTTGCCTAAAACCCGGCATAGATTTGCAAGAGAGGCATTGCCTTTGCTAACCTCTCTCTCAAGTTTCTCCACGTGTTCTTTGAACTCTTCATCGCTGGAGAGAGCGATTGAAATCAGCGTTGCAAGTTCTTCGAGGTCGCATTGAAAGTTTGCTCTAAGCTTTGAAAAGGCAGCGTGATATTCTTTATCAGGAGTCTTCCCAGGCTCAGGCATCCGCCACTGACTTTCAACCAAACCACCCTTCTTTAATACCTCTAAACTTCGCTTTACATCGATGCCTAAAATCTTCTTCAGCTCCTGCTCTGTCCTCCAGCCTTTTGTCAATTCATCGAAAACTCTTTTGTGTTTCTTGGAGCCAAATGCTTGAAGTAAAGGAACGAGATCAGCTGGATCGTTGACTATGCGCGTTCTTTTTGGCATGTTTAAATATCATTTCTCTGCACAAGTCAATAAACTTTTTGAAGAAAATTTCTATGGGGGAGGGGTTGGAGTTGTTAAAAAAAGTCTCCAACCCTTGGGAGATAGGGGGCATAGCACTGGGAGTCTAATGGGTATATTTAATTAAAGTTTTCAATAGAGGAAATTATAAAATTTATTATCTAAATATCAATTGTAATTATTAGAATTGATAATAAGATATTTAATTCAAAGTTTTAAATAGCATTCAACACTCTCAGTTCCTGTGAAAGCGGAATATTTCGTGCTGGAATGCCGATTGCTAAATGCCAAGCTGGAACATCCCTAGTTACAAGTGCGTTTGCAGCCACCATCGCTCCCTCTCCAATCTCTATGCCTGGCAAAATGGTTGCATTTGCACCAATACTTGCCCCCCTCCGCAAAATTGGTCCTTTCAATTTTTCCTTTTTTCGAATTGGATATTTATCATTGGTGAGCACAGCATATGGTCCTATGAAAACATAGTCTTCGATCACTGTTTGCATTGGAACGTAGGTGCAGCTCTGCAGGCTTACATTGCTTCCAATTCTGGAGTAGCCTTCTATGATTGTACCTGTGCCTATCATTGCATTATCTCCGATCTCTGTATTTTCTCTGATCAAAATATTATGCCCGGTTTTTAAATTTCTTCCAATTTTCACATTACAGTAAATAATCGAATTTGACCTGATCAATGCATTTTCCCCAATCTCGCTTCCTCTATAACTATATTCCTCGATCTTCAAACCCTTAGCAGCAATCTCTTGCAGTATTTTGCCAGTGGGATAGCCAATGACACTGTTTTCAAGTATTATCGATCCCTTGCCAATTTTACTATTGCCATAAACACGAGCAGAACTATGGATAAATACCTCGGGAAGCATGATTCAATTTTAGCTGTTATAGCAATATATTTTACGCATAATCTAGGTGTCAGGGAAAAAAATAAAAGATTTTAATTACTCGGCGAGCTAAATTCAATCACATCGCTACCAAAAGGTATCTTATTTATACCAATCTAAACTTTCACTTACATAGTCTATCAAGCTATGGAATAATTCCTTAGATTCTCTATTCATGGCAGTCTTATCTATGGCTTGAATTGCATTTTTCGAGTATTTTCTGGAAACTTGCTTTGCTTTCTCCAGCGCTCCACATTTTCTAACGATTTCCTTTAATTCTTCAACCTGCTCTTTCTCTATTCTTTCGAGCTCAAAAATTTCCCTCAACCTTTGAAGTTCCCTGCCTCCTGCAAATTCAAATGCATAGATGATATGCAATGGCTTTTTGCCCATTATTATATCTCCAGATGTAGGTCTGCCATATTGCTCCTCGGTAGCGAATGTACCTATTATATCATCCTGTATATCAAAAGCATAGCCTATGGAGAGCGCGGCTTCATTAAGGGCAATGAAATCTCGGGTGGGTGCACCTCCAAATATAGCTCCACCATTGAGGCTGAGCTTGAAGAGCGAAGCAGCGCGCTTTCTCGCCATCACAGCCCATTCTTCATAAGCTGGGAGTTTATATTCAAAGAGTAAATCCAGCACTTGGCTTTCATTTACCTCTGCGAAGCAATTTGTGAAGAGCTCTATAACTTGCTCTATCTTTGTTTTTTCAAAATTCAATCCAAGTATTATATCTATTGCTCTTGCGAAGAGGATGTTGCCATAGAATATTGCCAC
>JBBIOZ010000113.1:0-3235 GCA_037443105.1 Methanocellales archaeon
CAAAGAAATATCGATTAAAAGGAGCGCCTGTTACTGGAGACTTCTTCCAAACTATAAAGAGAAGATAAAAAATCAAATTATAAAAAGAAGATAAAAAATGCAGAAATTTTAGATTTAGATCCAGGTTACCTCTATTTAATCCAGAAATAAAAAAACCTGAGCTTAATTCTCGATGGTGGTGCGTGAGAGAATAGCTATCGAAGTTGTGCAATTTGGGATATTGCTCTACTTGAAAGGGCTTTCATTTAGCTCTTCGGCTATTTGGAAATGGATTCAGATTTGGGAAAAGATTGAGGATTTGTCCCAAGAGCAAGAGAATCATTTACTTTCTCTTTCCTAATTAGGAATTATCTCCCACTCACGGTGGTCAGTGGTATCAGCTGCACCCCATAAAAGATGCTTCGAACACGTATTAAACGGCTCCACGCCTTATCTCTATAATCGCATTCGAAGCCATATAGCCTAGAAGGAGAAACACCCTACGCATACTAAAGAAGCGATGCCTCGATTGAGCAAAATTTTTATATACCTTAGAATAAGACTGACTCAGGTGAGTCTAATAGCTGAAGCAAAGAAGTCTTTCATAGATGAATTCTTGGAATTTCTGAGGAAATATGGCGTTATAGGCTTAGCTGTGGCATTCGTTATGGGTGCTGCTGTGACAAAGCTTGTAACTGCACTAGTGCAGGACATAATAATGCCCATTATAGCAGTGCTTATACCAGGCGGCGAGTGGAGAAATGCAACACTTGACATAGGACCAATTAAATTCCTAGTAGGCGACTTTGCTGGTGCGCTCATTGACTTCATTATCATTGCATTTGTGATATTCCTGATTGTGAAGTACATAACCCAAGAAAAGAAGTAGTAGCTAGAATAACAATAATAAATAATAGAATAATAAAATGCATACAAATCTATATGTATTTTCATCTGCCGCCTCAAGGTCAAGTGCGAATCTGCATATAAATAATTGAGGGTATAAATCCGAAATTGCAGCTTTCCTCAAGATAAACAAAATTAGGAGTGAATGCTTTCTTTTCTATGGAAATATCTAGATTCTAGGGAAATATCTATGATCTCCATATTAAATCACATCATATCATAGCTTTATATTCCAACAATGCATAAAAAATTGATGTCATGCTCGGCGAGCTTAAAGAAGATAAAGTGGTGCTTGGAAAAGGAGCAATTGAAGAGCTTTATAAAAGTTTTGGCTATGGCTGCCCTAGAGGTGAAAACCTAGAGCTATCCTTGGTTGAGGCTGCTTATTTGCTTGAGAGAGATCGCATCAAAATCAAGCACGAGGGAAGAGAGCTGCAGTTCAAGGATTTCTTCAAAATTGCTTCGCAACTAATTCGCGATTTTGAACTTAAATATATTGTGTATAAAGATCTGCGTGAGCGAGGTTACTATATTCAGCCAAGTATAACTGATTTTAGACTTTATCCAAGGGGTGGAAAGCCGCATGAGGTTGCCTCAGAATATCTTGTGCACGTGATATCTGAGAGAAAATCACTTCCACTTGCAACTATAGTGGAGCTATTGAATGTAGCGTGTGGAATGCGCAAGAAGCTCATGCTTGCAATTGTGGATGAAGAAAGCGATCTCACTTATTATGAAATAGGATACTTTCAAGCTAGAGAGAGGAGAAAGCGAGAAATTATTGCTGCTAGAGAAGGTGAAGAGCAAGCAACCTTGCTTGAGGATAGAGTTATCATCTGGGATGAAAAACTCTCCAAAAAGCTGCATTATGAGCAGTTCTTTGGCAAGCCCCTTGATGAAAAGCGCCTGCAGCTTTCCTTGGTCGAAGCTGCTTACTTGATTGAAACCGGCGAGCTTGAGGTGAGAGATAGAAAGGGATTGATTTTAAGTTTGGAGGAGTTCACTAAATTTGCTAAGCAATTAGAGCCTGATTTTGAACGCAAATTTTTGGTCTATCGCGATCTGCGCAGCAAGGGATTTGTGGTTAAAACAGGCTTTAAATTTGGAAACCACTTCAGGGTCTACGAGGAGATTGAAACAGTGGAAGATCTTCCTCATTCTAGATATCTGGTACACGCGCTGCCAGCTGAGCATGTGTTCACACTGCAGGATATGTCGAGGGCAGTTAGGCTCTCGCAGAGTGTTAGAAAGCGAATGATTTTCGCATATCCGAGAAATGAGAGGGTGGAGTATATTGAAATTGGCAGAGCAAAGCCATAGCTTTCAATCGATTCTCTCTATCCTTGTTCTCCAGAGGGATTCTATATGGGTTGCGAGTTTTGGATTTTTGAATCTCTTTAGAAGTTTAAGATCTTTTGGATAGCCTATGAATGGGTCAACGCTTGCTTTATCAACGTCTGCGACCCAGATTTTAATATTTGCTGCTTTAATTTGCTCAGAATATTGCTGGAAGAAATTTATGAATGGCTCGGGTGTTTTCTCGCCAAGGGTAATTATCACATATTCTCCACTGTATTTGGAGGCGAGGCTCAAATGAGCTTGCAAATCCTCGCTTATATCCTCAAGCAGGCAGAAGAAAACCGCATATCTATAGTTATCTTTAGAATATTCTCTAACTATGCCTCTTCCTGCTTCATAGCCTTTGAAAAATTCATCTGCAATTGACTGCATTTTGTTATAAGCTTGCAGGAATTGCTTGGAGATCAAAAATTCACTATAGGCTTTTTCAAAGTCTTCTTTAGTGGGTTTTGAGGTGTGGAGATAGTAAAAGGTTATATTTTCAATTTCAACCTTTTCGGAGTAGTGAAAACTATACAGTGTAATGGGACACTCCACATAGCTTTTTACAATTTCCTCGATCAACTCTTCCCCTAAATTTAAAGCCTCGATGGATTTGGATCTAATGATAGCTCGAATTGCTTTTCTTTTAATTTCTTCACAGGTTACAACTTCTCGATTTAGAAGCATGCTTGAGAGTTCTTTGATTATTGGGATTATTCCACCCATAATAATCAATAATTCATAATATGCTATTCCACCGGTGTATATTCAAATCCTTTTCTCACGTAGCTGAGCTGCTTGCCTTTATCGTCAAATGCACCTTTGCAGTAGCCGAATTTTGCTTCACCCTGCCAGAAATGATGCTTGCACAGGGATTTTCTTATTCCCTTTTCATGCAGCAGTACATTATCGAAGCATTTTACATTTGGATTGTATTTAAACTCAATTTTGCCTCTTTCATTTTTAAAGCCCAGTAGAGGTGCTTCATAGAAATAGGGACAGTGGGACT
>JBBIOZ010000114.1:0-2979 GCA_037443105.1 Methanocellales archaeon
CAGCCTCTACACTTTGTATAGTAAAATTCACATCGTTTATAGGCTTTTAATTTGCTATTTTCATCTCTACTCTGCAACAAAATAATAATCTATTATATAATTCTATTATATTTATTCATTCCTCTCAAGCTGTTTTTAATTCGAGGCAGATCTCTCTGGCCTTATGGAGCTTGTGGGAATCCATCAGCAGTCGATTTAAAAGCTCATCGTATGTTTCGCCATCGCTTTTTAAATTGTTCAATCGATTCTTTGTTGCCTCACGTATGCGTATCGTGGAGAACTTCTCTTTCATCTAATCCACCCCTTATAATAAGAATAAAATAATATATCATAAACTTTTTGGTTAAGCATGGAAATTCATTTTCCAAGGTGAAGAGAATGAAATGCTGCTTGGATCCTAGGATTATTGAAGCAATCGATAGATTAAACGCTGTATTTCTTGGACTCTATCCGGTGGATAATTGTACACTCTTAATACAGAAGAGGATGAATGCTTTAGATAAGCTTAGAGCAATTCCCACTGGGAGATACATAAAGCTAAGCGATTGCAATACCTTCGATGTTAGCTATTTCATCTTTAAGCAAGCTGAAGATAGCTATTTAGTAGCGAAGAAAATGCCAGTGGAGGTCTCGCAAAGCGAGAGGGAAAGGCTGCTTAAGGATGTTAAGAAATCCAATGACTGGGAATTTTGCGATAGAGTTGGAAATTGGAAAACCGGTTTTGAATCATACATCTGGGTTAAAAGGGAAAATCTCAGGGCTGAGGAGGTACTGCAAATCGTTCATCCTCATAATATCATCGCTCACGAGTTATATGAATTTAGAACTGATATTCATATTAGGGAATACAAAAGCAATATCTGAGCCTTAAAAATAGGAGGTTAACAGCGTGGAATTAATGCAAGCAATAAAAGAGAGAAGAGCAATTCGCAAATTTAAACCAAGTGCTGTTCCTGAGGAGAAAATCACCGTTGTTTTAGAGGCAGCTATTTGGGCGCCGTATGCTAGCGAGCGCTGGGAATTCATAGTGGTTAAAAATGCTGAGATGCGCAAGAAACTTGCGAGAGCAGCTAAGAATCAGAAGCATGTTGAGGCGGCTCCTGTGGATATCGTAGTTTGCTCGAATTTAAAGGGAGCTGTGAAAAGGGATAGAGAATTATATTCAATTCAAGAAACCTCTGCTGCTATTCAAAACCTCATGCTAAAAGCCCACGAAGAAGGCCTTGCAACCTGCTGGGTCTCAGACTTCAGCGAGGTAAGAGTAAGCAGAGCTCTAGGCCTACCACGCTGGGTTAGACCACTTGCAATAATCCCCCTAGGATATGCTGATGAAACGCCAGTGGCACCAGCGAGAAAGAGCCTAGAGGAAGTGCTGCATACAGAAAAATATTAAGAGCTTCGCGCTCTGCCAGCGCCTTCAAATCTCTTTCTAAATGCCTCTATCTTCAATGCTTCTTCAGTTCTGCCTAGCTCGATCAATGCCAAGCCTTTTCCAATTTGTACTTCTATCAAATTTGGGTTGAGCTTCAAGGCTTCATCAAAGCATTTTAATGCTTCTTCGTGCCTCCTTAGTTCTAGAAGGCTCATCCCCTTGCCGTAGAGCGCTCCTTCGTGGGATTTTTTCTCTAGAATTTTATCGAAGCAAGCAATGGCCTCCTCGCATCTCCCAAGATCAGCTAGACTGGATCCCTTGAGTCCTAGCGCTTCTTCATTCTCAGGGTCTTTCTCAAGAATTTCATCCAAGCAGATTACTGCTTCCTCCAGCAAACCCGCTCTCATTAAATCTCTAGCTCCCTCTAGGAAGCTTGGGCTTTCTGAGATCAGCTCGCTGATTGCGCTGTAGTAGGTGCTTTTTATCTCCTTTTGTGCATTGTGGAAAACTGGCAGATCGTGGCCTGGGAGGAGGACTTCTACGGTGAGTTTCATTAAATTTCGCAGAGATATGACAAAGTTCATCATATTTCCGCCAAGGCGATCATCAGGGGCTGGTAAATCGTATGGGAGTACTGTGTCCCCTGAGAAAAGAGTTTTTGTGGCTTCGTGGTATAAGCACAGGCTATCTATAGTATGACCTGGAGTATATATTGCTTTGAAGCTATAGCCGCTTAACTCCACTTTATCTCCCGCATCCACCCCTATTACTCTAGCTCCTGTGGTCCATTTATCTAAATTTTTCTTCAAATTCTCGATTGGCACGGATTTATGCACTATTACCTCTAAATCGCTGAAGGCATACCTCCTTACAAGTCCGAGTAATCCGAGGGTATGATCGTTGTGGCCGTGGGTCAAGAAGACCTTTTTAATCTGCTCTGGTTTTACATCCCTCTCGAACAATTCCCAGAATGCAGTGAAGTCATTGCCGCTATCTATGATTGAAACATACTCGCCCTTTACTGCATAGATATTCGAAGAATCGCTATAGCCTTCGAGAAAATAAATATTGGAAAAAAAAGGATCCCTTAATGAGGGATCTAAATCTATTAACCTCGTCCAACCTTTGTATTCCTTGGTTTTTTCCTCTATTTCTCTCTCTACCCTTTCCCAGCCTTCTTGCTTTTCATTTTCTTGCTTTTCTTCTTTCACTCTGCTCTATCCTACGTATTTAAGTGAATACTTCCAGCTCGGGTTCTTCATCTTTTCCTCAGGCCAGATCACGCGCTCCATTGTTTTGCCTGGGTATACTTCTTTCTCCTCTCCACCAGTTACCACTTTATCCACAGTTAACTCTACGTAGTGCCAAGCTGTTAGCTGATATTTCTTGATCGCTTCGCCTGGAAGTACTACACTTCGCCCGCTGTTGTTGCTTGTCTTCCATTCAAATCTCTCCTCAGGGGTTGCTACCGCTGTGCCGCTGTAGTCGTAGACTTTATGCAGCGTGCCTTTAACAATATCTCCTGGTTTAAGCTGATAGTCCTCGTAGAGTTCCTTGGGGAGGTAGAACCATAGCGCCTGCTCGCCAGTTCTTACGTAGCCCCTCAC
>JBBIOZ010000115.1:0-2816 GCA_037443105.1 Methanocellales archaeon
CTCCTATCTCCATCTCTTAGTTCAAGGGCTTCGTGAGTACCGGTTGAAGCGCCTGATGGAATTGATGCTCTGCCAAAGCCATTTTTGGTGTAAACATCAACTTCAACTGTGGGATTACCTCTTGAATCAAGTATTTCACGAGCAATAACTCTCTCAATTGCCTGCAAGCAACCACCAATGAATAAACAACCAGAATAATATAAATATGCTTTCTTATCCAAATATTAATAATTAATAATATAATAAATAAAATAAAAATTAGTCAGCTTTGAAGGTTGTTTCAAGCGGCGGCACAACTTGCTTTTTCCTAGACATGCATTTCTCAATATAAATTGCGTTGTCAACCACTTTCTTTCCAAATGCTTTCTCGAAAACCTCTTTTTTATCACCCACAAACCACAGCTCGCTGGCTTCCTTCATTATATCTGTAACCATTAATATAACTTGAACCAAGCCCCTCTGCACCCTAGTTTTCTCCATCTCCTTCAGAATCTCTGCCTTTTTCTTCTTAACCTCGCTAGTCTCCATTACTTCAATTTGAGCTATGCCAACTTTGTTGCCAGCGAAGTTAAACTCTTTGAAGTCAGTGTTCAAAATCTCGCTTGCACTCTTCGCAGCGAGATTTGCTTTTGCTTTGAACATCTCAATTCCAAAGCTCTGCATATCAATGCCAGCAAGCGGCTGAAGCTTTGCAGCTATTTGCTTATCCTTCTCAGCACAGGTAGGAGATTTAAATATCACTGTATCTGAAAGTATGCTTGCCAGCAGTATTCCAGCCATTTCCCTCGATAGCTCCATATTTTGATTGAAATACAACTCCGCTATCAATGTCGCAGTTGAGCCGACTGGCTCGCAGTGGAAGAAAATAGGCTTCGGAGTCTGCAGGTCTCCAATGCGATGATGTTCCCATACCTCTAGGATATCTGCTTTATCGATATTTGCAATCGCTTGTCCAACCTCATTATGGTCAACGATGATTAGCTTTTTATTAGTGGCATCTGTAATCAACTCAGGCACCGGGAATTTAAATTGATCCAGCACATATTTTGTCTCAAGATTTAGTTCTCCGGCTCGAGCCGGCTTCACATTCTTCTGTCCCTGTAGATTTTTCAAATTTGCATAAGCAATTGCTGAGCATATGGAATCGGTGTCCGGATTTTTATGTCCCACGACATAAATGATTTCTTCCATTCCAGTACCCCCATTTTTTGAACATTTAAGCTATGCTTAAATAAGTCTTTCGATTTGAGATTAAGATTAAAAGTGGAAGCCTTTTTAAACATTTAATTCAAATTTTGAATTAAGTGGTGTTATGGATCTATTTGAAGCCATAAAGGAGAGGCGCAGTATTCGAGAATTCCTTAAAAATGAGGTACCCCAAGATATCATAGAGAAATTGCTTGAAGCTGCCACTTGGGCGCCATCCGAGGGAAATCTGCAAACGTGGCGCTTCTATGTGGTGAGGAATAAAGATATGAAGAAAAAGCTAGCTAGAGCTGCGCTTAATCAAGAATTCATCGCAGAAGCACCGCTTGCAATCGTGGTATGCACGGACTTAGATGTAGCTGCATCCTATGGACAGAGGGGGATAAATCTATACTGCTTGCAGAGCACAGGAGCTGCGATTCAGAATTTGCTGCTGGCTGCACACGCACTTGGTTTAGGTGGTTGCTGGGTTGGCGCATTTCGAGAGGGAGAGGTAAGCGAGGCGCTCAAGCTGCCTAAAAAGCTACGGCCGGTTGCGATAATACCAATAGGCTATCCAGCCGCTAGAGCAAAGTCTTGGAGGGAGGACTGGAGAGGCCTCACTAAGTTTATCGATTAAGGAGAATGTTTATTAAGCACGCGAAATAAAGGCAGGATTGCAATGGTTAAAGTTGAATACGCGGATAGAATTAATGCTCTACCGCAATATCTCTTTGCAGCCATCGATGAGCTGAAGCAGCAGAAAATCAAAGAAGGGGTAGACATTATCGATCTTGGAGTTGGAGACCCGGATCAGCCTACCCCGAAGCACATCGTTGAAGCAATGTGCCAAGCGGTTAGAGACGCAAGTACACACCGCTATCCCTCCTACACTGGAATGCTCTCCTTTAGAGAGGCAGTTGCGGAGTGGTATAAAAAAACCTTCAATGTTAATCTCGACCCAGAAAAAGAGGTCATAAGCCTTATAGGCTCCAAGGAAGGCATAGCTCACTTACCCCTGGCATTTATAAACCCAGGCGATATCGCTCTAGTTCCAGATCCAGCATATCCTGTTTATAAGATTGGTACAATTCTAGCCGGTGGCAAGCCCTATAAAGTGCCACTGTTCGAGCAAAATAACTTTCTACCAGACCTAGAGCTTATTCCAAAAAAAATTGCAAAGAAAGCAAAGCTGATGTTCATCAACTATCCCAATAATCCAACATCAGCAACTGGAAGTAAAGCTTTCTTCAAAGCAATTGTTGACTTCGCTAAAGAGCACGGTATAATCGTTGCCCACGACAATGCTTATTCAGAAATCACATACGATGGCTATAAAGCACCGAGTTTCCTTGAAGTAGATGGTGCAATGGAAGTGGGAATTGAATATCACTCCCTCTCAAAAACATATAACATGACTGGCTGGCGTATTGGGTTCGCGGTTGGAAATAGCGATGTATTGACAGGACTTGGCAAGGTTAAAACAAATGTAGATTCAGGTGTTTTTGAAGCAATTCAAATAGCAGCCATCGCTGCACTCAAAGGCGACCAAAAGTGTGTTGAGGAGCTGAGAAGAATTTATCAAGCCAGAAGGGATATATTGTTCGAGGGATTGAAGAAAATTGGGCTGA
>JBBIOZ010000116.1:0-2654 GCA_037443105.1 Methanocellales archaeon
GAAATATAGAGTTGATTTGAAGTAGATTTAATGGCTTTCTCTCCATCCAGGAGCTTAATCATTTTTTTAATCAATGGTTTTATAGCTCTGGATAGTTTTCCTTCCACCTCCATCTTTATGCGGCCATTCAAAACCTCTGCAATTACTTCAAATCCAATGCCTTTATAGAGGATATATTTATAATTATAATTATATTTATTCATAATATCAGCCTGCTGATTAGCAAAATTGAACCCGGCGATTTCTTTAGCACTTGCATTCCAAGTTTAAATGCAATTTCCAAGGCGCCGCCTTTTAAATGCCTTGAGATATCCTCTTTCTCCAGTGCTCTTGCAATTGCATCTATTTCATCATCCCTCATTTTTTTAATCAGCTCCAGTGCAATGCGCCCCATTTGATACTCCAGCTTCAAGTTCTTCCTCCACTCCAGTTCATATTGCCTTAGGAATTTTTTAGAGCAGTTATTTGCAATTAAAGCCTTAGCCGCCACCTCTCCAGCTATTTTACCGGCTACCATTGCATAGCAAATTCCACTCTGTCCACAAGCGCCCCCTGCTATCATAACTCCATCTCCAGCTATCTCATTTGGAATGGTTGCAATAGGATCTCCGCCTCTCTTGGGCGCGCTCATTTTCATAGCTTCAATTCCCTTAATTCTCTTGAATCTCTCAACATAAGTATGAAAGAAATGCTCAATCTCGCTTCCAAAGCCCCTTATGTAAATCCCAAGTGAAGCTTTATCATTGCCATAAGGCGAATAAGTCGCCTTCCAGCCTGGCGCGATGCTTCCAATGTAGTATTCGAAGAACTCTGCTTCGCCAATTCCCTTGCTTTGCACTTCAACCTCATATGCCCAAGCTATATCTTCAGGATATTTCATCACCTTAAGCCCAGCTGCTCTCGCAAGACTCGACTCCACGCCATTTGCAATTATCGTTAACCTTGAATTTATATTCCCTTCAGCTGTGCGCACTCCTGCTATTTGACTGCCATTTTTAAGCAAGCTCTTTGCCTCAGCTTTATGAATCTCAACCCCAAGTTTTTCAAGCTCTCTGGCATAATGTTGATCGAATTTAGCGCGGTCAATTACATAGCCAGGGCTTTTGATCTCAACTTCATGAAGTGATGGCGAGATTATACGCATTCCCTTAACTTCATTTAAAACATACTCCATTCTCAATTGCTCTCCAGTTCTATCCCACATACTCTTGAAAAAAGTATTAGCTGGGGAGGGTGGTACTCCAATTGTTTCTTTTTTATCTATCAATGTGATTGAGAACTCATGCTTCACCAATTCAGCTGCTCTTTTAGCAGCCATCAATCCAGCAGCACTGCTCCCAACTACCAATAAATCTGTATTCAAATTCATTTTTTGAAAAATAGTGCTAGAAGCAGATAAATTTAGCGAATCCATGGAAATTGAGAAAATTAAATATCAAAATATTGTATTATTTTGCAATAAATCGTATATTTTTTTGTAAAAAATGCAAAAAATATTTATAATTGCTCATCATAATTATGCTTGTGGGTTGGAATGGAAACAGCAGTATGTGAAAAAAGGATAGATATAGAAAAAGAAGGAGGTATAATCCTAGTTCTAGCCAAGGCTGAGAATTATACTACAGCGGTATTGAAGGTCATAGAGTATGCAATTAACATCAAAAAAGAGCCAGGGGTATATGTAACTTTAAATAAACCCTATGCAGCGATGAAGAAATTGCTTGAAAATAGAGTGGATCTAAGAATGCTGATCTTCATAGATGCATTCACTCAATTAGCAGGTGGAAAGCCAGAGAAAAATGAAGGCGTGCTCTTCCTCAATAACGCTGAAGACCTCACGGGTCTAAGCATTGCACTTGATCAAGCAGTTAAATCCATTCCAACCAAGCAAAAATTTGTTTTCTTCGACTCTCTATCAACTCTATTGATCTACAACAAAAGCGGCAGCGTAACCAAATTCATCCACTTCTTAACCTGCAAAATGAGACTATGGGAAATCAATGGAATCTTTATCTCGCTGGATGAGGAAGACGACCAAGTGATAAGCAAATTAAAAATGTTCTGCGATAGAATTATACACGTAGGTGAAAGTGAAATAGAAATAAAATAAAAGAAACTTTTATATTGCTGGGGTGGAAAAAAGGATTGGATGAGAGGGGGCTTAGTTCTCGCAGGTGGAAAGAGCACGCGAATGCAGCACGATAAAGCTCTACTTGCAATTGGGAAAAAAAAGAAAAAGATGATAAACCTAGTGCTTGAATCCCTTCAGCAAGTTGTGGATGAAATCGCTGTTGTAGCAGCGAATAGAGAGCAAGGGAAGTATTTGAAGCCATACATAGGCGAGGCTAAGCTTGCCTACGATGAAATTGAAGAATTTGGGCCACTTGCAGGTATATCAGCTGGCTTGCAAGTGTTGAATTCAAATTCAGTGTTCATAGCAGCGTGCGACATGCCCTTTATCAATCCAAGAGTAGTGGAATTGCTATTCAATCAAGCTCAAGATTGCGATGCTTTAATACCCAGATGGGAAGATGGCAGACTGGAAACTTTGCACGCTGTATACAAGCGCAAATCAATGATGCAAGCAGCGAAGCAAGCAATTGAACGAGGGGAGCATATCATTTTAGCAGCGGTTTTTAAACTGCCAAAAGTGT
>JBBIOZ010000117.1:0-2642 GCA_037443105.1 Methanocellales archaeon
ATTTTGGTCAACTAAATATTCTACCATAATACACCTCCAAACATCATAACTGCGATGAATAGCAAAACAGCGGCAAAGACTCTGCGCAATGCCTTGCTCTCCACGCTTGAGGCAAATCTAGAGCCTAAAGTTGCGCCTAGGAAGACGCCAATTGCAGCGATGGCTGTTATAATGGTATCTATAAAGCCGTGGGTATAATAGATATAAGCACTTGCAGCCGCTGTAACGCCGATCATGAAATTACTGGTAGCTGTAGCTACCTTCATCGGCACATTCATCCAGAGATACATCGCAGGAACTTTGACCAAGCCTCCGCCTACACCAAGCATGCCCGAGAAATTACCAGCAAGAAAGCTGGCTGCAAGCCCGCGGTGAATTGAGGTAACGCAATATTCCACATCGCAGCCAAGCGCTTTATCATAATACCTCCCGCTCAAGCCTCCTTTCACACCACCCACATATTTCCTCTCCTGCTGAGAGAACAAGCGATAGGCAGAATAGATCATAAATAATGCAAAGATAAGCGATAGAACTCGCTGATTTAAATAAACAGCAATGAAAGCACCAGCTATCCCGCCAACTGTGGTTGCTGTTTCAAGAATCATAGCCAGCTTAACGTTCACCAGCTGCTCCTGCACATAAACAGTGGCTGCAGCCGAGGAAGTTGCAATAACGCCTATAATGCTAGCACCAATGGCAATGTGAATGGGAATGTTTAGCATCAGCGTGAGCACTGGAATAATAATAAAACCCCCTCCCAAGCCAAGCATTGCACCCAGCATTCCCGCGATGAATGTAATTAAGAGTAGAGCTATAAGCAGCCAGATGTCCATCGCAATTTAATGCGATATGCAATTATATATTTCTTTACCATAAAAATATATTAAGAAATAACTTGCCTCAGGAATATAAATGGGTTGAGTTCGAGGGAAGGGAAATCAGACTAAGCAGGCTGGGAAAGGAAATCTGGCCTGGCATAACCAAGGCTGACTTGATAAGATATTACCTTGAGGTCTCAGATGCAATACTCCCTTATCTACATGATAGACCGCTTACCCTCACTCTATATCCTGATGGAATCTCAGGGAAAAAGATAGTCTTGAAGAACTGCCCTCCTTACGCGCCTAACTGGATTGAAAGATTTCCATATTACTCTGAAGGTAGAACTATAAACTACGTAATTTGCAACAATAAACCAAGCTTGATATGGCTGGCAAATCTCACCAACATTGAGTTCCATATAACCCTTTCAAAGCGGGATAGCTTCAGTCAGCCTGATCTCATGCTATTTGATTTAGACCCATTTCATCCAGCAGATTTTAAGGAAGCAGCTAGAGTTGCTCTCATAATAAGAGATGGATTAAGGGAACTGGGTTTAAAAGCATATCCCAAGACCTCAGGAGCCACAGGCCTCCATCTATTAGTTGGAGTGGAGAGGAAATATGAATTCAAGGAGATAAGAGAAATGGTTCGAATAATTGGCTCTATGATTCAAAGCCTCCATCCCGGGGTTATAGCTGAGCAAAGGCCTATTGAAAAGCGAAGGGGAAAGGTACTCTTAGACTTCGCTCAAAATTCCCTAGGCAGAACCATCACCTCTCCCTATTCCTTAAAACCAGTACCGGGAGCAGCAGTATCGGCGCCTCTCCAATGGCGAGAGCTTGAGCAGCTGGATTTCAAGCCTCAAGATTTCAATATCCATACCATTCCTGAGCGAATTCGAAAGATTGGAGATCCAATTTTACCTATTTTAAAAGAGCAGCAAGATCTTGCCAAAGCAATTGAAATACTAAAAAAAGGCTTCTAGCTAAATTTTGTGCGATAATGACTACTATCGCTTAAAAATGCAGAATTATATACATTTTTTTAAAAAAAATTTATTTATTGCAAATTACATAAAGAAATGGGAATAAAGGAGGATGAATGTCTAATAAAAATGAGCTTAGTTGGACAAAGGAATTTCTCTATGATTTAATTGAAAGCACAAGTGATGCTATAATTGTTCTCGATGAAGGGGGAAATATTGTTTTGATCAACAGCGGCGCTGAGAAAATTTTTGGCTACTCTAAAGAGGAAGCAATCGGGAAGAATATTGCGGAGGGAGGCAAAATTAAATTTTATAGAGATGTTGAAACAGCGCAAATTATCATGCGAAGAATGCGTGAGAGCAGCGATGGCAAGATTTCTAATCTTGAAATAAAGGGTGAAACTAAAGATGGAAGGGAGATTTATCTCAGTGTTTCAGCTTCACTGCTGAAAAATGCAAATGGAGAGATCACAGGCAGCTTAAGCGTGATGAAGGATATCACCGAACGCATGCGGCTTTACGAAGCACTTTGCGAGAGCGAGAGGAAATATCGCGAGCTATTTGAAAATGCCTATGATGCAATCTTCGCCCTTGATTTAAATGGATTTATTACTTCGGTAAATAAATCGAGTGAGAGGCTAAGTGGCTATCAACGAGAGGAATTACTGGGAATGAATATCTCCAAGCTTCTACCCCCTGAGGAGCTGGAGAAAGCTAGAGCGGAACTTCAAAAGGCTGCCGTTGGAGAGCTGCAGGAATCAACGCTTGAATTTGAATTTGTAAGAAAAGATGGCAGCAGAGCAATAATAGAGCTCAGCTCTCAACTTATCATCGA
>JBBIOZ010000118.1:0-2258 GCA_037443105.1 Methanocellales archaeon
AAATCCCTCTTTAAAATCTGAAGCTAGACCGCTGATATAAACAGCAGCCGCTGAATTCATTTAAACGATATCTCGCTTCGCTCCTTTTTCACCTTTCAAGACTTTTATTAAAGCAGCTGCGTTTTCCTCAGGAGTGCCACCCTGTATTTCATTTAAAGCTGCAACTCTCAATCCAAATTGAGCTGGGGATATTTCATAGCATTCTATCTTGCCATTGTTAAGCTCTGCAATCGCGGTCTCGCCTAGATTTGAGATTTCATCCAAGCCTTGGCTATGCGCTACAATCGCTCTCTTTCGCCCCAAGATTTTTAATACTTCAGCGAATTTCTGGCATAGCTGGAGCTTGAAAACGCCTATCAATTGAGCTGTCGGATGCGCCGGGTTGGAAAGCGGCCCTAGGATGTTGAATATGGTGCGCACTCCAAGTTCTCTTCGAATATGCGCCACTCTTTTCATCGCTGGATGGAAAATTGGAGCAAGCATGAATCCAATTCCAACCCTCTCTATGGATTCCTTTACCATTTCAGGCTCCTGCTCTATTTTAATTCCAAGTGCTCGAAGTACATCGGCACTTCCAGATTTTGAGGTAATTGAAAAATTGCCGTGCTTTGCAACTGCGACTCCGCAAGCAGCAGCTACTATTGCACTTGCTGTGCTTATGTTTATGGTATTTGAAGCATCCCCGCCTGTGCCGCAGGTATCTATCAGCGCTCCATTTACTCTTGGATCTATTTTCCTTGCTCTCTCAAGCATAGCGCTTGCCATTCCAGCGATTTCCTCGCTTGTTTCGCCCTTGAATTTCAAGCCCATTAAAAAAGCAGCTATTTGCGAGTCTGTTGCGCTTGCCAGTATTTGCGCCATTGCATCTTTGGCTTCTTGGAATGTTAAATCTTGTTTTTCGCTTATCTTCTTAATGTAATCCCTCAAAACATCACCTAATGTATAATATTATACTTTAAAGTTCAATTTAAGTCAATATACTTAAACTTTGTGCATTTAATTTTTATAGTTAAAGCCAAGGTAGCGTATATATACAATGCTGCCTTCTTAATTTAGTATCAATGATAGAGGAGGCACAGCGAAAATACGAATTCAAACTTCAGCTTGAAGACCTCAAGGCCAAGGTAGGCAAAGGCACTGAGCTCATCTCGCTTTATATACCGCCTGATAAGCAAATTTCAGATGTAATAGCTCAGCTGAGAGATGAACACGGCCAAGCTTCAAATATCAAATCTAAGTCCACGAGGGTGAATGTTCAAAGCGCTCTGGATTCAATCATGGCTAGATTGAAATATTACCAGCGGCCTCCCAAAAATGGACTTGTGATCTTCACAGGTGCAATCCCTGTAAGCGGTGATCGCACTTCCATAGAGACTTTTATTATAGAGCCCCCTGAGCCAATTAAGACATATATGTATCGCTGCGGTTCAGAATTCATATTGGAGCCGCTTGAGGAGATGCTGAAGGAGAAAAAAATTTACGGCTTAATTGTGCTCGACAGAAGAGAGGCCACGATAGGCACACTCAAAGGCAAGCACATTGAGGTCAATAGATATCTAACTTCAAACGTGCCTGGAAAGCAGAAAAAAGGCGGTCAAAGCGCACATCGCTTCCAGCAGCTTAGGCTCATCGCTATCAATGAATTTTACAAAAGAATCGGCAGCCACGCAAGCAATATATTCCTAAATATACCAGAGCTGGAGGGTATCTTAATCGGCGGACCCTCTCCCACGAAGGAAGAATTCATAAAAGGCGAATATCTCCACCATGAATTGCAGAAGAAGATCCTCGGGAGCTTCGATGTTTCATACACCGATGAATCCGGGCTATATGAACTAGTCGATGCAGCGAGAGAAACGCTGGAGGGCCTTGATTTAATAAGAGAAAAAAAAGTGATGGAGAGGTTTATGAAAGAACTTGCGAGTGATCGAGGACTCGCTGTTTATGGCGAGGAGGAGGTGAGGAAAAACCTAGAGGCTGGAGCAGTTGAAGTACTGCTGCTTTCCGAAGACCTGCGAAAAACTAGGCTGAAATTGCGCTGCCAGAATTGCGGTAGCATGAAAAATATAACAGTCGTCAGAAGGCCAGGTGTAAATGAAAAAGCCATAAGCGAAGCCTGTGCGAAATGCCACTCCACTCTGACAGTTGCTGAGAGTGAGGATATCGTTTTAGAGCTCTCCAAACTCGCAGAGAAAATGAATACAAAGGTAGAATTCATCTCCACAGATTTTGAGGAGGGCGAGCAGCTCCTGCGTGCT
>JBBIOZ010000119.1:0-2066 GCA_037443105.1 Methanocellales archaeon
AAGCACGTCCACCAGTAGCTGGGAAAACATAGTTGGATCAGGTGAGATGTAAATTGCAAATGCAATAAGCGCTCCATAGATCAGCGGCCTCTGACTTTTTAAATCGCTGTATTTCACCAAACCAAGTTTTAATGCAAATACGATTAATAAAGGCAGTTGGAAGACAAGTCCAAGTCCAGCGAGAAATGTGATTACCACTGAGAATGTTCTGCCAATTGAAAGCATTGGCACTGCTACGCCATTTGAGTAATATACCATTAAATGGAAAAAAACTGGAAGAAGGATGAAAAAGCCAACCGCCGCTCCAGCGATGAATAGCAGCATGGAAAATGGAACTATTAAGAAAAAATATCTCTTCTCGTGAGGATACAGCCCAGGATTAGCATATTGAAACAGCTCGTAGACCAGCAGGGGTATACCCACAGCAGCTGCTATGATCAGCGCGAGAGTGATCTGCACGATGAGGAATTCCAGCGGCTCATACATAACCATCTTCACACCCTCTGGAATCAGATATTCCCAGATCGCTGCAATGAGAGAATTTGTGAATGGAAAAACTAAAAATGCAATTACTATGAATGCAATAACCACTTTCAGCATGCGATTTCGAAGTTCTATGATGTGCTCTATCAATGACATTTTCTTATCAGTTGGTAAATCTGAACTCATCGCTGGCATTTATGCAGGCGGAAAGAAATAAGCTTATTGTTTTAAAAAAGTATTTCACCTTTTCTCATCTACCTTTGAACTTTGCCCTCCTCTTCTCCAGATAAGCCCCCATACCCTCTTTTTGATCTTCAGTTGCGAAGCACCTCCCAAATAGCTCGGCTTCAAGTTTAAATCCCGTGCTTGCGCCCTGCGTCACTCCTTCATTTATCGCCTGCTTGGCATATTTCACTGCCAATGGTGCATTGCTTGCAATTTTATTCGCAATTTCCCTCGCTGCTGACATCAATTTCTCCAGTGGCACCACTTTATTCACCAAGCCTATCTTCTCAGCTTCCTTTGCATCTATTCTATTACCAGTGTAGATCAGCTCCTTTGCCCTTCCAATTCCAATCCATCTCGCCAGTCGCTGGGTTGCACCCCAGCCTGGACATATCCCAAGGCTGACTTCAGGCTGGCCAAAAACAGCATTTTCGCTTGCGATTATGATATCGCAGGCAATTGCCATTTCACACCCTCCCCCGAGAGCATAGCCATTCACAGCAGCAATAACTGGTTTTCCCATAGCCTCAATTTTAGCAGTAATCCTGTGCCCCAGCTCAGCGAACTTCCTGCCTTCCTCCTCATTCTTATCCTTCATCTCAGCTATATCCGCACCTGCTATAAAAGCGCGGTCGCCGCTGCCTGTCAATATTACCACGCTGATCTCGCTATCCTTATCAATCACGTTCAAAGCTGCCTCAAGCTCCTGCAATGCCTTGGTGTTGAGCGAGTTGAGCTTTTCAGGTCGATTGATCTTCAATACCGCAATGCCTTCTTCTTTCTCAAAAAGAATATTCTCATACTGCAACATTTTTACACCCATTCTACATTGCAGGGTGTGGAATAAATTTTTTGTTGATAACTTTTTAACATTTAAATATCTAAACCTAAAAAGTAGTAAGTATGAAACCAGAAGTTTTTTTCACAAATGCGCGAGCAGCGGTTGTTGAACTTGAAAAGTGGTATCAGCCAGAGCTCAGTTTGACGAGCAAGCTTGAGCGATTGCTGGCTAAAAGCCATGTATTAGACATCGTAGAAAGAGGAGACATAGTGGCTTTGAAAACACACTTTGGCGATCGAGGAAATACAAAATCGCTGCGTTCTATTTTCATTCGAAAAGTTGCAGAGATGGTAAGAGAGAGAGGCGGTATGCCATTCGTCACTGAGACCACTGGCTTGGGTATGATTAGAGATCGAAACTTTGCAGCTGGCAGAATTCAGATAGCCATGGAAAATGGCTATACCTATGAAACCCTCTCCGCGCCGGTGATCATAGCAGATGGCCTGAAGGGATTTGACTATGTGGAGGTCGAGGTCAAGGGCCTGCAGCTTAAAAAAGTTTGCGTCGCAAAGGCAAT
>JBBIOZ010000120.1:0-1008 GCA_037443105.1 Methanocellales archaeon
AGCAAAGTTGCAAATATCATTACA
Organism: Methanocellales archaeon; assembly: GCA_037443105.1. Classification (GTDB taxonomy): domain Archaea; phylum Halobacteriota; class JAWCLZ01; order JAWCLZ01; family JAWCLZ01; genus JAWCLZ01. The sequence goes on from JBBIOZ010000120.1 coordinate 25, forward strand.
ACGCTGTATTCAGAGAAGGACCAAATTGCAGGAGCCGATCCCAAGAGAATGAGCTTTGGAGAAGCAGTCAAGCAGGGGATAATTGCACATGAAATGCTTGCCTATCAAATAGCCCTCACATATCTCTTCCTGAGAAGAGTTGGAATCGGCGATGAGAGACTCAGATTCAGACAGCATAAATCAACCGAAAGAGCACATTATGATTCTGACTGCTGGGATGCAGAAATCTATACTGAGAGATTTGGCTGGGTTGAAGGGGTGGGAATAGCTGATAGAACAAACTATGACTTGACCAATCATCAAAAGCTCAGCGGCGTTGATATGAGTGTTTTCGTGCCCTATGATAAACCGAAGCTAGTGAAGAAACTGGTTGTGAAGCCAGATATGTCTCAAATTGGCCCAATTTATAAGGATAAAGCAGATAAAATAGCAGCTGCTTTAAAATCACTCTCAGAGGAGGAGCTCAATAGAGATAAAATAACTGTTAACATCGATGGCGAGGAAATAGAAGTTGATAAAAAAATGGTCAAGTACGAGACCATAACAGAAGAAATTCGAGGAGAATATATCATACCTCATGTGATCGAACCAAGCTTTGGAATTGACCGAACCTTCTACGGCGTTCTAGAATCCTGCTATAAAGAAGTCGAAGTGGAAGGAGCGGAAGAAGGAGAAGAGAAAACGAGAATAGTGCTCTCACTTCCACCGGAGATAGCACCCATTCAAGTTGCAGTATTACCATTGCTCTCGCGTGAGGAGTTGATGGAAAAAGCTCAGCAGATATTCAGAGAACTGAGATCTAAGAGAATAATGGCTGAGTACGACGACTCAGGCAGCATAGGTCGAAGATATAGAAGGAATGATGAAATAGGCACGCCCTTCGCATTAACAATCGACTTCGATACGCTTGAGGATAACACGGTTACAATCAGAGATAGAGATACAATGAAGCAAAAAAGAATTACTATTGACGATTTAGCTTCT
>JBBIOZ010000120.1:1018-2055 GCA_037443105.1 Methanocellales archaeon
ATAAGGAAGCTAATCTACGGCGAAATTAAATTCGAGAGCCTCGGCAAGCCTATAAATTAAAAATGGCAGAGCTAAAATTGCTCGAAAAAGAGCTGAAGCGAAAAGCAATTCATATAAGCGGTTCTCTAATTCCAATTTTTTATATATTCGCTATCTGGGAGGTCGCTGTTTTAATTATTTCAATTTGCTTTTTAGCTGCTCTTTCTTTAGAATGGCATCGCTTAAAATATGGCTGGCAGGTTTCCTTCGCGCGCTCTCACGAGCAGCTGGGGATTTCAGGAGCGCTTTACTTCGCTTTTTCCGCTCTCCTCGCAATCTTATTTTTCCAGAAAGAAATTGCCATATCCACGCTGCTGATGCTTGCCATTGGAGATAGTATCAGTGGAATAGCAGGCGCTGCTTTCGAGATTAAGAGAATAGACGCTGGTCTTAAGGAATCGAGGGGGAGAAAAAGGAAACCTGCTGGGCTATTCCTAACAATGCTTGTCATCTGCTTCTCCCTAGGCTGCGTTTTTCTTCCATTTGAAGTGGCATTAATAGGTGCGACAGTAGCTGCTCTTGCAGACTCCCTGCCTCTGAATCTGTTTGAGGAGGCACTTGATGACAATCTCACAATTCCAATACTCTCAGGCATTGCCATGACTTTATTTTTAGCAATTTAGGCTAACTTATTACTCATTTTATATGCAATCTGTTGAAAAGAGCTAAAAAAGGGAATAGCATGATTGTTGAAAGAATTGCTCAGCAGATGATAAAATGGGGGCTTAAAGGAACAAGCTTTTCAAAGATGGAGCAGTATCCCCGGCTGATCTGAATGGAGGTGATGTTTACTTTGGAGGGAGACCTCGAGTCTTACTTGGGAGGGGATGCTTGAGATTATAGGGTTTATCAAGTCTAAGTTTGAGGTGGAGGGTAAGTTTTGGCTTTGAGGCAAATCCTGAGGATATAAATGAAACAATGTGCGAGGCGCTGAAGCAAGCTGGTGTGAGCTAGGGGTGCAGTCTTTCGACAGTGAAATCTGGTATCACGATGTTCAA
>JBBIOZ010000121.1:0-2054 GCA_037443105.1 Methanocellales archaeon
CGTGCTTTCGGTGGAATTGCTGGGATCTTAAGATATAAAGGAGGGGTGTAGAAATGTTCCTTGCATTCAAAAGAGAAGTTGAAGGAGTTTTAACAAAAGCAATAAAAAAAGCAGGCTATGAAGCCGAAGATTTAAATTTGGAAGAACCCGGGGAGATCGCTGATCTTGCATCTTCGATTGCATTCAAACTCGCGCCTAAGCACAAAAAGCCACCGAATTGGATAGCTGAAGAAATCAAGCGTAATATGGAGCTTGAGGAATACTCGCTTATAGATAGAGTTGAACTTGCAGGGGCTTACATCAACTTCCATACCAGCAAGCTATTTCTGGAAATGACACTGCGTGAGGTGGAGAGAAAGCAAGAAGCCTATGGGAGGCTGCCGAAACGTGGTAAAAAAATAATACTTGAACATACCTCCGCAAATCCAACCGGGCCGCTGCATGTGGGAAGGGGGAGAAATCCAGTGATAGGCGATACCATTGCTAGGCTGCTGCGAGCAGCTGGCTATGATGTAGAAGTGCAGTACTATGTCAATGACATGGGTAAGCAGGTAGCTGCAATAGTCTGGGGCTACGACAACATCGACCCAAAAACACTTGAGCCTCTTGAATATGAAAAGCCTGACTATGAAGTTGTGCAGTATTATCGAAGAGCAACCTCTCTACTTGAGAAAGATCCTGAGGTTGAGAAAGAGATCTCAAGGCTGCTTGTCCAGTATGAAAAAGGAGATATTGAGGTGAGAGAGAAATTCAAAAAAGTGGTGGAGAAATGCATCGCTGGACAAATGCAAACGCTGCATAGATTGAATGTTACCTATGATAAAATCGTCTGGGAATCTCAATTTGTATTCAATAGCGATGTGGAAAAAGTGGTGAGGCAGCTTGCAAAGTCAAAATTAGCCTCAGTTAAAGATGGCGCTTTAATTTTAAACTTATCAGAGCTTGAAAAGGAATTTGTTTTAACCAGGAGCGATGGCACTACTCTTTATACCACCAGAGATATTGCCTATCATCTCTGGAAGTTTTCACAGGCTGAAGTTGCTATAAATATACTCGGCGAGGACCAAAAACTGGCGATGGAGCAGTTGAATGCAGCACTTAAGATTTTAAATGTGCAAAAAAAGCCGAGGATCGTTTACCATTCATTCGTAACGCTACCTGAAGGAAGAATGTCAACCCGGAAGGGAGTGGTTGTTAACCTTGACGATCTCATCGAAGAAGCAATTGCAAGAGCATATATAGAGGTGGACAAAAGAAGAAAAGAGCTTCCCGAAACCAGAAAGCGAGAAATAGCTGAAGTGGTGGGAATAGGCGCCGTGAGGTTTGACATAGTAAAAGTAGCACCTGAAAAGGGAATAACCTTCAGCTGGGAGCAAGCCCTTGACTTTGAAAAACAAGGAGCGCCATTTATTCAATATGCTCACGCAAGGGCGTGCAGTATATTTGAGAAAGCCAGGGAAGCGAACATAGAATTCGATGAAAACTTCAACCCAGCTCTGCTAATTGAAAAGGAAGAAATAGCATTGATTAAAAAAATATCCAAACTCTCAAGCGTGGTAGAAATCGCCGCAAGAGACCTGAAGCCACACCTCCTTGCCACATACGCTCGAGAACTGGCTGAGAGCTTCAATCAATTCTATAGATATATACCAGTGCTGAGCGCTGAAGATGAGGAACTTAGAAAGGCAAGGCTTGGCTTGGTGGATTGCGCGAGGATTGTGCTTCGAAATACCCTTGAACTGCTGGGGATAGCTGCGCCCACCTCGATGTAATTTATTTAAACAAAAACAATTTATCTTACTCCTGCAGTATTTGTTGATCATGTCCCGCGCAATTTTAGTAATAGACATGATAGTTGATTTCGTAACAGGTAAATTCGGCAGCTTAGAGGCGCAGAGCATCGTACCTGCGATAAGATCTCTGCTTGCAAAAGCGAGAAAACAAAATGTTCCAGTGATTTATCTCAAAGATGCTCATGAGAAAAATGATGAAGAACTTAAAATCTGGGGGGAGCACGCTAAGAAGGGGACTCCGGGGAGCGAGATAATAGAGCA